>JAEZIF010000200.1 GCA_023416135.1 Pseudomonadota bacterium
AGGATGTCGGTGCGCGCCAGGAACTTCTCGAAGCCGTCCTTGCCGTGGAAGGCTTCTATGTTGGGCAGCGCCTTGGCCGTGCGGCTCCAGCCCGCCGTCGGAAAGCCGAGCGCCGCGAACTTCTTGGCCGTGTCCTGGCCGATCGTGCCCAGCCCCATCACGCCGACGCGGCGATGGATCGTGTCGACGAAGTCGAGCGGCTTCCATTGCCTGGCGCGCTGGCTTTCGGCGTACTTGTCGATGTCGCGGTGATGGCGCAGCGCCCAGAAGATCGCGTATTCGCTCATCTGGCCGACCAGCCCGTCATCCATGATGCGCACGATCGGTATGCCGTCGGGCAGCTTGTCGTCGGCCAGCAGATGGTCGACTCCCATGCCCAGCGAGACGATCAGCTTGATGTTCCTGAACGACGCGATCAGGCCGCGGTCCGGCTTCCAGGCCAGGGCGATCTCGATATCGTCTTTGTTCCCGAGGTCGTCGAGGGTGCGGTAGTCGATCGGACCCAGCGCGTCTTCGAGAACCTTCTTCCAGTGCAGGCCGTCTGTATCACGGCTGATGTAGGCGATTGCTTGGCTCACGCCTCACATTACTTCGGCAGCGCTCCCGGGTCGAGCTTGATGCCCTTGTCCTTGTAGTAGCGCACCGCGCCGGGATGGAAGGGCAGGAAGGTGTTGCGCATGGCGTTGGCGGCCACCGTCTCCTTGGCCGCCGGATGGGCGCGCACCATGGCGGCGTTGTTCTCCAGGATCGCTCTGGTGATCGTGTAGGCGAGATTGTCGCTCATGTCCTTGTTGGCGATCGCGAAGTTGAACAGGCCGACGGTCTTCTGGTCATCAGGCTGCTGTTTGTAGGCGCCCTTGGGAATGACGGTCTCGGAAAACTCCGGAAGGCTCTTGCGGATGGCCGCAAGCTCGGGATCGGTCCAGGTGAAGAAGACGACCTGTTGAGCAGCGTCGAGCTCGCTGAAGGCCGGGATGGGCACGCCGGCGCCGAAGCAGAAAGCATCGATGACGCCGTCGTTCAGCAGATTGGCCATATCGGAGCTCTGGCCGTTGCGCGCCTGCACCTTCAGGCCGAGCGTCTCGAAGATCAGCGGGAAATAGGTGCCGGCCGTGCCGGCCTTGGGACCGGTGCCGACCGTCTTGCCGTCGAGCTGCTTGAAGCTTGCGATGCCCGACTTCTCGAGCGCCGCACACTGCAGCGGCGTGTCGTACATCGGAAAGAGTGCGCGCACGTTTTCGTACTTCTTGCCGCGGGTCCAGGAGCCGGTGCCGGTCAGCCCCTGCAGCGCCACGCCCATGGTCACCATGCCGAGCTCGATCTTCCTGTCGTCGATCAGGATCATGTTCTGGTTCGGCCCCTGGGTCTGCTGGGGCACCACCTGCAGCCTGGCCTTTTCCGTCAGGATCCTGGCCATGGCTTCGCCGACGACGAAGTAGGTGCCGCCGCCCGATGCGGTGCCCAGCGTCAGCAAGGTCGATTGAGCGAAGGCGGTTGCAACGCAGAGCAGCGTGGTCGCGATGAGGATCGTACCGAAGCGGACTGCACCCATCCCTGGATCCCACTCCCGTTAAGCGGCGCGGGCTCGCGCTCTGGCGCCGAGCATCCGTGTCTGTCGATCTACATTTGCCGGAAACCCTGCCCAAGTCCACAGCCTGGGAACGCAGATCAGGTCGCGACCGCACCCTTGTCGGCGCCGATGGCTTCGAGATTGAAGGCCGCCGCGATCAGCGCCTGCGTGTAGGGCGTCTGCGGCTGCTCGAAGATCTGTTGGGCCGAGCCGCGCTCGACGACCTTGCCATGGCGCAGCACCAGGACCTCGTCGGCCAATGCCCGTACGACCTTGAGGTCATGGCTTATGAACAAATAGGCGAGCTTGTGCCGGCTCTGCAGATCGCGCAGCAGGTCGACGATCTGCGCCTGCACGCTCATGTCGAGCGCCGAGGTCGGCTCGTCGAGCACGATCAGGCGTGGCTTCAGCACGAGCGCACGGGCGATGGCGATGCGCTGGCGCTGCCCGCCGGAGAATTCGTGCGGATAGCGTTCGCGCGCCGCCGGATCGAGACCGACTTCGTCGAGCGCCTGGGTGATCATGCGGCTGCGCTCGGCCTCGCTGCCGATGCGATGGACCTGCAGCCCTTCGCCGACGATCTCGCCCACCGACATGCGCGGGCTGAGCGAGCTGAAGGGGTCCTGGAAGACGATCTGCATCTGCCGCCGCAGCGGCCTGAGCTGGCGCTGGTTCAGCGCCTGCAGGTCCTGCCGGTCGAAGAGGATGCCGCCCTTGCTGCCCTCGAGGCGCAGCAGGGCGAGCCCCAGCGTCGTCTTGCCCGAGCCGGATTCGCCGACCAGGCCGATGGTGTGGCCTTCGCGCAGGGTCAGGCTGACGCCGTCGACCGCCTTGATGTAGCCCACGGTCCGGCGCAGCACGCCGCGCTTGATCGGGAAATGCACCTTCACGTCGTCGAGCGTGAGGATCTCCGGCGCCGCGGGATCGGCCGGCGCAGGCCGGCCCTTGGGCTCGGCCGAGAGCAGGTGCCGGGTGTAGGAATGCTGCGGGTCGTCGAACACCTGGGCGACGGGCCCCTGCTCGACGATCAGGCCCTTGGTCATGACGCAGACGCGGTCGGCCATCTTGGCGACAATGCCGAGGTCGTGGGTGATGAACAGCAGCGCCATGCCGTACTTTGCCTGCAGCGTCTTGAGCAGCTTCAGGATCTGCGCCTGGATGGTGACGTCGAGCGCCGTCGTCGGCTCGTCGGCGATCAAGAGGTCGGGCTCGTTGGCCAGAGCCATCGCGATCATGACGCGCTGGCGCTGGCCGCCCGAGAGCTGGTGCGGGAAGGCGTCGAGCCGGGTCGCCGCTTCGGGGATTCCGACCTGCTCGAGCAATTCGAGGGTGCGGCGGCGCGCCGCCGAGCGCGTCAGGCCCTTATGCAGGATCAGCACCTCGTTGACCTGCCGCTCGATCGTGTGCAGCGGGTTGAGCGAGGTCATCGGCTCCTGAAAAATCATGGAAATGCGGTTGCCCCGCACGTCCAGAAGATCGCGCGGCGGCGCGCCGACCAATTCGCGGCCCTGGAACTTGATGCTGCCGCCCGGATGGTTGGCCATCGGGTAAGGCAGGAGCTGCAGGATCGAGAGCGCGGTCACCGACTTGCCCGAGCCCGATTCGCCCACCACCGCCAGGGTCTCGCCGCGCTTGATGTCGAAGCTGACGTTCTTCACCGCGCGTACGGCATTGTCGCCGGTGCCGAAATTGACCGAGAGATTCTTGACCTCGAGGAGGGCGCCCTGGGTGTCGCTCATGCGACCACCTTGCGCGGATTGAAGGCGTCGCGCACCGCCTCGCCGATGAAGATGAGCAACGACAGCATCAGCGCCAGGACCACGAATCCGGTAAAGGCGAGCCACGGTGCGTTGAGGTTGTTCTTGCCCTGCAGCAGCAGCTCGCCGAGCGACGGCGAGCCCGGCGGCAGGCCGAAGCCCAGGAAGTCGAGGGATGTCAGCGTGGTGACGGAGCCGGCCAGGATGAAGGGCAGGAAGGTGAGCGCCCCGGTCATGGCGTTGGGAAGGATGTGCCGGAACATGATGCGGACGTCCATCATACCCAGCGCCCGCGCCGCGCGCACGTAGTCGAAGTTGCGGCCGCGCAGGAACTCCGCCCGCACCAGGCCGACCAGGGCCATCCAGCTGAACAGCAGCATGATGCCCAGCAGCACCCAGAAGCCGGGCTGGATGAAGCTCGCCAGGATGATCAGGATGTAGAGCGTCGGCATGCTCGACCAGATCTCCAGGAAGCGCTGGAACAGGAGGTCGACCATGCCGCCGAAATAGCCCTGCAGGGCGCCGGCGACGATGCCGAGGATCGAGCTCAGCACCGTGAGCACCAGCCCGAACAGCACCGAGATGCGGAAGCCGTAGATCAGGCGGGCCATCACGTCGCGCGCCTGGTCGTCCGTGCCCAGCCAGTGCTCCCACGACGGCGGCATCAACGCCTTGCGGCCCTCGCCCTTCAGCACCGTGT
>JAEZIF010000264.1 GCA_023416135.1 Pseudomonadota bacterium
CAGTTAGGGAGTTCACGATGGCCGATACCAGCTTCGACATCATCATCGTCGGCGGCGGGCCGGGCGGCTACGTCGCCGCCATTCGCGCCCCCCAGCTCGGCATGAAGACTGCCGTCGTCGAGCGCGAGCACATGGGCGGCATCTGCCTCAATTGGGGCTGCATCCCGACCAAGGCACTGCTGCGTACGGCCGAGGTTTACGGCCTGATCAAGCATGCCGATTCGTTCGGCCTGTCGGTCAAGGACGTCTCCTACGATCCCAAGAAGATCGTCGAGCGCTCGCGCAAGGTGGCGAACCAGCTCAGCAACGGCGTCAAGGGGCTGATGCGCAAGAACAAGATCACGGTGTTCGACGGCACGGCCAAGCTTGCCGGTGTCGAGGGGGGGCAGCGCAAGCTCGCCGTGGCGATGAACGACAAAAGCAGCGTCATGCTCACCGCCAAGAACGTCATCCTGGCGACCGGCGCGCGCGCCCGCCAGCTTCCCGGCCTGGAATCCGACGGCAAGCTCGTGTGGACTTACAAGGAAGCGATGGTGCCGCCGGAATTCCCCAAGTCTCTGCTGGTCATCGGCTCGGGCGCGATCGGCATCGAGTTCGCGAGCTTCTATCGCACGATGGGCGCCGAGGTGACGGTGGCCGAGGTCGTCGATCGTATCCTGCCCCTCGAGGACGAGGAGGTCTCGGCCTTCGCCAAGCGCGCCTTCGAAAAGCAGGGCATGAAGATCCTGACCGGGGCGACGGTCGGCAACCTGAAGAAGAGCAAGGACGGCGTCACCGCCACCATCACCGCCGGCGGCAAGAGCCAGGAGATCACCGTCGATCGCGTGATCAGCGCCGTAGGCATCGTCGGCAATGTGGAGAACCTCGGCCTCGAAGGCACCAAGGTGAAGGTCGAGAAGACCCACATCGTGATCGACCAGTGGGGCTTCACGGGCGAACCTAATGTCTACGCCATCGGCGACGTCGCCGGTCCGCCGTGGCTCGCACACAAGGCGATGCACGAAGGCGTGCTGGTCGTCGAGAAGATCGCGGGCGTCAAGGGCGTCCATCCGATGAACACCGAGAACATCCCGGGCTGCACCTACTGCCAGCCGCAGGTCGCGAGCATCGGGCTTACCGAGGCGGCGGCGAAGGCCAAGGGCCTGCAGGTCAAGGTCGGCAAGTTCCCCTTCATCGGCAACGGCAAGGCGATCGCGCTCGGCGAGCCCGAAGGCTTCATCAAGACCATCTTCGACGCCAAGACCGGCGAGCTTCTGGGCGCTCACATGATCGGCGCCGAGGTGACCGAGCTGATCCAGGGCTACAGCATCGCCAAAACGCTGGAGACCACCGAGGCCGAGCTGATTGCCACGGTATTCCCGCATCCCACCTTGTCCGAAATGATGCACGAGTCGGTACTGGCGGCGTACGGGCGAACGCTCCATATCTAGCCCGTCATGGACGGAACCCTCGACAAGCTGCCGCTGAGCCGCGCCAAACGCCATCCCGAGAAGGCGCACCGGCCGGACAATCCCATCCGGCGCAAGCCGGATTGGATCAGGGTGCGTGCGCCGAATTCGCCGGAATATGCCGAGACCAAGCGCCTGATGCGCCAGTATGGCCTCGCCACGGTGTGCGAAGAGGCGGCCTGCCCCAACATCGGCGAATGCTGGAAGCAGAAGCACGCCACCTTCATGATCATGGGCGAGACCTGCACGCGCGCCTGCGCATTCTGCAATGTCGCCACCGGCAAGCCCGGCGCCCTCAATCCGCACGAGCCCGCCAATATTGCCGAGGCCGTCGGCAGGCTGGGCCTCGGCCATGTCGTCGTGACGTCGGTGGATCGCGACGACCTCGATGATGGCGGGGCGGGGCACTTCGCGGCGGTCATCACCGCGCTGCATCGGCAAGCGCCGAACACGACGGTCGAGGTGCTGACGCCCGACTTCCTGCGCAAGGAGGGCGCCATCGAGATCGTCGTGGCGGCGCGCCCCGACGTGTTCAACCACAATCTCGAGACGGTGCCACGGCTCTATCCGACCATCCGGCCGGGCGCACGCTACTTCACGTCACTGCGGCTGCTCTCCAAGGTGAAGGAGATCGATCCCTCGATGTTCACCAAGTCCGGCCTGATGGTCGGTCTCGGCGAGACACGCGAGGAGATCCTGCAGGTGATGGACGACCTGCGCGCGGCCGACGTCGATTTCCTGACGGTCGGGCAATACCTGCAGCCGACGCCGAAGCATGCGCCGCTCGACCGCTTCTGGACGCCGCCCGAGTTCGACGAGCTGGCCACTCTCGCCCGCGCCAAAGGCTTCCTGATGGTGTCGGCCTCGCCGCTCACGCGCTCGAGCTATCATGCCGGCGACGACTTCGCCCGACTGCGCGCTGCGCGCACCGCCAAATCCGCTTGAGCGGGACGGCTTGAGCGTCACCCGCCATACCGAGCGACGCATCGTCGCCTACACGCCCATGCAGCTCTTCGAACTGGTGGCCGATGTACCGCGTTATCCTGAGTTCCTGCCGTGGTGCCATGCCGGCCGTATCCGGCGCCGCGAGGGCCCCAACGTGCAGATCGCCGAGCTGGCGATCGGCTTCGGGCCGTTTCACGAGAAGTTCGCTTCGCGCGTCGTCCTGGCGCCTGACGCACCCGGCGGGCCGCGCATCGAGACGATCGGCATCGAGGGGCCGTTCCGCCGGCTGGTCAGCCGCTGGACCTTTCAGCCGCATCCCGAAGGGTGCCTGATCGATTTCGAGTTGGAGTTCGACTTCCGCTCGCTGCTGCTGCAGCAGACGGTGCGCCTGCTGTTTGCCGAAGCCGTGAGGCGGATGGTCAGCGCCTTCGAGGCGCGTGCCAGGCAGCTCTACGGCAAGCCTACCGCTCAGCCAGCGACGCCAGTATCGTCAACGCGGTGATCACCGACACGCGACGGATGGCGTCGCGATCGCCCGGGAAGACGTGACGCTCGGCGATGATGTCGTGGCCGGTGCGGGCGCCGGCAAAATGGACAAGGCCGACGGGCTTTTCCGCCGTACCGCCGCCGGGACCGGCGACACCGGTGACCGACACGGCGAGGTCGACGCCCGAGCGGGCGAGGGCACCGGCAGCCATCGCGCGGGCGACGGGGTCGCTCACCGCGCCATGGCCCATCAGGGCATCCCACGTCACGCCCAGCATCTCGCGCTTGGCCTCGTTGGCGTAGGTCACGTAGGCGCGTTCGACGACGTCGGAAGAGCCCGCGACCGCCGTCAGGGTCGCGGCGACCAGACCGCCGGTGCAGGATTCGGCCGTGACCAACTTGAGCCCGCGCTTGCGACAGGCATGCAGCACGCGCTCGGCAGCGTCCCTCATCTCGTGATCGAACATCCCACCAACCTCCAATCAGCACTCCTTCCCATCGCGGTTTCCGCGATGAGGAGGAATTACCTTCGCGGCACCTCGACCGTCGCTACCGCCTGTGCAGCAATGCCTTCGCGGCGGCCGGTGAAGCCCAGGCCTTCCGTGGTCGTCGCCTTCACGCTCACCCTGTCACGCTCGATGCCTGCGATGCGGGCGATGCTGTCGACCATCGACTCGCGATGCGGCCCGATACGCGGCGCCTCGCAGACCAGGGTCAGGTCGAGATGGACGATGCGCCCGCCGGCGGTCGTCAGAAGATCGACGGCGTGGCGCAGGAAGCGGTCGGACGACACGCCGCGCCATTGCGGATCGGACGGCGGGAAATGCTTGCCGATGTCGCCGGCGCCGATCGTGCCCAGCAGCGCATCGGTAAGGGCATGCAACGCTACGTCGGCGTCCGAATGGCCGGCCAGCGCCTGACCATGCGGAATGGCGACGCCACCCAGCACGATCTTGCTGCCGGCAGCGAAGCCGTGCACGTCGAAGCCGAAAGCGGTACGCGTTTCCATTGTCGAGACCATGTCCTCGGCCGTGGTGATCTTGCGGTTGTCATCATGCCCTTCGACGATGGCAACGCGCATGCCGGCGCGTTCGGCGACGGCCGCATCGTCGGTAAGGGCGCTCGCCTCATGCCTGGCCAGGGACGCCGCGGCGCGGTGCGCGGCGAGCAATTCGGCGAAACGGAAGATCTGCGGCGTCTGAGCCCGCCACAGGCCGGTGCGTGACACCGTGCCGGCCAGCATGCCGGCATCGTCGACCTTCTTCAGGGTGTCGGCGACCGGCACGCCCAAGATGGCGCCGTCGATGCCGGGTCCGAGGGCCTCCAGGCAACCCATGATGTCGGACACCCGCACAAAGGGCCGGGCGGCATCGTGGATGGCGACGAAATCGGGAGGACGCGCTGCCAGGGCTTCCAGGCCGTTCAGGACAGATTGTTGCCGGCTGGCGCCACCGGCGACCGGCGGCGGCAGGGCCATGCCCTCGACGGCTGCGTGGTAGCGGCCTTCGTCACCGGGGGCGATGACGACCAGGATATCATCGATGCCCGGCGTCGCCTGGAACACCTCCAAGGTGCGTCGCAGGACGGGCTGGCCAGACAGAGTGGCATATTGTTTGGGCAGGGGGCCGCCGAAGCGGCTACCCCGGCCCCCGGCGACGATCAGGGCAGTGCAGGTTGGCACGGCCGGCTAGATAACACCGACCCGGCAAGTGTGCACTCAGGACCGCTTGCGCCTCCCGCCGGGACCCGCTATTGCTCGCCCAATTATTGTGCACTGCACAAGATGCCTATAAACTGATCAGTAGTCATGGATTGCACACCGCGTCTTCAGCCTGTCGACATCGGACCCGTCCGAATCGACGACCCAGTCATCCTGGCCCCCATGTCGGGAGTGACCGACATGCCCTTTCGTCGGATGGTGAAGCGGGGTGGGGCGGGCCTCGTCGTGTCCGAAATGATCGCCTCGGCGGCGATGGTGCGGGAAAACCGCAAGACGCTGCTGATGGCGAAAAATTCGCCGGAAGAATTTCCGATGTCGGTGCAGCTCGCCGGCTGCGAACCCGACGTCATGGCCGATGCGGCCAAGCTGAACGAAGACCGCGGCGCAGCCATCATCGACATCAACTTCGGCTGCCCGGTGAAGAAGGTGGTGAACGGCCATGCCGGCTCGTCGCTGATGCGGGACGAAATTCACGCCGCGAAGATACTCGAGGCCACCGTCAAGGCGGTGAAGCTGCCGGTGACGCTGAAGATGCGCACCGGCTGGGACTCGACCAACCGTAACGCGCCCAACCTCGCACGCATCGCCGAACAGTGCGGCATCAGGATGCTGACGGTGCACGGCCGGACGCGCTGCCAGTTCTATGACGGGCACGCCGACTGGGCGTTCGTCGCCAACGTCAAGGCGGCGACCGGGCTGCCGGTGATCGTGAACGGCGACATCAACACCCTCGACGATGTCGACACTGCGCTGGAGCAGTCGGGCGCCGACGGAGTCATGATCGGGCGCGGCGCCTACGGCCGGCCGTGGTTCCTGAACCAGGCAATCCACTATCTGCGTACCGGGCAGCGGCTGCCCGATCCGTCGCTCGCCGAGCAGTACGCGACTGTGCACGCGCACTTCGAATCGATGCTGTCGCATTACGGCCAGGAAACCGGCGTTCGCATGGCCCGCAAGCATTTGGGTTGGTATTCCAAGGGCCTGCCGGCGTCGGCTGAGTTCCGCGCTGCCGTGAATCGCGAGACCGAGCCCGCCAGGGTCCGCGCCATGCTGTCCGCGTTCTTCCTGCCCAATCTCGAGCGGCAGGCTGCCTAGGATGCCGGTGCAGCCCTTCAAGCGCGCGTCCGTGACCAGCGATCAGTTCCCGACAGCACTCCTCGATTCGCTGTCGGAGGCGATCGTCGTGGTCGATGCATGCGGGTTGATCCATTACGCCAACCTGTCGGCCGAGCAGTTCTTCGGTGTCGGCGGCACGCGCCTCGTCGGCCATCCGCTGGACGAGTTCGTGCCCGAGGACACGCCGCTGTTCTCGCTGCTCGCGCAGGTGCTGACGACCGGTGGCGCGGTTGCCGAGAGCGGCGTGACGCTCGCCTCGCCGCGCATGGGCAACCGGTTCTGCGCGCTGCGACTCTCGCCGGTCGTCGACAGTGACGGCCTGGTCGCGGTTTCGCTGACCGAGCAGTCCATCGCCCGCAACATTGACCGGCAGATGTCACATCGCAGTGCCGCCCGTTCGGTGAGTGCGCTCGCCGCCATGCTGGCCCACGAGGTGAAGAACCCGCTGTCGGGCATCCGCGGCGCGGCCCAGCTCCTTGAGCAGTCGGTGCCCGATTCCGAGCGCGAGCTGACCGGCCTGATCTGCGAGGAGACTGACCGTATCGTGGCCCTGGTCGACCGCATGGAGGCCTTCGCCGATGGCCGGCCGATCGACCGCAGCCCGATCAACATTCATCAGGTGCTGAACCATGTTCTGCGCATTTCCCAGAACGGCTTCGGCAAGAACGTGCGCTTCGTCGAGACCTACGATCCCTCGCTGCCCGACGTGCATGGCGACCGCGACCAACTCATCCAGGTGTTCCTGAATCTGGTGAAGAACGCCTGCGAGGTGCCGGGCGACGGCGAACGCGAGATCGAGTTGTCCACAGCCTATCGCCATGGCCTGCGCCTGGCCGTTCCCGGCCAGCAGGCCAAGGTCAATCTGCCCCTGGTCGTCTCGGTCCGGGACAATGGCCGCGGGGTGTCCGACGAAATCCGCGCTCATCTTTTTGACGCCTTCGTCACCAACAAGCCCACCGGAACTGGCCTGGGTCTTGCCTTGGTGGCGAAGATCATCAACGACCATGGCGGGGCGATCGAATTCGATAGCGAGCCCGGCCGTACGACTTTTAGGGTTATGTTGCCATTGCAGTTCCTTCAGGCCGCTCCCTAATGAGCAGCTCCACAACCATCCTGGTCGCCGACGACGATCGGGCGATCCGCACCGTCCTGCACCAGGCGCTGGGCCGACAGGGCCACAATGTGCGCAGCACTGGGGCGGCATCGACCCTGTGGCAGTGGGTGCAGGAGGGCGAAGGCCAGCTCGTCATCACCGACGTGGTGATGCCGGACGAGAACGGGCTCGACCTGGTGCCGCGCATTCGCAAGCTCAGGCCGGACCTTCGCATCATCGTCATGAGCGCACAGTCGACGCTGCTCACCGCGGTGCGAGCGACGGAGCGCGGCGCCTTCGAATACCTGCCCAAGCCGTTCGATCTCAACGAGCTGATCTCCGTGGTGAATCGCGCCCTGTCGGCGCCGGCCACGCCCATGCAGCGCACCGCTCAGCCGCCGCAGGAGGGCGAGCGCCTGCCGTTGATCGGCCGCTCGCCTGCCATGCAGGAGATCTACCGCGCGCTGGCGCGGCTGATGTCGACCGACCTCACAGTCATGGTCACCGGCGAATCGGGCGCTGGCAAGGAGCTCGTGGCGCGCGCGCTGCACGACTACGGCAAGCGCCGCAAGGGGCCGTTCGTGGCGCTCAACATGGCGGCGATCCCGCGCGAGCTCATCGAGAGCGAGTTGTTCGGCCACGAGCGTGGCGCATTTACCGGCGCGGTGCAGCGCTCGGCCGGCAAGTTCGAGCAGGCCTCCGGTGGCACGCTGTTCCTCGACGAGATCGGTGACATGCCGCCCGAGGCGCAGACGCGCCTGCTGCGCGTGCTGCAGGAAGGCGAGTACACGACCGTCGGCGGCCGCACGCCGATCAAGGCCAACGTGCGCATCGTCGCCGCCACGCATCGCGACCTGCGTCGCTTGATCCAGCAGGGACTGTTCCGCGAGGATCTGTTCTATCGCCTGAATGTCGTGCCGATTCGTCTGCCACCCTTGCGCGAGCGGCTCGACGACATCCCCGAACTCGCCAACCACTATTTGCAGGCGGCGACCGCCGACGGTCTGCCGGCCAAGGTGCTGTCGCCCGAGGCGATGGCGCGGCTGAAGCAGCATCGCTGGCCGGGCAACGTGCGCGAGCTGGTCAACCTGGTGCGCCGTCTGTCGGCGCTCTATTCGGAAGAAGTGATCGGCGTCGAGACCATCGAGGCCGAACTCGCCGATGCCATGTCGGCGCTCGAACCGGAGCCCGTCGCGGGCGACTCCGCCGCCTCCAACGTGTCGCTGGCGGACGCCGTCGATCGCCATCTGCAGTCACTGTTCGCTGCCCACGGCGATCGCCTGCCGCCGGACGGCATGTACGATCGTGTCATTTCCGAGGTCGAGCGTCCGCTCTTGTCCCTGGCCCTCGGGGCAACGCGCGGGAATCAGTTGCGCGCGGCCCGCCTCTTGGGGCTCAATCGCAACACGTTGCGCAAGAAGATCAAGGACCTCGACGTTCCCGTGGTACGTACGCCGCAGGTCCGCCGAGGCGGGTGACGAATTGACAGCTGCGCTGGGCGTTTCACGCTTGGGCGATGCGACCGCGGCAATGGCCCGCAGACTGGGCGGCCGCGCCGCCGCCGTGTCGCTGGCCGTGCTCGCCATGTTCGCCGGCGCGGCGACTTATGCCTGGTTGGCAGGCTTCGTGCCAACCGCCCTGAACACGCGCGGCTGGATCACTGGCCTGCTGGTCGCGGACCTGGTGATCGCCGTGGCGCTGGTGGCGCTGCTGGCGGTACGACTGACCCAGCTGTGGCTCGATCGGCGGCGCGGCGCGGCGGGTTCGCGCCTGCACATGCGGCTGGTACTGGTGTGCAGCCTGTTCACCATCACGCCGACGCTCATCGTCGCGATCATCCTGTCGCTGCTGGTCATCAACCTCACCGACTTCGTGGTGAAGCCGGCCCAGGCATCGTACGAGGCGGCGCGCGCCATCGGCGAGCCGGTGCGGCGTGCCCGCGAGGAGGAGATCCTACGCGACATCGGCGCCGTTGCGTCTTCCCTGCAGGCGATGGGCATCGACGCCGTGCGCGACAAGGAAGCAATGACCGGCTTGCTGCAGCGCCTGATCGACGGCCGGCCGATCATCGAGGCGATCGTCATCGACGCCGACCAGGGCGTACTGGAGCGCGCCCTGGCGCCCAACGCCCAAGGCCTCAAGGACCCGACGCCATCGGCGCAGGCGCTGTGGCGCGCCGTCCGACAAAACGGCCCGGTCGAGATCCAGGCACCCGAAGGTGCCTATTTCGTCATGCAGCTCTTCCTCGCCGAGCCGCTGTTCCTGGTAACCGGCCATTCGGTCGACCTGCGCGTCGTCGACTACATCAAGAGCATCGAGTTCGCCGGCTCCTTTTACTCGCAGATCGAGCAGGCGATGCAGCGCAGCCAGCTTCTGATCTTCGTGATCTGCGGCGCCATCGCGCTCCTGATGCTGCTGGCTGCCGTGTGGCTCGCCATCCTGTTCGCCTCGCGCCTGACAGAACCGATCGGCGGCCTGATGGCGGCGGCGGAACGGGTGAGAGGCGGCGATCTGTCGGCGCGCGTCGAGGAGGGGCCGTCCAACGACGAGCTGGGCCAGCTCACGCGCTCGTTCAACCGCATGGCCAGCCAGATCGAGCAGCAGCGCGGCGACCTCATCGATGCCAACAAGGAACTCGACACCAGGCGGCGGCTGACCGATGCGGTGCTGGCCGGCGTGTCAGCCGGCGTGCTGAGCGTCGACAGCACGGGCATCATCACCCGCACCAACCGCTCAGCGCTGGAACTGCTGGCTCTGCCCGAGGACGGCGTGGTCGAGCGGCCGTTGATTGCCGTGATGCCGGAACTGGCGCCCCTGGTCGAGCAGGCGGCCGAGCGGCCCGATCGCCTGACCCAGGGTCAGGTCGAAATCCTGCAGGGTGGCACGCGGCGTATCCTGCTGGTGCGCATCAGCGCCGCGTCGGATGCCGGCTCGGTCGTCACCTTCGACGACGTGACCGATCTTATGTCGGCGCAGCGCATGGCGGCGTGGGGCGACGTCGCGCGCCGCATCGCGCACGAGATCAAGAACCCCCTGACCCCCATCCAGCTCTCGGCGGAGCGGCTGAAGCGTCGTTACCTGAAGCAGATCAAGGAGGACCCCGAGACTTTCTCGATATGCACCGATACCATCATCCGCCAGGTCGGCGACATCGGGCGCATGGTCGACGAGTTCTCCTCATTTGCCCGCATGCCGCGGCCGACGGTGAAACCCGAAGACGCCAAGCAGCTCTGCCAACAGGCGCTGTTCCTGCAGCGCCAGGGCAACCCCGACATTCGCTACGTCTCGACCCTGCCCGATCGCCCGGTTCCGCTGATCTGCGACCGCCGCCAGGTGTCGCAGGTCCTGACCAACATACTGAAGAATTCGGCCGAGGCGATCGAGGGCAGGAAGGCGGTGCCAGGCCAGATCCTGCCGCCGGGCGAGATCACGCTGACGCTGCGCGACGACGACGCCACGGTGCGCATCATCGTCGACGACAACGGCAAGGGCCTGCCCAAGGAAGGCCGCGAGCGGCTCACCGAGCCCTATATGACCACGCGCAGCAAGGGTACCGGGCTCGGTCTCGCGATCGTCAAGAAGATCATGGAAGATCATGGCGGCTATCTTTCCCTGGATGACCGCGAGGGTGGCGGCGCGCGTATCAGTCTGGTATTCCGACGTGACGCGAAGGAAATCGCGGCGGTACGTTCGCATGCGACGGCCGCACAATGATCCGCACGTAACATCGCGGACGGTTTTTGAAGAGTCATGGGACACGATATTCTCATCGTCGACGACGAGCGCGACATCTGCACGCTGATCGCGGGCATCCTGGAAGATGAGGGCCACACGGCCCGCCGCGCCCACAACAGCACCGAGGCCATCGACGCCGTGCGCCAGCGCCGGCCGGCGCTGGTGATCCTCGACGTCTGGCTGCAGGGCAGCGAGCTCGATGGGCTGCAGATCCTGGAAGTGATCCGCCGCGAGGAGCCGCCGGTGCCGGTGGTGATGATCTCGGGCCACGGCACGATCGATACCGCCGTGTCGGCGATCAAGACCGGCGCCTACGATTTCATCGAGAAGCCGTTCAAGGCCGATCGCCTGCTCCTCGTGGTCGACCGCGCGATCGAGGCCGACCGGCTGCGGCGCGAGAACGTCGCCTTGCGCCGACGCGCCGGAGGTGAGGTGACGTTCGTGGGCTCCTCGGGAGCGGCGGCAAACGTGCGCAGCCAGATCGAACGCGTGGCGACGACCGGCAGCCGCGTGCTGATTACCGGCCCCTCGGGTGCCGGCAAGGAGGCCGTGGCGCGGCTGATCCATCAGAGCTCGAAGCGGGCCGACGGCCCGTTCGTCGTGGTCAACTGTTCGGCGCTGCCTGCCGAACGCCTGGAGATCGAGCTGTTCGGTACGGATGGGGAAGAGGCGGCCGACGTGCTGCGTGTCTCCGGCGCCTTCGAGATGGCGCATGGTGGCACGCTGCTCCTGAAGGAGGTTGCGGATCTGCCGGTGCCATTGCAGAGCCGGTTGGCGCGCGTGCTGCAGGAGCAGTCCTTTACCCGCGACGGCGGTACCACCAAGGTCGAGGTCGATGTCCGTGTGCTCGCCTCGACGGCGCGCTCACTGCAGGACGAGATCGCATCGGGCGGCTTTCGCGAGGAGCTTTTCCACCGCCTGAACGTCGTGGCCTTGCGCGTGCCGCCGCTCAGCGAGCGTCGCGAGGACATCCCGGAGGTCGCCAACGACCTGCTGCAGCGCGTCGCCGACGCCACCAGCCTGCCGGTGCGGCCGATCGGCGAGGACACGTTGGCCGCTCTGCAGGGCCACGACTGGCCGGGCAACATTCGACAGCTGCGCAACGTCATCGAGCGGCTGCTGATCCTGGCCCCTGCCGGCGGCGGGCCGATCCGCGCCGATGCCCTGCCCAACGACGTGAGTGAGGACGCCCCCTCGGTGCTGCGCTGGGAGAAGGGCGGCGAGATCATGCAGCTGCCGCTGCGCGATGCGCGCGAGGTTTTCGAGCGCGAGTACCTGCTGGCGCAGGTGACGCGCTTTGGAGGCAACATATCGCGCACCGCGACCTTCGTCGGCATGGAGCGCTCCGCGCTGCATCGCAAGTTGAAGTCGCTCGGCCTGCATGGCGGCGCCGCGGACAATGGCGGCGAGATGGCGACTGAGATTCGAGGAGCGTAAGAGAATGGCGCGTTATGCCTACGTCAATGGACGCTATGTCGATCATCGCGAAGCGAGCGTGCACGTCGAGGATCGCGGTTATCAGCTGGCCGACGGCGTCTACGAGGTCGTCGGCGTGCGCGACGGCAAGCTCGTCGACGAGAAGCTGCACATCGATCGCCTCGGCCGCTCGCTGAAGGAGTTGCGCATCGACTGGCCGGTGGCGCGCCCGACGCTCGGCTTCATCATCCGCGAGCTGATGCGCCGCAACCGCCTGCGCGACGGGCTGGTCTACATGCAGGTGACGCGCGGCGTGGCCCGCCGCGATCATGCGTTTCCGACCAAGCCGGTTAAGCCCGCGCTGGTGCTGACCACCAAGAACAGCAAACGTGCCGAGGCCGACCCCGGCCCCGGCATCGCCGTGAAGAGCCATCCCGACATCCGCTGGCAGCGTTGCGACATCAAGACCGTGGCCCTGCTGCCCAACGTCCTGGCCAAGCAGGCGGCGCG
>JAEZIF010000313.1 GCA_023416135.1 Pseudomonadota bacterium
CCCAGTCGAGCGCCACCAGCGTGTCCTGGAACATGTTGACGATGTCGGAGGTCGGGCCCCAGGTCGTGCGCTGCGCATCGTAGTGCGGGGCATCGATCGACTTCATCATGTTCAGGGTCTGCGCCGATGCGGACCCTGAAAAGCTCAACGCGAGCGCAACACTCAGAGCAAATCTGATCATTGTTGCAGCCTCGGATCGAGGACGTCGCGCAACGCGTCGCCCAGAAGATTGGCGGTCAGCACGATGACGAAGATCGCGAAGCTCGGGATCGTCGCGATGTGCGGCGCCATGAACAGGAAGTCGCGACCTTGAGCGGCCATCATGCCGAGTTCGGCCGTCGGCGGTTGCGCGCCCATGCCGAGGAAGCCCAGCGCCGAGCCGATCAGGATGATCTGGCCGAAGCGCAGGGTCAGGAACACGAAGATGGTCGAGATGCAGTTCAGCGTCAGGTAGCGCCAGATCAGCGTGCGGTCCGATACGCCGACGGCGCGGCCCGCTTCCATGAATTCCTGGCCCATCACGCCGACGGCGGCGCCGCGCGCTACGCGGGCGACGTCGGGCACGGTCGCCACCACCAGTGCGATCACCACGGCGCCCAGTCCGGCGCCGGCGACGGCGGCCACCGCGAGGCCGATCAGGATCGCCGGGAAGGCGAGCATCACGTCGACCAGGCGCATGATCCAGCCGTCAGCCTTGGGGTAATAGGCGGCCAGGATACCCAGAAAGCCGCCCAGGAAGCCGCCGATGATGACGCCGACCAGGCCCAGCATCAGGGTGTTGCGCGTGCCGTAGATGACGCGGCTCAGGATGTCGCGGCCGGTATTGTCGGTGCCAAACCAGTGCTCTTCGCTCGGCGGCTGCATCACCTTGGTGAGGTCGGTGTGATAGGGATCGTAGGGCGCTACGACGGGCGCGAAGATCGCGGCCAGCGCGATCAGGCCGAGGATGAGCGCAGCGAGCAGGGCCACCTTGTCGCGCAGCAGCCGGCGCAGCACGCCCGAGCGCGAGAGCAGTCCGCCGGTCTCCTCGCCGCCAGCGGCCGGTGCGTTAAGGGTTTCGACGCTCATGACCGTTGAACTCGCGGATCGAGGTAGACGTAGAGCACGTCGACCAGGAGATTGATGCTCAGGAAAGCGATGGCGAGGATCATGATGGCGCCCTGCGCCGTCGGGAAATCGCTCGATACGATGGCGCCGACGGCGAGGCGGCCGACGCCCGGCCAGGAGAACATGGTCTCGGTCACCACCGCACCGCCCAGCAGGAACGCCGCCTGCAGGCCGATCAGCGTGACCACGGGGATCAGCGCGTTGCGCAGCGCGTGATGGACGATCACCGCCGTCTCGCGCAGGCCCTTGGCCCGGGCGGTGCGCACGAAGTCGGCGCCGAGCACTTCCAGCACGGCGGTGCGCGTCAGCCGCGCGATCGGTCCGATCAGCACCGAGCCCAGCGTCAGCGCCGGCAGGATCAGGCTCGGCAGCCCGCCGTCCCAGATCGGACCGGTACGGCCGGTGAAGGGCAGGAGGCCCCACTTGAAGCCGACATACTGGATCAGGATCAGGCCGATGAAGAATACCGGCATGGAAACGCCCGCCACCGAGAAGGCCATGATGATGCGATCGGCGATGCTGCCGCGCTTCACCGCCGCCAGGGTGCCGAGCGCCAGCCCGATCGGCACGGCGATCAGCATGGCGCCCAGCATCAGCTCGACGGTCGGGCCGATGGTGAGCGCCAGCTCCTCGCTCACCATCTTGTTGGAGATGATCGAGCGGCCGAGATCGCCGCGCAGCACGCGGCCGAGATAGTCGGCGAACTGGACGGGGATCGGCCGATCGAGCCCGAGCTCCTCGCGGATCGCGGCGATGGTCTCGGTCTTGGCTTCGGGGCCGGCGATGATCATCGCCGGATCGGCCGGCACGACCTGAAGCAGGCAGAAGCAAAGGAAGAGCACCCCGAGCAAGGCGGGGAACGAGACCAGCAGGCGGTGGACGATCTGTCTTCCCATGCGCCGTCCTCGGACCGAAATTTTCAGGCCAACGAGACACACGCCGGCACCTCAGCCGGCGAGTCCTGGTCGTGCCTCCCTTTACCGCCGCGCTTCGGAGACCCGAGGGTCATCCGTGCACGAACGTTTATTCAGCGCATAGTGACATGCACTCGGTCTGTCGTCACGCCCAACCGCCGGCGTGGGGAAGAACGTGACCGGTGATGAAGCCCGCGGCATCCGAGCAGAGGAAACACACGGTCGCGCCGAGCTCGTCGGGTTTGCCCAACCTGCCCAGCGGAATTTGTCCAGTCATCTTCGCCATCGCCTCGCGGTTGGCGAGCAAAGCCGGCGGAAAGTAGTCGGGGTTTTCGACATAGTTCGAACCGACGGCGTTCACCGTGATGCCGTCGCGCCCCAGCTCCTTGGCGAGCGAGGAGACGAGTCCGTTGGCGGCGGCGCGCGCGGAGACGTAGGGCGCATAGTTGGCGATGCCGCGCAACGGTGCCGCCGACGATACGAACACGATGCGCCCCGACTTGCGCTTGCGCATCGACGGCGTGACGAGCTGTGTCAGCCGAAATGGCGTCACCGCCATCGCTTCGAGCGCGTCGCGATAGTCTTCCAGCCGTGCCTCGCCGAGCGGTGCGCGCAGGGCGGGGTAGGCGTCGTTATTGACGAGCGCGTCGATATGTCCGTGACGCTTGAGAGCGAGCTCGACCAGGGTCGCGGGATCGACAGCCGACAAGGCGTGCGCGCCCGGGAACTGCGATTCGTACTTGCGCCGCGCGGTTGGCGCCTCGAACGAGGGATCGTGCGCCAGAACCGTGGCGCCCTCGGCCAGCGCCATCCGTGTCGTGCCGTGGCCGGCGAACTTTTCGACGTTGGTGATCAGCAGCACGCGGTCTTTCAGCATCATGGCGATTCCTCTAGGTTGCCGGCCCATGAGCAGCGAACCTGCCAACCAGCATGATCCTAACGCACCCGGCGGCGCCGAACAGGCGTCCTTCGGCTATCGCGACGTGCCGGCGGCCGAAAAGGCGGGGCTGGTGCGGCAGGTCTTCGAAAGCGTGGCGCCGCGCTACGACCTGATGAACGACCTGATGTCGGGCGGCGTCCATCGCCTGTGGAAGAACGCTCTGGTCGACGTCCTCAATCCGCGACCGGGCGAGAAGCTGCTGGACGTTGCCGGCGGCACGGGTGACGTCGCCTTTCGCATCGTTCGCCGGCAAGGCGAGCGCCCCGACGTCACCGTGTGCGACATCAATCCCGCCATGCTGGCGGTCGGGCGCGACCGCGCTGCCGATCGCGGACTCTTGAAGGGCCTGACCTGGACGACGGGCGATGCGGAAAACCTGCCGTTTCCCGATCGCTCGTTCGACGGCTACACGATTGCCTTCGGCCTGCGCAACGTCACCGACATCGACAAGGCCCTGCGCGAGGCGCATCGCGTGCTGAAGCCGGGCGGCCGCTTCTACTGCCTCGAATTCAGCAAGGTGACGTCGGCGCCGGTCGGCCGCGTCTACGACGCCTATTCCAGCCGCGCCCTGCCGTTGTTCGGCCGTATCGTCGCCAGGGACGCCGAGTCGTACCGCTATCTGCACGAGAGCATCCGCCGCTTCCCGCCACAGCGTGAGCTTGCCCGGCGCATGCGCGAGGCGGGCTTCGCCAATGTGGCCTGGCGCGACATGACGCTGGGCGTCGTGGCCCTGCATTCGGGTTGGCGGATATGACACCTGGCTGGGGGCGCGCCACTCCAGTGGCGCGATCATTTTCCGGACCGATAGAAGAC
>JAEZIF010000322.1 GCA_023416135.1 Pseudomonadota bacterium
CGCCCTGCGGGCGCGGCGTATAGGGCCGGTTGGCGTGCGGGCGGGCGCCGTGGGGACGCTCGCCCTGCGTCGGGCCGGTGCGCGGCCGATCGTCGTGGGTGCGCTCGCCCTGCGGAGCGTCGCGATAATCGCCGCGTGCCCATTGATGCTCGGCCGGGGCCGACGGGCGATCGGCGCGCGAGCGCTGACCGAACGGGCGATGGCCGCCGCCGTTGCCATTGCCGTGCTTGGGGCCGTTGCCATTGCCGCGCTTGGGACCTTGACCGCTGCCGCGATGCTCGCGCGGGCGCTCGTCACGCTCTTCGCGCTGCGGGCGATCCTCGCGGGCGCTCACCGGCGTGGCCGGCATGTCCTCGTTGGCCGGCGTCGGGACGACGGCAATGCGATGATTGGTCAGACGCTCGATGCTCTTGAGCTGGCCGCGCTCGCTGCCGTCGCAGAACGACAAGGCAACCCCCGAGGCGCCGGCGCGTGCGGTGCGGCCGATGCGATGGACATAGCTCTCGGCGTCGGCCGGCAGTTCGTAGTTGATGACATGGGTGACGCCGCTCACGTCGATGCCGCGCGAGGCGAGATCGGTAGCGACCAGCACGCGGGCCCGGCCGCGGCTGAAGTTGTCGAGCGCCTTCTGCCGGGCGTTCTGCGACTTGTTGCCGTGGATCGCCTCGGAACGCACGCCGCGATCCTCCAGCGCCTCGGCAACGCGATTGGCGCCGCGCTTGGTGCGGGTGAAGACTATGACGCGCTCGAGCGTCTCGTCGTTCAGCAGGTGGCTCAGCAGAGCACGCTTGGCAGCGGCGGGCACGAAATAGACGCGCTGGTCGATCTTGTCGACGGTGCGGCCCTGCGGGGCGATCTCGACCTTCTCGGGGTTCTTCAGGATCTCCGATGCGAGCTTGGAGATATCATTCGGCATGGTGGCCGAGAAGAGCAGCGTCTGCCGCTGCTTGGAGACCGAGGCCACGATGCGGCGGACGTCGCGGATGAAGCCCATGTCGAACATGCGGTCAGCCTCGTCGAGGACGAGGAAGCTCACGTGCGCCAGCTTGACGTTGCCGCGCTCGACCAGGTCGAGAAGCCGTCCCGGGGTTGCAACGAGGATGTCGACACCGCGATTCAGGGTCTCGATCTGCCGGCCGAAGCCCAGGCCGCCGATCACCATGCCGAGCTTCAGCCCGAGGCCGCGGCCGTAGGTGTCGAAGCTGCGGGCGATCTGGACGGCGAGCTCGCGCGTCGGCGCCAGCACCAGTGCCCGCGGGTGCCGGGACTGCGGACGCTCGCGGAAGCTGGAGAGGTGCTGCAGCACGGGCAGCGCAAAGGCGGCGGTCTTGCCGGTGCCGGTCTGGGCGATGCCCAGCACGTCGCGGCCCTGCAGCAATGCCGGGATGGTGCGCGCCTGGATCGGCGTGGGCACAGTGTAACCGGCGGCATCGAGGGCACGCAGCAACGGCTCGGCGAGGCCGAGATCCGCAAACGAAACATTACTCACTGGATCAAAAGTCCTTTTGGCCGCCCGCGGTGCCTTTCGAGCACGCAGATCTAGAGCGGCTTTTGGCCCGTTCCCGCGCGCGGCTGGGACGGCTCTTGCTTTGGGGATTGTCTCGGGATGAGGCGCCGTCGAATGGGAGGCGCGTCGCGCGATCGCGAGAAACCTTTGTCAGCCCGCAAACCAGCGAGCTGCGGCGTGTATGATTGTGCGGCGCAGCTAAGTCAAGCGACGGTATTGTGGCGGACCGCGGGCGGCAGCCTGCGATCCGAATCGATCAAGCTCGCGCCTTCCTGCGCAACAAACGGCCCGGCAGATTGCCCGTCGGCTCGTTGTCGCGCAGCAGCACCTGGCCGTTGACGATGGTGGCGTACATGCCGTCGCACTTCTGCTTCAGCCGCTTGGCGCCCGCCGGCAGGTCGCACACGACCTCGGGCATGCGCGGGCCGACCGTGTCGGGATCGAACACGACGATGTCGGCCGCCATGCCTTCGCGCAAGAGGCCGCGATCGTGGAAGCCGAACTGGGTGGCGGTGTCGCAGGTGATCAGCTTCACCGCATCTTCCAGTGTGAAGGCCTGCTTCTCGCGGACCCAGTGGCTCAAGAGATGCGTCTGCAGCGAGGAGTCCATGATCTGCGAGACATGCGCGCCCGAGTCGGAGAAGGTCACGACCGAACGCGGATGCTTCATCAGCTCCAGCGCTTCGGCCTGGTCCTCGTTGGCGATCGGCTGGATCATGAAGAACTTCATGTCGCGCTCGAGCGCCATGTCGATCATCAGGTCGACGGGATGGGTGTTCTTCTGGCGCGCCAGCTCGGCCATGGTCTTGTGCGGGCCCGTCATTTCGGTGAGCGCATAGATCATGTCCCACTCCGGCGGCCGCGCTTCGGCGCCGCGCACGACGGGGCCCTCGTAAGGCCTGGTGGCGACCTCGACCAGCTTGCGGCGCTTGTCGGCGTCGAGCAGCCATTGCTTCTGCTCGCCGAGCGGCAGCTTGCGCATGTCGCGCCACACATCCCACTTGTCGAACGGCAGCTGCGTCTCGAAGGAGAGCAGCACGTTGAGCGCCCGGCTGTGGACCTGGGCGAACATGCGGCCGCCCTCTTTGGCGGTGCGCTCCATGACGTCGAACGTGCTGCGCCAATGGCCCGGAACGGCGCGCCGGTTGAACAGGCCGAAGGTGATCGGCCGTCCGCTTTCGATGGCGAGCTTGCCGAGGTCTTCGTACCAGCGCCGTGCCTTCTCGGCATCGCCGCGCGGTTCGCCCGCGACCTCGACCATGCCGGCGTCCATCGCCTTCACGAGCGTCTCGAACTCTTCCCAGGTGGCGAGACGGCTCGCCACCGGCTTGTCGTCCGAGGTCATGTGGCTGACGCTGCGCGTCGTCGAGAAGCCGTGCGCGCCCGCGGCGATCGATTCGCGGGTGCGATGCGCCATCGCCTTGATGTCGTCCTCGGTCGCCTGGTCGGTGAAGGCGCGCTTTCCCATCACGTAGGTGCGCAGCGCGCAGTGCCCCATGTAACCCGCGTAGTTGATGCCCTTGGGCAACGACTCGAGGACGTCGAGGAACTCGGGGAAGGTTTCCCAGCGCCATTTGATGCCGGCCTTCATGGCGGCGCGGCTGATGTCCTCGGCACGCTCGAGGTTGCGCATGACGAGGTCGGCCTCTTCGGCACGGCAGGGCGCCAGGGTGAAGCCGCAGTTGCCCATCAGCACCGTGGTGACGCCCTGGAAGCAGGAGCTGGTGCCGATCGGATCCCAGAAGATCTGCGCGTCCATGTGGGTGTGGCCGTCGACGAAGCCCGGCGAGACGACGCGGCCGTCGGCGTCCATCGTCTCCTTGGCGGCGGCGCCGTTGATGCGGCCGATCTCGGCGATCCTGCCATTCTTGACGCCGATGTCGGCCCGATAACGCGGTAATCCGGACCCATCGACGATCATGCCGTTCTTGACGACGAGGTCGAATGCCATGGCGATCCTCCGGCTATTTTCGAAAGCGTACCCTTCCGCAGTGTGGGGTCAATCACTGGCGAGTGCATGGCTGCCGCTCTAGGATCGCAGGCGATCAGGAAAGCGCGAGGAGACATGGAATTCGGCATCCTATTCACGTCGCATCCGAACCCCAAGGAAGAGCCTTACCCGCACCGCGACGTGCACGCGCGCACGACCGATGAGGTCATCGAGGCCGAGCGGCTGGGCTACGACACGGCCTGGATCGCCGAGCATCACTTCGCCACCAGCTACGGCATCATGCCGGACTGCTTCGCCTACATGGCTTATCTCGCGGCCAAGACCAGCCGCATCAAGATCGGCGCCGCCGTCATCACCCTGCCGCTCTACGACCCGATCCGCGTCGTCGAGAACACCTCGTTCGTCGACATCCTGTCGAACGGCCGCGTGCGGCTGGGCGTGGGCTCGGGCTATCGGCCCTACGAGTTCGAGGGGCTGGGCCGCGACTTCGACAATCGCCGCGACATCGTCGAGGAATCGATCGCCCTGATGTTCGATGCCTGGCACCGCCATCGCTGGGACCACAAGGGCAAGTACTACAAGGGCACCGTCCAGGAGCCCTACGAGATGCTGCCGCATCCCGTCCAGATGCCGCATCCGCCGCTCTACATGGCGGGCGGGACCGATCGCTCGATCGGCTATTCCGGCCGCAACGGCTTCGGCCTGATGCTCTCCACTTTGCCCGGTATCGAGACGCTGGCGGCGCAGACCGCGCTCTACAAGCGCGAGCTCGCAACGGCCTCGGCGGAGCGGCGCAAGAACCCGGCGGCGGGTGAGATCGACATCGCCCGCTGGGTCTACATCGCCGACACCGATGCCGAGGCGCGCGCCGAGACCGAGGAGGCGATCGTGCGCCACATCTCGCATTTCGGCGGCTCCGGCACCGGCGGCTATCTCGGCTCGGTCTCCGAGAAGGGCAGCGCCATCAAGTACGACGATCTTGCCTCGACCCTGCTGCACGGTTCGGCCGAGACGGTGATCGCCCGCCTGCGCGAGATGCAGGCGAAGACCGGCATGACCTCGCTGCTGCTGCACTACCCGCCCTACTACGGGCGCGAGAAGACGATGAAGAGCCTGAGGCTGTTCGCCGAGCGTGTGATCCCGGCATTCCGTCCGCCGGCCCGGCGGGCTGCAGCGGAGTGACGGCGGCAACGGCGGGCACGCCGAACAACACCGCGGCGGGTCCCCTCCTCGCCATGTTCGCGATGCTCTGCTTCGCGGGCATGGATGCGACCAGCAAGTTCCTGGTGGCCGACTACGCCGTCGGCCAGATGATGTGGATCCGCTGCATCATCCTTTACCTGTTTGCCTGCTTCATCGTGCGCCGCACCGGCGTGCGGGCGGCGCTGAAGACGCCACGGCCCGGGCTGCAGATCGCGCGGTCGGCGATCCTGTTGATCGAAAGCGCCATGTTCGTGTTCGCCTTTCGCTACCTGCCACTGGCCGACGCCCATGCCCTTGCCTCGACCTCGCCGCTGATCGTGATCGCGCTCGGCGTGTTCTTTCTCGGCGAGCGGGCCGGCGCGGCGCGCTGGCTGGCCGTCGTCGCGGGCTTTGCCGGCGTGCTGCTGATCATCCGGCCGGGCTTCCGCGACTTCGACTGGCCGCTGCTGCTGCCGGTGGTCGCAGCGGTGCTATGGGCGACCTACCAGGTCCTGACGCGGCTCGCCGCCCGCCATGATTCGGCCGACACCTCGCTGATCTGGTCGGCGCTCATCGCGCTGGTCGCCACCACCTTCGTCGCGCCGATCGACTGGCAGTGGCCGACGATGGGCGCCTGGGTGCTGATCGTGGGCGTCGCCATGATCGGCTCGGTGGCGAACTATGCGCTGATCAAGGCGCTCGACTATGCCGAGGCGGGCGCCCTGCAACCCTACAGCTACACGCTGCTGGTGTGGGTGACGCTGCTGGGCCTGGTGGTGTTCGGCGACTTCCCCGACCTCTGGACCATCGTCGGCGCGGCCGTGATCGTGGCCAGCAGCGCCTACACCTGGTACCACGACCGCGTGACGTCTGATCCAGCTAGCGCGGCCAGGCCCTGAGGGCCACCAGCCCGCCGTCGATCGGCAGCAGCACGCCGGTGACCCAGCGCGATTCGTCCGACGCGAGATAGACCGCGCCGTAGGCTATGTCCCACGCCGTGCCCTCGGTCTGCATCGGCACCATCTTCCTGCGCCGCTCGCGCGCCTCGGCGCCGAGATGGGCGACCATCGGCGTGTGCACCGAACCGACGACGATGCAGTTGGCGCGGATGTTCTCAGTCGCATAGTCGGCCGCCACCGACTGGGTGAAGCCGTGCAGGCCGGCCTTGGCCGTCGAATAGGCGACGGCGCCGGTGCTGCCCATCAGGCCGACCGCGCCCGCGATCGACGACACCATGATGATCGAGCCGCCGCCGCCCTTCTTCATCTCGGGAATGCAGTACTTGGTGCACAGCATGGTGGTGGTGAGGTTGGCCTCCAGCACCTTGTGCCAGTCGGCCGGCGTCACCGTCTCCGGCGTGCCGGGCGCGCCGATACCGACGTTGTTGTGCAGGATGTCGAGCCGGCCGTAGGTCCTTGCCGCGAACGCGGCCATCGCCTCGGCCGCGTCGGCCTTCGCCACGTCGCCCGCGAAAACCGTGGCCTCGCCGCCCTCGTCCTTGATCTGCTTGGCGAGTGTCTCGGCGCGTTCGGCACTGCGATTGACCAGCACCACCTTGGCGCCCTCGCGGGCGAACATGATGGCGGTCGCCATGCCGTTGCCCACGCCCTCGCCGCGCGGCGCCGCGCCGGTCACCACTGCCACCTTGCCTGCAAGCCGTCCGGCCATTTCTCTCCCCTTCGCTTAGAGCGATTTCCTGTCTGGTGGAACCGCACGCGGTTCCACCAGACAGGAAATGCGCCCACCGACCTTAGTGGTTCAACAAACACATTCCGTTCGGCTGATTCCAGCCGAACGGAATGTGTTTTGGTGCTATCTCAAATCGACCTTAGCCGGGAGACTCGCACCATGGCCAGCAACACCCAGGCCCACGAAGGAATGCACGACGGCGGCTGCACCTGTCGCCATGTGCGCTATCGCATGAACACCAGGCCGTTGTTCGTGCATTGCTGCCACTGCCGCTGGTGCCAGCGCGAGACCGGCGCGGCATTTGCCCTCAATGCCATGATCGAGGCCGACCGCGTCGAGCTGCTGGCAGGCGAGCCCGAAATGGTGCTCACCCCGTCGGAGAGTGGCAAGGGCCAGAAGATCTGGCGCTGCCCCAAGTGCCGCATCGCGGTGTGGAGCAACTATCCGGGCGCCGGTGACGCGGTGCGCTTCGTGCGCGTCGGCACGCTCGACGATCCCGACGCCATGCCGCCCGACATCCACATCTTCACCATGTCCAAGCAGCCCTGGGTCATCCTGCCCGAGGGCGCGACTGCCGTGCCCGAGTTCTATGACATCCCGAAGACGTGGCCGGCCGAGAGCCTGGAGCGGGGCAAGGCGCTGCGGAGAGGCTGATCGATGGCGCTGGCACAAGCCACCCGCGACAAGCTCTTGTCGGTCGGCACGGTTCGGGTCACCGCCGCGCTCGTCAAGCACGGCTTGCGGCGCCAGTCGTTGTCGGGCCTCCAGCCGCTCTCGCCTTTCCAGGATGCGCTGGTCGGCGCGGCCGCCACTGCCATCGATGCCTGCCCGCCCGGCGCCGTGCTCGTCATGGAGAGCAGCGTGACGTCCGCACCGGTGGCGCTGCTCGCGCGGCGCAAGGTGGCCGGCGCCGTGAGCAACAGTCCGCTGCGCAACGCCACGGAAATCGCGCGCGCCGGATTGCCGGCCTGGCAGCGACCGTCGGGGCCGTCCCCCAAGCCTCTGCCGATCGAAGCGGGTGACGTTCTGTTCGGCGATCACGCCGGCCTGATCGTGATTCCCGCCGCGATGGCCGACAGGATCGCCGAGGACGCCGCCGAGGCCATGGCCTACGAGGAGTTCGTCGCCGAGCAGGTGAGCTCGGGCGGTGGCGTGTATGGCCTGCACATCCCGAGCGGCGAGAACGCCCGCCGCGCCTTCGCCGCGTGGCGGCGCATCAGGGGCCGTTAGCCGCGGGCACTGCCTGGCTGCCCGCAAGCAGGTGGAGCTGCAGCGCCGGGGCTCGTCCCGTCCGGAAGCAGGCGACCGGACGGGTCGCGCAGCGCCCGCCGCGGCGTCTTGAACTTCGGATCAACGATGCATAGAGCGACAACGCGGGGAAGCAACGCAACGATTCCGATATTATAACTTCCGTTCAAAACGGTCAAGCACTGTAGTTAACAATGGCAGTTTCGTTTTCGCGAGTTTTTTCGCACCGCATAGGGCCACCCAGGGCGGGCCGAAATCCGCCATCACGCCATCCGTTGTGGTGCTCGGCCGAGCCGCCAGCAGTGCTGTCACTGCCGGTCGACGATGCCGCGGCTACTGCAGCCGGCTGAGATCGACCACCAGGGCCGCGACGTTGCGTGTGCCGACGCCGATGACGAGGATGTCGGTGTCGACACGCAGGTATTGATGGCCGGCCGGCGACGGCGACAGCTTGGCGATCAAGCCGGGCGGCGGCGCCTCGGCTTTCAGGCTGTCGGGCAGAGGCTGGTCGAGCCTCCAGGGCTTGGTCGGCATGGTCGCCGGCGCACCACAGGCCTTGTCCCTCCTGACCAATGGCGCCGGACAGCGGCCGGCCGCGATCTCGTCGCGGTAGTAGCCATAGGCGGCGTCGCGGTCCCGTTGCGGCACAACCATGTTGAGGGTCGGAAGAGGTGTGTCCTTCGGCGAGGACGGCGAGCCCGGCGCCGGCGCAGCGGGCTTGGTCTGCTGCGTCGGCGTCGCGGGCGCGGCAGGATTCTGCCGCGTGGGCGGTGTCTGGGCCATCGCCGCAGAGGAAACGGACAGAGCTGCAGCGAAGACGACCACCGCCTTTAGAGACATGTGTGACAAGACAAAGCTCCGGTCATACGGCTGAACATTCTCATGGTTTCCTGCGCCCAACGCGCCTTGTCCAGCGCCCACACCCGAACGTTGCTGGGACCACCAGCAAAGAGGAACTCCCGGCCGACATAGGCTGCTCTCAGCCGTTCATCGGGCGCCGCAAGGGCTGACGTCATCGGGTCGATCGTCTGACCGACCCTCAAGGTGGACTGCCCGCTGCGCACCGCCTCCGGACGAATTCCAAGTATCTGTGTCACCTCGACCCGCAGTTGGACATCGTTCTTGCCGGACGTCTGGCCACACTGCGATGTCGGCTTCGTCAACCGGCAGTCCTTGCTGACCGCAGAAAGCACGCGACCAACGAAGATGTAGGGACTGGCGCCGCAAAGCATCTGCTCCGCCGTGGCGGGTGAAAGCGCCCTCGCTGCCCACGACGCCGAAAGGGCGAGAAGGCCAACAGTTGCCGCGATCCATGAAAGGCGGTTTCGCATTGGCTCTAGGCGCCCCAGTATTCCGGCAACTTCGTCGCCAGCCACCTGGTCAACGCCGCATTCACCGCCACCGGCTGCTCCTGCGCCATCCAATGGCCGGAGGGCACGACGACCTCGGTGAGATCGGTGCAGTCGCGGCGCATCGGTTCGGCGAGCCGCGAGGTCATGGTCTCGCAGGTGACGTCGTAGGCGCCGTGCAGGAACAGCACGGGCATGGCGAGCCTGCCGCCGTCGGGTGCACGCCGGGCGTAGGCGGCGTTGGCCTTGTGGTTCATGTACCAGGAGTCGGGACCGAAGAAGCCGTTGCGCGTCAGCGCCGCGGTGTAGGCCTCGAGATCCTGTTCGGTGATCACGCCGGCATCGCGCGGGAAATCGGGGAAGCCCGCCGGCCCGGCCCAGCCGCCGTTCTTGCGCACCGAGGCCGTGCGGCTCTGCTTGCCGGCCGACTTGGGATCGCCCTTGCGGAACAGCGCCTTCACCGTGTTGCGGATGTTGGCCTCGAAGCCCTTGCACGCCTGGTCGAAGCTCTCCTCGTAGAAGAACTGGTAATCCCACTGCCCGGCCGGAAACTCGGCTTCAGGATAGGTCTTGCGGTCGACCAGGGGGACAATGGTCTCGAGGGTAAAGCCCTCGGCAAGGTAGGGCACGCAGAGGCTCGCCACGCCCACCGTCTTGTCGGCGTGGTGCGCCGCGATGTTCCAGACGACGGGGCTGCCCCAGTCATGGCCGATCCATACGGCCTTGGCCGCACCGAGCGAGGCCAGCAGCTCGATCATGTCCTGGACGATCAGCTCCTGGGCAAAGTCCTCGTGGCGCGTGTAGGTGCTGGAGCGGCCGTAGCCGCGCATGTCGGGGGCGACACAGCGGAAGCCCAGCGCCGCCAGCGCCGGCAACTGGTGCCGCCAGGACAGCGAGAGCTCGGGCCAGCCGTGGCAGAAGATCAGCAGCGGCCCCTTCTCGTCACCGCAGGCGAGGTAGCCCGTGGTGTGGCGTGTAGTTTTCAGGGTGTGTTCGGTCACCGGAAACGTCATGCAGCGCTCCAATAATCGGGCAACTTCGTCGCCAGCCACTTGGCCAGGGCGGCATTCACGGCGACCGGCTGCTCCTGTGCCATCCAGTGCCCCGACTTCACCACCACTTCGGTGAGATCGCTGCAGTCGGCGCGCATCGGCTCGGCGAAGCGTGAGCTCATCGTCTCGCAGGTCGTATCGTAGGCGCCGTGCAGGAACAGCACCGGCATGGCGAGCCGCGGCGCCTTCGACCGCTTTGCGTAGTCACTGTTGATCCTGTGGTTCATGTACCAGGCGTTCGGCCCGAAGAAGCCGTGACGCGTCAGCGCCGCGGTATAGGCTGCGAGATCCTGCTCGGTGATGACGTCGGCATCGCGCGGCACATCGGGACAGGCGCCGCCGCCGAACCAGCCGCCGTTCTTGCGTACCGAGGCGGTCGCCGCGGGCTTGCCGACGGCGGCGGGATTGCCCTTGCGGAACATCGCCTTCACGACGTTGCGGATGTCGGCCTCGAAGCCGGCCTGCGCCTTTTCGAACTGCTCTTCGTAGAAATAGTGATAGTCCCACTGGCCGACCGGGTAGAGGTCGGCGGGATAGACCGAGCGGTCGATCAGCGGCACGCGGTTCTCGACCGAATTGCCTTCCGCGAGATAGGGCACGCAGAGGCTCGCGACGCCCACGGTCTTCCCGGGATGGTGCGACGCGATGTTCCACACCACCGAGCTGCCCCAGTCGTGGCCGATCCACACCGCCTTGGTCGCTCCGAGCGCAGCCAGCAGCTCCAGCATGTCCTCGACGATCAGCTCCTGGCGGAAATCCTCATGACGCGTGTAGGTGCTCGATCGGCCGTAGCCGCGCATGTCGGGCGCGATGCAGCGAAAGCCCAGCGCCGCCATGGCCGGAAGCTGATGCCGCCACGACAGCGAAAGCTCGGGCCAGCCGTGACAGAAGATCAGCAGCGGTCCCTTTTCCGCTCCGCAGGCGAGATAGCCCGTGGTGTGGCGGGCGGTCTTGACGGTGTGTTCGGTGACCGGGAATGTCATGGCACGGAGGCTTCCATGGAAATCGATACCGGCACAACCGAACTTTTATGCGAGGTCCGCGACGGCGTGGCCCTGATCACGCTGAACCGGCCCGAGGCGCGCAACGCCATGTCGGACAAGCTGACGCCGGCGCTGCGCACCCAGATCCGTGAGCGCGGCGAGGATGCGCAAGTCGGCGCCATCCTGATCACGGGCGCCGGCACCGCCTTCTGCAGCGGCGGCGACGTCAAGGGCATGGGCGGCAGAGGACCCCGCGGCCAGATGACGTTCGAGGAGCGCCTCGGCGACCTGCGCTGGCGCCAGGCGGCGCTCACAGGCGCGCTGGTGGCGGTGCGCAAGCCCACCATCGCCGCCCTGCCCGGCGCCGCCGCCGGAGCGGGTCTCGCGATCGCGCTCGCCTGCGACATCCGCATCGCCGCCAAGTCGGCCTTCGTCAGCACCGGCTATGCCAAGGTCGGCCTGTCGGGCGACTACGGCATCGCCTGGCTGCTGACCCGCGCCGTCGGCTCGGCGCGGGCGCGCGAGCTGATGTTCACCGCCGAGCGAGTCGATGCCGAGCGCTGCGAGCACATCGGCCTGGTGAACCGCATCGTGGCGGACGACAAGTTGCGCGACGAGGCTTTCGAGTTCGCCAGGTCGCTGGCCAACGGGCCGCGCGTGGCGCTGCGCAACATGAAGGACAATCTCGACGACGCGCTGCACATCGACTACCCGACGGCGCTGCACCGCGAAGCCGAGCGGCTCGTGCAGGCCTCGCGCACCGCCGATCACAAGGAAGCGGTGCAGGCGTTCGTGGAGAAGCGCAAGCCGGTATTCGTCGGACGATAGGAGCAAGTGCGTGCGCGACTACCTGGCCTGGAGACTTGCCTTCGGCGTGACGACGCCATCGACGAACACGGTCGTCCAACCCGAGTACGACGACATGCGACCGGCGGGCGTGACGAACCACCTCGCCCGCATGGTCATCGCCGACGATCCCGTCAGCTCCGACGCCGATTTCGAACGACAACTCGAGGCGATCGACAAGTCGCTCGAGGACGCCGTCGATCGGGTCATGGATGCCAAGCCCAACGCGTTCATCCTGGGCATTTCCGCGCTATCGGTGTGGGGCGGCACGCTCGAGTGGGGCGAGGAGCTGAAGCGGCGCGTGCGCAAGGTGGCCGGCTGGGACATTCCAGTGTCGATCGCTTCCGATGCCGTCGCCGCCGGCCTCAAGGCGCACGGCATCAAGCGCAAGATCGCGATCATGGAGCCCTACTATCCGTGCATCGAGCCACGCCTCGATGCCGTGCTGGGCGCCCATGGCTATGAGGTCGTCCGCTATTGCCACATGCGCGGCAAGAGTCCGGCGTCGTACTCGGTGCTGAGCGCCCAGGACATGATCAAGGCGGCCCGTTCGATCGACGGGCCGGACGTCGAGGCGATCGTCGCCTTCGGCGCCAACCTGCCCTTCGCCAAGCTGGCCGACGAAGCCGAGCGCTGGCTCGACAAGCCGGTCCTGCAGATCAACGCCACGACGTTTTGGCACGCGCTGAGGACCAACGGCATCACCGACAAGGTTTACGGCTACGGTTCACTGCTGGCGCGCTTCTGAAGGCCTGCGGCGGGACGATAAGACTCGACGCACCTCGAGCCTCGGTCAGTACAGCAGATGACGCTGCCGCTTCGCGAGAAAGTCGGCCACGCCGGGCGTCCAGGATTGTGCGATCTCGCGCGGATCGGCCAAAGCCTTGACCGCCGCAAGTGAGGCTCGCGAGCCGATCATGCCGAGCGTGCGGTCGATCTGGAATCGCTCGCCGTAGAGGCGCCAGAGCGCCGCCATCAGCTCTACGCCGAGCAGTGGACTGTCCAGCCGGTTGCGGTCGGTCAAAACGATTCGCACGCCTTGACATCGTTGGCCGGGATAGACCCATTCGCGCGGCGTGAAGGTCGCGGCTTCGAAGCGCACGCCGGCGATCCTGCGTGCGTTCATGTGGTCGGCCAGCGCCTTGCCGTCGATCCATGGCGCGCCCATCAGCTCGAACGGTGCGTCCGTGCCGCGGCCGACGCTGACATTGGCGGCTTCGATCATGCCCACGCCCGGGTAAAGCACCGCCTGCTCGAGCTTGCGGAGGTTGGGTGACGGCGGCACCCAGGCAAAGCCTGTCTGGTCGAACCACATCGCCCGCTCGTAGCGGCGCATGGTGATGACGTGCAGCCTGGCGCCGAGGTTCTTCTCGGCGTTGAACAGCCGCGCCAGCTCGCCCAACGTCATGCCGTGGCGCCCCGGCAGTGGCAGATAGGTGATGAAGGAGGTGAGATCGTCATCGAGCACCGCACCCTGCACCGTGCTCGCGGTAATGGGGTCGGGCCGGTCGAGCACGTAGAAATCGAGCTTGTTGGCGGCCGCGGCCTCCATCGCATAGGCCATGGTGGTGGGATAGGTGTAGTAGCGCGCACCGACATCCTGCATGTCGAAGATCAGCGCATCGAGACCGGCCAGCATGTCCGGTGTCGGTCGCCTCGTCTCGCCGTAGAGGCTGAACACCGGCAGACCGGTCGCCTGGTCGCGTCCCGAGGCGATCTTGCCTTCGGCCGCTGCATCGAGGCCGTGCTCGGGGCTGAACAGCGCCACCAGTTGCGGGCCCCCGCCTTGCCTGGCGCCGGCCTGGCGCAGGACATCGGCGGTGCGCCGTCCCGCCGAGTCGAGCGCCGAGCGGTTGGTTATGAGCCCGACCCGGCGCCCGGCGAGCTGGCGAAAGCCGTAGGCTTCGAGAACGTCGATCCCCGACATCACCCGGCTCTGCTGGCCGCGCGATGCCGCGCCGGCCACGGTCGCGAGGCGCCGCAGCATCTGCAGACTGTTGCCCTTGCCGTCGGGATGCAGCCGGTTGGTGAGGACGATCAGGAAGGTCCTTGTCGAGGGATCGATCCAGATCGCCGTGCCGGTGTACCCGGTATGGCCGTAGGACTGCGTCGAAAACGACGGCGCCATCCACACGGCATAGGGCGAATCGATGTCCCAGCCGAGGCCGCGCAAAGCCGAGCCGCCGGGCGGGCTCTGCGGCTGCGTCATGGCCGCCACCGAGCCCGGCTTCAGCACGCCCTTGCCGCCCGACAGCATCATCTGCGCGAACTTCGTGAGGTCGTCGGCGGTGGTGAAAGCGCCGGCGTGCCCCGCGACGCCGCCCATGCGATAGGCTATGGGATCCTGGACCTCGCCCCACCGCAGCTCGCCAGCTACGACGTCGGCTGGCGCGATACGGTCCCGCGGTGCGGCCGGCCGGAAGGCGGTGTCACGCATGCCGAGCGGCTGGAAGATGTTCTTGGCGGCATAGGCGTCCAGCGACAGGCCCGAGACCCGCCGCACGATCTCGCCCAGGACGATGAAGTCGACGTCGCTGTAGACGAAGCGCGTGCCGGCGGGTGCCAGCGGCTTCAGGGCGACGATGGCGTCGAGCGCGCCCTCGGTGCCCGACCAGTCGCGCGTCGGGATGCCGGCCGGCAGTGCCGCATAGTGCGTCATGAGCTGGCGAACGGTGATGTCGGCCTTGCCGTTGGCGGCGAAGGCAGGCCAGTAGGCGGCTGCCGGCCGGTCGAGGTCGATCTGGCCGCGCTCGACCAGTTGCATGATCGCCACCGACGTCGCCATCACCTTGGTGAGCGAAGCGGCGTCGTAGATCGTGTCGAGCGTGGCAGGCTGCACCGCAGGCATCACGGAGCGGTTGCCGTAGGCCTGGCGCACGACGATGCGATCGCCGATGCCCAGCACGACGACGGCGCCGGGCACATTTCCGTTGGCGATCTCGTCGCGCACGATGGCGCCGATGGCCTCGTTGACCTGGCCGGGTGGCGCCGCGGCGGCGGGGGTCGCCGGCGCCGTGCAGGCGACGGCGACCTGGCAGATCAAACCGACAAGGAAGAGCCGCAACGCTTCAGCGGACCGCCTTGGCCTTGATCTCAGCGGGGTCGGGCTTGATGTCGTTGGTCGTGTAGACGTTGCGGGGGTTCCACAGCATCCAGCCGTCGCTGCCGGCGTCGCGCGCCGCCTTGGTCTGCTTGGCAATCTCATCGGCGCCGAAGACCTTTCCGCCAAAGGCATAGTCGGTGAATGCCTGCAGCCACGGCCTGTACCGCACCGCCGTGTTCGCCGTCCGCCGCTTACATTCTTCGAGCGAGCGGTGGACGATTTCGTAGGGGTGTTGGACCGGGTTGCGGTAGCCGGGGATGCCGAACTGGAAGCCCGACGGATAGAGCATGGGCGAGATGATGTCGATCGCCGTGGCAAGGTCTTCGAGCCTTTGGCCAATGCCGGTATCGTTCTGGTTCCAGCAGACGTAGCCGAAGGAATCCATTGCCGTGAACACATTGTACGGCGTGAGGCGCTTGCGCGCCTCGCGAAGAAAGTCGGTGATCGCGGCCACGCGCGCGTTCTCGTCGGACGCATTGGCGAATGCAAGGCCGCCGGTGTCGGGGAAGCGGATGTAATCGAACTGGATCTCGTCGAAGCCGGCCGCGGCGGCCTCCTCGGCAACGCTCAAGGTGAAGTCCCACGCTTCCCGGCGGGAGGGATCGATCCAGGCCAGGCCCTCGCGGTCCTTCCACAGGCCACCGCCCGCGGTTCGGATCGCCCACTGCGGATGCGCTGCGGCCAGCAGGTCGTCCTTGAACACCACGATGCGGGCAATCAGGTAGATGCCCTTGCCCTTGAGATTGGTCGCGAGCGCCTTCAGGTCGGGAATGGTGCGCAGTTTTTGCGCCCCGATCTTGGCGGCGAGAGGCAGCTTGCTGGGATAGGGGATGAGGCCGCGATCGCCCTTGAGATCGATGACCAGCGCATTCAGGCCGCTCTTTTCGATCACGCCGAGAGCCGGATCGAGCAGAAACGGCGCGCCGATGCCGTAGACGGTGAGGTAAAGCGCCTTGGGCAGCAACGGCATGAGCCCTGTGGCTGGCGGACCGGCGTCGCTTGCGGCGACGGTCGACCGGCCGTAGCCGACCGCCCGGACCTGCAACGGTTGGGTACCGGCAGGGGCGCGATAGTGGCCCTTCGCGTCCGTCGACACTGCCTTGTCGCCGGCTGTGACGATGGCGCCTGCGATCGGGGCGCCGGTCGCACCGTCGACGATCGTGCCTTCGCGCTCGCCGTCGCGCGCCGCCTCCTTGACCTGGTCCTGCTTCGCCTCGAGGTCCTTGCCCTGGGCGTAGGCCGTTGCCGCGGGCATGAGGAAAAGCACGGCGGCGGCCAGCAGCGGCTGCAGGACGTTCTTCATTTCGATGCTCCCAGAAGCGACACGAAGCGGTTGCCACGGTCGAGGTCGGTAACGATGAAGCGCGGCAGCGCCATGATCTTGTCGGACCGCATCACGGGACGGCGTTCGATGGTGAAGGCCGCGACATAACCCGCTGCCTGCGCCCACTGATCGAGTTGCTCGTCTCGGATGCCGAATGGCCAGGCCAGGAGATCGACCTTGCCGCCCAGGCGTTGTTCGAGCACGGCCTTGGACTTCAGGAACTGGTCGCGAGTGAATTTTTCGTAGGCCGCCGGTGCCAGGCGCTTGCGCTCGACGTTGAAATTGGGATGCCAGAAGGTGTGCGATTGGATGTCGACCAGGCCGGACGCCTTCATCTCGGCCAGTTGCGCCCAGGTCATTGCATAGTCGGCATTGGAGATCGCCGAAGGATAGATGAACAGCGTGACGGGGATCTTCAGGCGCTGGATCAGAGGGAACATGTCCGAGTAGACGGTGCGATGGCCGTCGTCGGCGGTCAGCACCACGGCGCGCTCCGGCAGGGGAACGGCGGAGTCGCCCAGCGCCGCCACGAGTGCCGCCAGGGGGATGACCTTGTAGCCGCGCTCCTGGATCAGCTTGAGCTGGGCCTCGAACACCGGCGTCGTCACGGTCATCTCGTCGGGCGAGACCGGACCGAGGCGATGATAGAGCAGGATGGGAACGGAGGATGGGTCGGCGGCAAAGCCGGACGACCAAGCGAGCGACAGCAGGCAAACAATGGCCGATAGCCATGTACCGACACGCTGCATAGGCACCTATGGGCTACACATCGAGCGTCCAACGGCATGTTACCACGATCTTCGGCGCCGTGCCCCCATAAAGCGCAAGGCGTCGAACTAGACGCGCACCGCCATCTTCCCCTTGTTGCGACCTTCGAACAGACCGATCAGCGCTTGCGGTGCCTTGTCGAGGCCGTCGACAACATCGACGATGGCCTTGATCTTCCCCTCCTCGACCCAGCGCGCCAGGCGCGCCTCGGCCTCGGCTCGCTGGTCGTAGAAATCCATGACGATGAAGCCTTCCAGGCGCAGCCGCTTGGTGACGACCAGGCCCGGCACCGCCATCGGTCCGGGCGCCGGCTTCTCGACGTCGTATTGCGAGACGTTGCCGCAGCAGACGATACGGCCGCGCAGGTTCATCAGCGACAGCGCCGCTTCGAGCACGGGCCCGCCGGTATTGTCGAAGTACACATCGATGCCATTGGGGCAGACCGCGCGCAGCGCTCGGTAGACACCGCCCGCCTTGTAGTCGACCGCGGCATCGAAGCCGAGATCGCGCACCAGCCAGTCGCATTTGTCCTGGCCGCCCGCCGTGCCGATTACCCGGCAGCCCGCAAGCCTGGCGATCTGGCCGACCATCGTGCCGACCGCACCGGCGGCCGCCGACACCAGGACGGTGTCGCCGGGCTTGGGTTGCCCGACATTGAGCAGACCGAAATAGGCGGTGAGGCCGGTGACGCTGAGCGGCCCGATCAGCAACTCGAGCGGCGCCTGGGTCGTGCGCCTGGTCAATCGCCGCGCCGGCATGGCGGCATAGTCCTGCCAGCCCCAGTCGCCCTCGACGATATCGCCGGCCTTCAGCCCGCCGGTCTTGGAATCCACCACCTCGCCGATGGCGAAGCCACTCATGACCTGCCCGGGCTCCAGCGCATCGCGATAGGTCTTGCCCATCATCCAGGCGCGGTTGGCGGGATCGAGCGACAGCATGCGCGTGCGCACCAGCGCTTCGCCCTCGCGCGCCTCGGGGATCGCCGTCTCGGTCCACTGGAAGGTGTCGGGCCCGATCTTGCCCTGGGGCTGCTTGGCGTAGAGCCACTGGCGGTTCATGGTCAATCCTTGTAGTTGGCGGCACGCTTCTGCAGGTTCGACATGATCGCCTCGAGCTGGTTGGGCGAGCCGATCAGCTTCTGCTGCTCGACGGACTCCGCCATCAGGCCGGTCGCGGCGTCGACGGCCACGGCGTCGTTCAGGATGCGCTTGGCGGCGCGGACGGCGTCCGGACTCTTGCCGGCGATCTCCCTGGCCGTCTCCAGCGCCACCGCGCGCGGATCGTCGACCACGCGGGTGACGAAGCCGAGCTCGCGTGCTTCCGTGCCGTTGAAGATGCGGCCGGTGTAGGTGAGCTCGCGCACGACGTCCTCGCGCGCCAGATGGCGCATGAGCTGCGTGCCGGCGAGATCGGGCACCAGGCCCCACTTGATCTCCATCACCGAGAAGCGCGCGTCGGCGGTGGCGTAGCGCATGTCGGCGCCCAGCATGATCTGGAAACCGCCGCCGAAGGCCACGCCATGGACCGCGGCGATCACCGGCACCGGCAGCGTCCGCCACTGCCAGGCGCACTGCTGCGGCCGGTTGGCGATGCCGTGGGTACGCTGGGTGAGATCGCGCACGCCGGGAACGGAGTCGCCGTCCTGCTTCATCGCGGCAAAGCTTCCCATGTCGAGACCGGCGCAGAAGGCTTTGCCCTCCCCCGACAGCACGACACAGCGCAGGCCTTTCATCTTCGCCAGTTGGTCGCCTGCCTCGATGATGCCTTCGAACATTGCCGGATCGAGCGCGTTCATCTTGTCGGCGCGGATCAGACGCACGTCGGCAACGCCGCCTGAAAAGTCGATCGAAAGGCGGTCCTTCATTTGTCCTTCTCCGATTTCAGCCACTCGCTCAGCCGGCGCCTCACCTCTTCTGGCGGCAGGCGTTCCGGCGGCTTCAGGCTGCCGTCACCCTGCTTCGGCCACATCAGCACGGCGATGCCGCGCTGCACGTCGGCAAAGCTGCAATCATCGGGCAGCCGGTCGAGCAGCGCCCTCACCTCGGCCTTCACATCTACCATCGCGTCACCATGAGCCAGATGCCCTGGGCAATATAGACCGCGCCCAGCGCCAGGATCACACGGCGCGTCCAGTAATAGAACTGCCTGTCGGACATGCGGTCGAGGAAGCTGCGCGACAAGGTGGTTCCCAGCACGGCGAAGGCGGCGGCATAGGCCATCACCAGCCACTGCTCGAGGTCACGACCGGCCGGGCCCTCGATCAGGAGGCCGAAATAGCCGACTTTGGTGAGATGGCCCAGGACCTGGGCCGCCGCCTTGGTGGCGACGTTGACCTGCCGGGTCATGCCGGTGCGCACATAGAAGATGTCGAGCAGCGGGCCGGTGACGCCCGATATGAGCTGGATGGCGCCGCCGATGGCGCCGGCCAGGAACGCCTGGCCACCACGCTCGATGTCGGGCGCGATGCGCTGCGGCACGGCGAGCGCTATGAAGGGCATCAGGCCGACCATCATCAGCACCAGCGCCTTGTCGGGCACGAAGTCGAACGAGGAGAAGACCAGAAGCGACGTCGCTGCCCCGGCGCCGAACTTCAGCACCACGCTCCATTTGACGTGGTGGCGCCACAGCCAGGCGCGCCAGCCATTGGCCGCGATCTGGATGACGCCGTGAAACACCATGGCGACCGGCACCGGCAGCAGCACCAGCAGGAAGCCGATCAGCAGCATGCCGCCTGCCATGCCGAAAATGCCGGAGATGAACGAGGTGACGACGGCCACGACGGCCAGCGCGGCAAGGACGGGCAGCGAGAACATCCGGGCGCGGCGTAGCGCACGTGGCGGGGCCTGTCGAGGATCGCTTAGTGTGGGCCCATGACCGATACCGATCTGCTGTTCACTCCGGCGGCGAAAGCCGCAGCGCTCATTCGCGCCAAAAAACTTTCGCCTGTCGAGTATGTCGACGCCGTGCTGAAAGCAGCCGACAGGGCCAATCCCAGGCTCAACTGCTTTCGCGTCCTGATGCACGAGGAGGCGCGGCGCGACGCCACGGCGGCCGAGGAAGCCGTGATGACGGGCAAGCCGCTCGGACCGCTGCACGGTGTGCCGATCAGCATCAAGGACCTGGTCGACGTGAAGGGTGTGCCGACGCGGCACGGCTCGGCGATCTACGCCGACAATCCGCCGGCGGCGGCCGACGACATCCTGGTCCAGCGCCTGCGCGCGGCGGGCGCCATCGTCTTCGCCAAGGCGTCGACGCCGGAATTCGGCGTCAAGGGCCTGACCGACGGCCCCTCCTTCGGCGTCACGCGCAATCCTTGGAACCTCGAGCGCACGCCGGGCGGCTCGAGCGGTGGCGGCGCGGCCGCCGTGGCGGCGGGCATCGGCCCCTTGTCGCTGGCGACCGACGGCGCCGGTTCGACCCGAGGACCAGCCTCCTGCAGCGGCCTCGTAGGATTGAAAGGGACGCTGGGTGCGGTGCCCTACGACACGACGCGCGATGCCTTCGGCAACAACATCTATGCCGGACCGCTCAGCCGCACCATCACCGACGCTGCGGTGATGTACGACGCCCTGAAGGGGCCGACCGAGAAGGATCCCTGGACGCTCTCGGGCGGCGAGCAGCACCCGCTCTCTCCCAAGCTCACCGCCCAGGACCTGTCGGGCGTGCGCATCGGCTACATAGAGCTGACGGCCAACCCGCGCCTCGCGGCGGACGTGCGCAGCAACACCCGCGCCGCGCTGGCGGCGTGGCAGGCGATGGGCGCCGGCATCGAGGAAGTGACCGACAAGATCGACTGGATCGAATACGAGGGCCGCGTGCTCTACCAGGCGAACTTCGCGGTGTTCTGCGCCCAGTACCTGCCGAAGTGGCAGAACCAGATGGACCCGGTGACGCTGGCCTTCATGGAGCGCGGCGCCAAGTTCGCCCTGGGCGACTTCCGCAACGCCCAGTTCGCGCGCACCGCCCTGTTCCGCAAGATCCAGTCGCTGTTCGAGCGCTACGACTTCCTGGTGACGCCGACCAACTCGCGCACCGCCCTCGACGTGACCCACGACGCCGCCAACGACGAGGTCGTGGTCGACGGCGTGAAATGCGGCATCACCCGCCAGGGCTGGACCTCCTACCAGTACCCTTTCAACCTCACCGGCCATCCCGCGCTCGCCCTGCCCTCGGGCTTCGGCGCCGACGGGCTGCCGACCTCGGTGCAGATCGTCGGCCGCTGGGGTCACGAGACCGACGTGCTGAGGTTGGGCGCGCTGCTCGAGTCGGCGCGGCCGTGGGCACAGCATCGGCCACCAGATTGATTCTATCAAACGTTACTCGGAAACGACTCCCGGTACGGCGCCTTAGATCTTGTCGTCACTCGACGACGAACTGCCCCGTCGTTCACGGGCCAGTCGTTCTTCCTCTTGATAAGGATTGAGACTGGGATGCTGGTCATAGACCAGCCACGAAACATCCAGCAATTCAGTCATCGCAGTGCCGATTTTCAAGGCGATCGCATGTCGATCCTGCTCCGGCACGTTCTCTCGACCAAAGTCGGCAACAGACTGAAGAAGCATGCGAGACCCAAGCATCATGCCTTCGAGCCTGGCTGCCGTCTCTTCATCCATGGATTTCCCGAGTCCTGGTTGGATGGTGAGAAGAACCCTATGTACGGTTGAACCGGCCAAACATAGGCGCTTCCTCCACAGCGCGCCATGCAGTGATCCCGGTGCGGGCCGCCGGCATACTGGCTCATGCGCTGCTTAACCTGCGCCTGCAAGATTCGGCGGGAAAGCGGGCCTTCTTGGTGCCCTTCCGATCCGCGACGCGAAGCACCGCGCCGACATCCTGTGTGTTCCAGGCGGCAGGTAGGCTAAGAGTCATGCCACCCAGAGAAGCTGGGGAGGAGATGAAAGAGGGAGCGAAAATCATGCGTTCGTTCAAGGCGTTGTTGGGTGTGCTGGCGTTGTTCGCTGGAGCCGCCACCGCGACTGCGCAGACTGCCGACAAATTCCCCGACAAGCCGATCCGCATCATGGCGCCCTATGCCCCGGGCGGGAACATCGACGTCACGGCGCGCATCATCGCCGAGAAGCTGAAGGACGTTCTGGGCGTCACCGTGCTGGTCGAGAACAAGGCCGGCGCCTCGGGCATGATCGGCAGCGACATCATCGCCCGCTCGCCACCCGACGGTTACAACCTGCTGGTCTCGGCCAACTCGCTGGTGGCGGTGCCCGCGATCTACGGCAATGCGCCGTACGACTGGCGCACGGCCTTCCAGCCGATCAGCCACATCCAGTCCGTGCCGGCCGTGCTGGTGGTGCCGCCGAACTCGCCCATCAAGACCATGGCCGACTTCATCGCCCTCGGTAAGGACGGCAAGTTCACCGTCGCCGATTCGGGCGTCGGCACGACCAACCACATCGCCATCGAGCTGATCGGCGAAGCAACCGGCACCAGGTACACGCTGGTGCATTACAAGGGCAGCGGACAGGCCCATCTCGACCTGATCGCGGGCCAGGTGCCGGCGCAGGTCGACCAGATCAACGCCGCCATCGGCCACATCAAGGCCGGCAAGATGCGCGCCATCGCCGTGTCGTCCG
>JAEZIF010000359.1 GCA_023416135.1 Pseudomonadota bacterium
TCGGCAGACCTCCGGGGGCGAACGGTCTTCACGCTGCACCCGCATCAGACCCTGTTCGACGTGCCCGAGGTCGCCGCGGTTCCTGTTCCGGCGAACGTCCCCTCGTGTCGGGCGGTGCTCGCGGCCAACATGGAAACCGCGCTCAACGCCGTCTGGGATGCGGGGCGAGGGCCTCTGGGAAGGGTGGCTGTCGTGGGAGCGGGCGTCGTCGGCAGCCTGACCGGATTGCTGCTCCGGCAACTGTCGTCGGCCACTGTCACCATGGTCGACATCAATCCAGCGCGGGCGTCCGTCGCTTCTGCCTTCGGGCTGGGTTTTGCGACACCGGAGCAGGCTCCGTCGGAGTGCGAGCTGGTCGTTCACGCCAGTGCCAGCAGTGCCGGCCTCGCGACGGCGCTGAACCTCGCGAGGGACGAGGGAACGATCCTCGAACTGAGCTGGTATGGCAACGCTGACGTATCGGTGCCTCTCGGCGGGGCATTCCATAGCCGCCGCCTCAGGCTCGTGGCGAGCCAGGTCGGCATGATCGCGCCTTCCCACCGCCAGACATGGACGTATCGCCAGCGTCTTGAGAAGGCGCTGAGCCTGCTAGCCGACGACCAACTGGATGTGCTGCTCGAAGCACCGGTCGCGTTTACGGATCTCCCCGCACGCTTGCCGGGCATTCTCGCTCCCGGAAGCGGTATTCTGTGCCAACGTATCGACTATCCCTGAGGAGAGCGCCTTGTATGCTGTCGAGGTTCGCGACCACATCATGATCGCTCACTCCTTCAAAGGAGCGGTGTTCGGGCCAGCCCAGGCTTTGCATGGTGCGACCTTCGTGGTCGACGCAGCCTTCATGTCCGATACGCTCGACGCGAACGGGATCGTGGTGGATATCGGCCGCGCCCACGAAGTCCTGAAAGCGGTGCTCGAGCCATTGAACTACAAGAACCTGGATACGATCCCCGAACTTGCCGACAAGAACACCACGACCGAATTCCTGACGCGGCACGTCTACGACCGACTGGCCAAGGCTGCACGCGACGGCAAGCTGGGACGGGAGGCCAGGGACCTGAAGGCGATCCGGATCACCATCTCGGAGTCGCATCTCGCCAGGGCATGGTACGAGGCGCCGTTGTGGCCAAGCGCGTAGCGTTCGCGATACCGGGCGACCTCGCGACGTGGACCGGCGGCTACGTCTACGACCGTCGTATTATAGCAGAATTGCGTCGCCTGGATTGGGATGTCGACGTCGTGCGGCTGGGAGACGGCTTTCCAACACCGAGCAAGGAGCAGATCGAAGCGGCGTCGCGGCAGCTCCTGGCAGATCCCACGGATCGGCCGATCGTCATCGACGGATTGGCTCTTGGCGGTCTGCCCCAGGCTGCGGCCTCATTGCATTCGGCACGGCCTGTGGTGGCACTGGTGCATCATCCGCTGGCAGCCGAAACCGGCCTCGCTCGCAGCATGGCCAGGCGGCTTCGAGATAGCGAGCGCTCCGCTCTCGCCGCGACCCATGTCGTCATCGTGACGAGCGACGCTACCGCTGACCTGCTGACGGATCACTTCGACGTGTCCCGTGACCGTCTTCGCGTGGTCCAACCCGGAACCGATCGGGCGCCGTACTCGATCGGCAGCGGAGGTCGCCGGATCCAGCTCCTCTCGATCGGCGCCATCGTTCCCCGCAAAGGTTTCGATGTCTTGGTCGAGGCACTGACCAAGGTGACGGATCTTTCTTGGCGGCTCATCATCGTGGGCGACCGCAATCGCGATCCAGAGGCGGTCGAGCGTCTGGATGCGCTCATAACACGGTGTCGTCTTGAAGATCGCATCCGGAGCACGGGGAAAGTGTCCTCCGAGAGCCTTGCGACGCATTACGCGCAGGCTGATCTGTTCGTACTGGCTTCCCATTTCGAGGGCTACGGCATGGCTTATGCCGAGGCGATTGCCCATGGCCTGCCGGTCATCGGCACCACGGGCGGGGCGATCCCGCAAACGGTACCGTCGTCGGCGAGCAGGCTCGTGCCGCCTGGCAATGTGGATGCACTGGCGAACGCGCTGCGGGAGGTCATGACGAGCGAGGCGACCCGGCGTGCGTTGGCCGCCGGCGCCCGTGCCGCGGCGGCGGCGCTGCCCTCATGGCCACAGTGCGGCGAGAAGTTCGCTCGCGTGCTGGACGAACTGAGATGAGTTTCTCCGCCGAATGGCTGGCACTGCGGGAGCCCTTCGACTTGCGAGCGCGACATCGCGGAGTGCTCCGGCACGCGGCCACGGCACTGGCGGACCGGCACGCCGTCACGATCGTCGATCTGGCATGCGGTACGGGAGCGACGCTGCGGGCGCTCGGGCCTCATTTGCGGATGCACCAGTCATGGCGCTTGTACGACAACGATCTCAGTCTGCTGGCGAAGGTTCCGCCTGCCGCCAACGTGCAGGTCCACGCGCTCGATCTCGTGTGCGATCTCGAAGCCGCGCTCGACGGACCGGTCGATCTGGTCACGACCTCGGCCCTGCTCGATCTGGTCTCCTTCAGTTGGCTGGAGCGGCTTGTCATGGAGGTCGCGGCGCGAAGGATGCCGTTGTACGCGGCCCTGAGCTACGATGGCCGCGTCGAATTCACCCCGGAGGACCCGCGCGACGCCGCGGTCATCGCCGCCGTCAACCTGCATCAGCGGGGTGACAAGGGGTTTGGCCCGGCTCTTGGGCCATTGGCCGCCCGAACTGCGGTCGAGTGCCTGCAAAGGGTCGGCTACCTGGTCGAGGCGGGCGCGGCCGACTGGCTGCTGAGCGAGGGTGATCTCGCGATGCAGGAGGCGATGCTGTACGGCTGGGCCCGGGCCGCAAGCGAAACTGGAGAGATATCACATGAAGCGGTCGCCGAGTGGCTGGTGACCCGCCGTTCGGCACTTGCGGCGAAGCGCTCGAGAATCAGGGTCGGCCATCAGGATCTTTTTGCCAGGCCACCCGCTACGCGCTGAGCCGACAGGTCGCAGTCAAACAGCACCTCATCGCTCACCAGGTAGGTGTGGGTTGGGACGCGCAAGGCGTCCGTCACGCGGGCAACCGGAGGCAATGCGAGACTGGGAAGTCCGGAGCCGAGGATCAGCGGTGCGACCATGACATGGAGTCGATCGAGGCAGCCTGCGGCCAGGAAATGCGAAATGGTCCGGGCGCCTCCCTCGATCAACACACGGCGCAACCCGCGAGCGGACAAGGCCTCCAGAATCGCGGCTGGGTCGAGAATCGGCCCGGTTCGAGGCAGCATTATCCTTTCGATGTCGCTCGAGCCTGACTGTGGTGCATGTTCAAGCGTGATCATGATGCGGCGCGCGCCATCCGGGGCAAAAATGCGCGCACTGGTGTCGAGAGTGGCCCTGGGATCGATCGCTACTCGCGCCGGATTTGGTCCAGAAACGCGACGCACGGTAAGTTGCGGATCATCGGCGCGAACCGTGCCGGCTCCGACGACGACTGCGTCGACGACCGATCGCAGGCGGTGCAGATGATCAAGTCCGGCTGATCCGCTTACGTCGTGAGAATGGCCGGAAAGCGTGGCAATGCGCCCATCGAGCGATTGACCGATCTGTCCGACGACCATCGACCCACTGGGTGAGGTCGCCCGCAGCGGGCCGAACAAGTTCTCCCACGGCGCCGGGAGTGCTTCGCCGGCCCGAATCCTGCGCGGGACTTCGCTCCACGACGATGCGGTGTCGGCATGCGAAGCCTCCATTTGTCCGTGCCCTTGAATCATCCCATGATACTTGCAGGTAGCAGGCTGCCACCGACCAGTAAAATATACGTGTAAGGCGCGGCCGCCGGGCTGGCCAAATGCAGGGAGCTGGCTTACGCGGGGATCAGTATCGCGGGCCGCATGCTTCCTCGAGGTTGCCCCCACCATGTCCGACAGGGTTGAGCCGGGATATTCAGCCACCGCTCGCTTGTTCCATTGGGTAGTGGCAGCGCTGGTTCTGCTCATGCTGCCCATCGGGATTGTCATGGCCAACGTCGACGTAGGGTCGGCGCAAGACGTGCTCTATCATCTGCATCGTTCGATCGGTGTGATCCTGCTACCGGTGATGTTGGCGCGCCTGATCTATCGGCTGACGTATCCTCCGCCGCCACTGCCTGTCACCGTTTCGGCGCCGCAACGCCGGGCGGCAGTCATCTGCCATTGGGCGCTCTACGCAATCCTGCTGCTGCAGGCCATGGTGGGTTGGATCGCGACATCGGCTTATCGCGCTCCCATTCGGGTGTTCTGGATGTTCGAACTGCCGCCGATCTGGCCGGTGGATAGACCGTTCTCGGAGGTGCTGTTCGATGTTCATCGCGCCTTGGGTTTCGCCTTGGTCGTCCTGTTGGTCGTCCATATCGGGGCCGCGCTGTTCCATCGTTTCGTGCTGAAGGATATCGTCCTTCGCCGGATGGTCCGGGGATGAGCGTCGTCAGCCTTTGTAACCGCCCTCGTCGAGATATCGCTGCTCCTCGGCCGTCGTGACGCGGCCGAGGATGGCGTTGCGATGGGGGAAGCGGCCGAAGCGGCGGATGATGTCGCAGTGATGCTTGGCGCGTGAGTGGTTCGGATCGCCCAGGCGTCCGGCGAGCTCGACGCATCGTTCCTGGTCGGACAGCGATTCGGAATGCCCGAACGGCAGGTAGAAGAATACCGCGAGGTCGTTCGCGACGGCCCGGTCGTGGACGGCGGCGATCGCGGTATGGGCGAACTCGCGTGCCAGCGCGTCGGTCGCATACATGCGCGGCGTGCCGCGGAAGGCGTTGCGCGGGTACTGGTCGAGCAGCAGCACGAGGGCAAGCGCGCCCTCGGGCGTGGCTGCCCAGCCGGCGACCTCGCCGCGAGCGGCGGCCTCATGGAGGGCGAGGAAGCGCTCGCCGAAAAGCCGATCGAAGTCGGGGTCCTTGGCGAACCACATTTTCGGGCCGACCTCGCGCCAGAAGTCGATCACCGAGCGGGCTTCGGCAGGCGGGGTAGGGGCAGTCATGATCGGGCCGTCGGTCGCGGCTACGAGCGCGCGTCCAGCCGATCTTGAATCTGCTTCATCCAGGCCTCTCGGCTCATGAAGCGCGGACGGCTGCGGCACATCGCTTCGGTGCGGGCGAGGATCTCGTCGTTCGACTGTTCGAGGTCGAGCGGCTCGC
>JAEZIF010000369.1 GCA_023416135.1 Pseudomonadota bacterium
CCTCCACGCCCGCCTCATGAACCATGAGCGGGCTTGGAGGCCCGCGGTCCAGCGAGAGAGGAAATCGTCAATGGAATACGCAAGACCCGACGCGCTGGTGTCGACCGATTGGCTCGCTGCCCGCCTCGATGCGCCGGACATCCGCGTCGTCGACGGCTCGTTCTACCTGCCCGCGGCGAAGCGCGATCCCAGGACGGAGTACGTCAACCAGCACATCCCGGGCGCGGTATTCTTCGACATCGACGACATCGCCGACACGGCCAGCCCCCTGCCCCACATGCTGCCCCAGCCGGAGAAATTCTCGTCGCGGGTGCGCAAGCTCGGGCTGGGCGATGGCAGCAAGATCGTGATCTACGACACCACGCCCATGACGGGGGCCTGCCGCGTGTGGTGGATGTTCCGCGCGATGGGCCACAAGGACGTCGCGGTGCTGGATGGCGGCCTGCCCAAATGGATGAGCGAAGGCCGCCCCGTCACCGACGATCCGACGCCGCCGCGCGAGCGCCACTTCACGGCGCGGCTGAACAACACCCTGCTCCGCTCGGTCGACGACGTGTTCGGCCTGATCGACAGCAAGCGCGAGCAAATCGTCGATGCGCGCGCCGCCAACCGCTTCCGTGGCGAGGTGCCGGAGCCGCGCGCCGGCCTGCGCGTCGGCCACATGCCGGGAGCGTACAACCTCCCGTACAACGAGCTGCTCGATCCCAAGACTGGAACGATGCTGCCGGCCGACAAGCTCACCGCCCGCATCGCCGCCTCGGGTATCGACCCGTCAAAGAAGGTGACGGCGAGCTGCGGCTCGGGCGTCACGGCGTGTGTCGTTGCGCTTGGCCTCTATCTGACGGGCGCGCCGGAAGCGGCCGTCTACGATGGCTCGTGGACCGAGTGGGGCGGCCGCGCCGATACCCCTATCGTCACGGGTGCCTGACGGGTGTATCCTCGACGCGCCCACCACTTCCGGTGGGTATCGCAAAGAGGACTACATGAAACATTTGCTTGTGAGCAGCCTCGTTGTGGCGGCGGCCCTGAAGCCGGCGCACGCCGAGGACGGGAGCCGCATGATCGACCAGATGCCGATCATGGACTTCTACATGCACATCGTACCGCCATCCTGGAAGGCGCTCGTCGAGAGTGGCGAGTTGCCGTGCCAGATGCCGGCTCACGCGCTGATCCGCGACATCAGTCCGCTGATGAGCAGCGTCGAGATCACCTGCGCCGACCACCGGACGTTCGTGGTACGGCAGACACGCCAGATCGAGATCACTCCACGCAACTGAAGCTGGCAGACATTCGTACGCGGCGGCGAAAGCCGCCTTTTTTATTGTCTCTACGCCATCTGCCGAATGATTTCCTGAGCCACGCGCTCGACACGCAAGGCAGGGTTTCGCCCGGTGCGCAGCGAGGCCGCGGAATTGCGCGATCCGCGCGTGCCGTGGCCCGAGGTCTATCGCTGGCCGGCTCAGTGAGGGCTGTGCCATAGTGAGGTTCATGACCTCAAAGAAAACTTATACCAGACCCGACACCGTTCTGGCCGTCGCCGGGCGCGATCCGGCGAACAACTTCGGCATCGTCAACCCGCCCGTCTATCATGCCTCGACGATCCTCTCCCCGACCATGGAGAAGTTCGAGAACCGCGTGCCGTTCGAGGGGTTCGGCTACGGCCGCAACGGCACGCCGACCCAGAAGGCGCTCGAGGACGCCGTCGCCGCGATCGAAGGGGCCCACCGCTCCATCGCGGTCCAGTCGGGCCTCGCCGCCGTCACCGGCGCCATCGTGGGCTTCCTGAAGACCGGCGATCACATGCTGCTGACGGACAACGCCTACGGTCCGGCGCGGCGCTTCGCCAACACCACGCTCAAGAACTTCGGCGTCGAGACGACGTTCTTCGATCCCATGATCGGCAAGGACATCGAGAAGCTGATCCAGCCCAACACCAAGATCGTCTACCTCGAGGCGCCCGGCTCGCAGACCTTCGAGGTCCAGGATGTCGACGCCATCGCCAGCGTCGCCAAGAAGCACGGCGCCGTGGTGATGATCGACAACACCTGGGCGACGCCGCTCTACTTCAAGCCGTTCGACCATGGCTGCGATCTGTCGATCCATGCCGGCACCAAGTACATCGTCGGCCACTCCGACGCGATGATGGGCATCATCGGCTGCGCCACGCGCCCGATGTTCGAGACGGCCAAGACGGCGTGCCAGAACTTCGGCTTCCATGCAGCGCCCGACGACTGCTACCTGGCGCTGCGCGGCCTGCGCACCATGGCGGTGCGGCTGCGCCATCACGAGAAGAGCGGCGTCGAGATCGCGCACTGGCTGAAGTGCCGGCCCGAGGTCGACAAGGTATTGCATCCTGCCCTGCCCGACTGCCCCGGCCACGACAACTGGAAGCGTCTCTTCACGGGCTCGTCCGGCCTGTTCTCCTTCACGCTGCGCGACGGCTACAGCCGCAACGCCCTCGGCGCCATGCTCGATGGCATGGACATCTTCGGCATGGGCGCGAGCTGGGGAGGCTACGAGAGCCTGATGATCCCGGCCCATCCCGACAACTACCGCACCGCCGTGCCGTGGCCCGCGGGCAAGCACATCCTGCGCGTCCATATCGGCCTGGAGGACGTCGAGGATCTCAAGACCGATCTGGCCGAAGGCTTCGAGCGGCTCAACCGGGCGCACAACGCCTGACCGCGGCATGAGCGAGCCGCGCGACCGCTACCGGATCTTCGGCGGCCCGGGCTCGCCCTACTCCCACAAGATGCGGGCGGTGATGCGCTACCGCCGCATCCCGCTTGACTGGGTGATCATGCTGGGCGGCTGGGATGGGACCGGCCAGACCGAAAAGCCGCGCCGCTTCGGCAAGCAGATGGTGCCGATCGTGCAGTTCCCCGACGGCACGCCGTGGACCGATTCGACGCCCATCATCCATGAGCTGGAGACGCGGCATCCGGACGGCCGCTCGGTGCTGCCGCCGACGCCGGCCACGCGCTTCCTGGCGAGGCTGATCGAGGACTTCGCCGACGAATGGCTGCCCCTGCCGCTGCTCGCCTTCCGCACGTGCGGCCACTTCTCGAGGAAGCCGGTTTCTGGACTGCGCTCGCCTTCGCGCCGTGATGACCTGAGTCGGCGGGCAATTGGCGCCCTTTCCGGTAGTCCCCGCGTTGTGGTTCGCGCGGACCCCGCCTACTAACGGTGGTGCTGCCTTGCGAGTTTGACAGTTACGCTGCTTGCGCTACCGGAATCGCGCACCGCGCCGCCCGGTCCCATGATGCGCTCGTACAGGAGGCAAGCGATCGGACGGGCCCCCTGCGGTATTGGCCGCAGCCCTTAATGGTCTCGGATCAACGATGCAAAGAGCAGGAGCGCAGGGAGCCAGCGCAACGAAGCGATATTATAACCATAGTTCATTTCGATCAATAACTAAAGTCGATGACGGCCCGTTTTCGTTTTTCGGGAATTCTTTCGCACCGTAGAGACCCCGCCTCTGGCAGGTCCAGCCGGCGTCCACGCCACTGGTTGCGTTGCCAGAGCAGACTGCCAGCAGTGCTTTCACCCAGACAGGCCACCGGCTAGGCGGTCAAGCGGTCCCACCAGTCGCGCGTGCGATACCAGGCACCGACCATGGGCAGGAACCAGGGGTTGCCGCTGTAGAACGGCACCGTCGGGAATTCCTGGCCGTCGAAGGCGTTGATCGGCGCATTCGAGCCGCCGGCGATCTTGCGAGCCGTCTGATAGCCGAGGTAGGACATCATGGCGACGCCCGAGCCGTTGCAGGCCATCAGGTAGTGCATGCCCTGCTCCCGGCCCATGTGCGGCAGGAAGTCGAAGGCGAAGGCCACGTTGCCCGTCCAGGCATGCGTGACCTTGGTGCCCTCGAGCTGCGGCCAGCGCTCCAGCATGTAGCGATGCAGCACCGGTGCGCTGACCTCGGGCTTGACCTGGGTGAAGCGTGCACGGCCGCCGAAGATCACGCGCTTGTCGTCGGGCGAGCGCCGGTAGTAGCAGAGCACGCGCTTGGTATCGCTGACGACGCGGCCCTTGGGGATCAGGCTCCTGATCAGGTCTTCGGGCAGCTCCTCGGTGGCGATGATGTGGCTCGCGACCGGCACCAGCCGGCGTTTCAACGTCGGCGTCACGTCGCCGGTGTAGCCGTTGGTCGCAATCACCACCTCACGCGCCTCGATCGGGCCCTTGTCGGTGAGCACGGTGAAGCCGCCGCTCCTGCGCTCGATCTTCTCCGCGTCGCACTGCGCGCACAGCCGGGCGCCGGCCTTGTGCGCCGCCTTCAGCAAGCCACCGTAGTACAGCGCCGGGTGGAGCTGGCCGGTACGCTCCACCACCATGCCGCCGTAGTAATAGTCCGACGCTATCTCCTCACGCTGCTGCTCGCGCGGCACCATGTACGTCCCGAGGCTGGCGCTCTTGTTGTAGGTCCCGACCTTGGCTGCCTGCTCAGCGTAGTGCTTGGGCGTGAACGCGCCGCTGAAACGTCCGTTCATGCGCCAGTAGCACTCGATGCCCTCGCGCTGGATGACGGTCTCGACCTGGCTCAGCGAATCGGCGGCGTCGCTCAGCATGCGCGACATCACCTTCTTCCATTCCTCGGGATCGCTGC
>JAEZIF010000377.1 GCA_023416135.1 Pseudomonadota bacterium
CTGGCCTCGATCACCAGCCGCATCGAGCTCTATGCCACGGTCGCGGTGCTCACCATGCCGCCACCGCTCACGGCGCGCATGGCCATGACCATCGATTCGATCAGCCACGGCCGCTTCGGCGTCAATCTGGTGACCGGCTGGCAGAAGGCCGAGTACGACCAGATGGGCATCTGGCCGGGCGACGACCATTTCAAGCACCGCTATGACTTGCTCGACGAGTACGCCACGGTGATGGAGGAGCTATGGTCGAAGGGCCAGAGCGACCTCAAGGGCAAGTTCTACACCATGAACGATTGCCGCCTGGGGCCGCTGCCGTCGCGCCAGATCCCGTTGATCTGCGCCGGCACCAGCGACGCCGGGATGAAGTTCGCCGCCAGGCACTGCGCCTACAACTTCTGCAGCGGCAACGGCGAGATGAACAATCCGCGCGACTGCGCCGACGCCGTGGCCCGGCTCACCGCCTGCACCGCCGAGGCGGGCACGAGCACCAAGGCGCTCGCCCTTACCATGGTCATCGCCGACGAGACCGACGAGGCGGCGATGGCCAAGTGGGAGCACTACAAGGCCGGCACCGACCTCGACGCACTGGCCTGGAGCCGCGCCCAGGCCGGCACCGACAAGTACGCCGCCGACAATTCCACGGCCGGTCGCATCCGCCGCCGCGAGCCATTGCCCAACAGCGGCTCGCGCCTGGTCGGCTCCTACGCCACCGTGGCGCGCCTGCTCGACGAGATGGCGGAGATCGACGGCCTGGCCGGAGTCATGCTGACCTTCGACGATTTCGTGATCGGCGTGGAACAGTTCGGCCAGCGCATCCAGCCGCTGATGAAGAGCCGCGCCAGGCTCGTGCACAAGCTCGCCCCCGAGCTCAACAGGGCGGCCTGACATGGACACGCTTGCCACTGCTCCCCTGGAGGTGATGGCAAGGCCGCAGCTCGATCTCGAGCTGCGCGGCATCCGCAAGCGCTACGGCGATTTCACCGCCGTAGATGGCGTGTCGCTCGAGGTCGCCAAGGGCCAGTTCGTCTGCCTGCTGGGCCCATCGGGTTGCGGCAAGACCACGACGCTACGCTGCGTCGCCGGGCTCGAGGAACCGGACGAAGGCGGCATCCTGATCGGCGGCAAGGAAGTCACCGAAGACCCGCCCTGGCAACGCGACATCGCCATGATGTTCCAGGACTTCGCGTTGTTTCCCCATATGACCGTGGCCAAGCAGGTGGGCTTCGGTCTCGAGATGCTGAAGAAGCCCAAGGCCGAGATTGGGAGACGCGTGCAGGAGGTGCTGAAGGCCTTCGAGATCGCGCCGCTTGCCGATCGCAAGCCCGGAAGCCTGTCGGGCGGCCAACGCCAGCGGGTGGCGCTTGCGCGTGCCATGATTACCGAGCCGCGCATCCTGCTGCTCGACGAGCCGATCGGCGCGCTCGACTACTCGCTGCGCGAGACGGTGATGCTGGAGCTGAAGATGCTGCAGCAGCGGACCGGAATCTCCTTCATCTGGGTGACGCACGACCAGAACGAGGCCTTCTCGCTCGGCGACCTGGTCGTGGTCATGAACCATGCGAAGATCGAGCAGCAGGGCACGGCCGAGGAAATCCTGCAGCGGCCCGCCACGGCCTTCGTCGCGGGTTTCGTGCAGGGCAACAACGTGTTCCGCGGCCGCGTCACCGGCGTTTCGCCCGAGGTGCTGATGGTCGAGACGACGGCCGGCCGCTTCTGCACGCCGCGCCCGGCGGTCCGCACGCCGACGATTGGCGACGAGGTGTCGTTCTCGGTGCGCGCCGAGCAGCTCACCGACCAGCCGACCGAGCGCCATGCCAACCGCCTCTTGGTGCGCTGTACCGCCGTCGAATATTTCGGTGCCGTCCGCCGGCACGTCTTCGAGCGCAGCGACGGCGAGACTCTGAAGTACGACCAGTTCGGCGCCCACGCGGCCCGCATCCGGCCGGGCCAGGCGGTGGAACTCGGGTGGCCGATGGCGGAGACCGTGCTCCACATGGGGCCGACGGGATGAGCACCATCCGCGTCCGTTCGCCTGCGAGCTACTGGCTCGCCGTGCCGGCGGCAGCGTGGATGCTGGGTGTGGTCGTGGTGCCGATCGTGCTGCTGGTCTGGGTGTCGTTGTGGGGCGGCCGCGCCTTCTCGCCGGCAAGTCCGCTCACCTTCGACAACTACGCCCGATTCTTCGCCAACCAGACCTACCTGAAGCTCGCCGGCACCACTGTGCTGCACACCGCGACATTGATGATCGTCACCGGCGTGCTGGGCTACTGCATCGCCTACTTCCTGGCGATGAAGGTGAAAAGCCCGGGCTGGCGGCTGGCGCTGTTCCTCGCTTTTATCATCCCGTTCTGGACCTCGACGCTGATCCGCGCCATCGCCTGGGTGCCGTTCCTCGGCGTCAACGGCGTCATCAACCAGCTCCTGATCTCCACCGGCGCCACGCGCTCTCCGATCGAAGCATTCCTCTATTCCCACCGGCATCACCATGGCCCAGGTGTCGCTGTACACGATGATGGCCGCAGGCCCCGTCGTGTACATGCTGAGCTCGATCGCCCCGCAGCTGCGCGAGGCGGCGATGACGCTGAAGGCCACGCCCTTCACGGTGTTCTGCCGCGTCACCTTTCCGCTCACCCTGCCGGGCGTGGTGATCGGCCAGGTGCTGGTCTTCCTCAACGTCATGTCCGACTTCGCCACTGTGGCCACGATCGGCGGCAACAAGCACGCACTGCTCTCGAACCTGGTGCTGCTGTTCTACGAAAGCTCGCAGATCCGCGCGGCCTCGGTGGTAGCGGTCCTGCTGATGATCTGCATGCTGGTGGGCGTGGTCGTCGCTTTGCGCGTCGTCGACGTGCGGCGGCTGGGTGTCGAGCGATGATCGGCTGGAAGGGCCGGTCGAGCCTCACGGCCTGGTGCCTGGGTACGGTCACCGTCGTCTTCCTGGCCTATCAGTGGCTTCCGATTTTCACGTTGGGGCTGCTGTCCTTCAGCGGTCCGACCGGCGGCACGACCTTCCCGATGAACGGCACGTCGCTGCACTGGTACCAGGAACTGTGGCGAGCCTCGGTCATGAACGACTTCAAGCCCCCGCTGTTGCGCTCGGTGCTGCTGGCGCTGGCCTGCTCGGCGACCACCATCGTGCTCTCGGTAGCCGCCGCGCAGGCCATGCGCGGTCAGTTCCGCGGCAACGGCTGGTTCTTCTACCTGATGCTGCTCGGCATCATGGCGCCCGGCATCCTGGTGGGCTTCGGCTTCGCCATACTCATGCGCCTGATCGGGGTGGAGCTGTCGTGGGATACCACGACCTTCCTGGTCCAGGTCTCGTGGACCCTGCCGTTCGGCTTCCTGACCATGCTCGCGGTGTTCAACCGATTCGACAAGCGGGTCGAGGAGGCGGCGCTGACGCTCGGCGCGTCGCGGCTCGCCACGTTCCGGCGCGTGACCCTGCCGCTGGTTCTGCCGGGCGTGATCGGCGCGGGCCTGTTCGGCTTTTCGCTGAGCTACGACGAGTACGCCCGCTCCATGTTCACGACCGGCCCCGACGCCACCCTGCCGCTTGCCGTCATGGCCCAGCTCGACCGCCAGCTCACGCCCGAGATCTATGCCGTCGGTACGACGACGACCGTCTTCTCCCTGATCGCCGTCACGCTCTGCACTGTCGCCTTCTGGGCGATGCGGCGATCGACGTCGTTCAGGAAATCATAAGGAGGCCTCACCATGCTGATCAAACGCCGTACCTTGCTGGCGGTCGCCGGCGCCTCGACGCTCGCCGCGCCGGCCATTGCCCAGGCCAAGCAGATCCAGCTCGCGGGTGCGTCCTACGACATGCGCGAGGCGATCCTGGGCGAGTTCGCCAAGCGCACCGGCATCACGCCGCGTCCCTTCGTCAATCCCTCGACCCAGGTCCGCATCGATCGGCTACGCACTGCGCCGGTCGACGTCGTGCTGACCGACGCGCCGTTCGCCGACTATGCCAACAGCGAGAAGCTGCTACAGCCCATCGATACGTCGAAGCTGCCCAACTGGAACCTCTTGCATCCGCTCCTGAAGGACGGCCGCGCCACACCGACCGCGCCGCTGGGCTTCGGCGCCAACCCGGGCCGCATGATGTATGTCGACGAGGCGCGCACCAAGGTGTCGTTCGCGCCGATGTTCTTCCAGATGGATTCCATCGGCTACAACGCCTCTAAGATTCCCGCCGAGAACAACACGCTGTCCTGGGGTGAGCTGTTCAATCCCAAGTGGCGCGGCAAGGTCGCCATGTTCGGCATCGATTGGCTCGGCATGCTGAACGCCGCCATGGGCATGCGCGCGCTGGGCCTGCTGAACCCGGTCGACATCAGCAGCATGACCGAGAAGGAGGTCGACACCGTGGTCGCCTTTCTCAAGGAGAAGAAGAAGGAAGGCCATTTCCGCGCCATGTGGAAGGCCTATGGCGAGCTCGTGAACCTGATGGCCTCGCAGGAGGTGTGGATCGCCGATGCCTGGTGGCCGGTGGTCGTCGAGGTCGCGAGCAAGGGCATTCCCGTGCACTACGCCGTCGCCAAGGAAGGTTACAGGGCCTGGTGCAACGGCTACGCCATCTCGGCCGGGACCAAGAACCTCGACGCCTGCTACGAGTGGCTCAACTACTGGATGGAAGGCTATCCGGGCGCTCGCCAGTCGGAGATCGGCTACTTCTCGACCGTGAACAACTACGAGAAGTACCTCGATCCCAAGCTGGTGAAGGAGGTCTACGGTGGCGTCGGCCGCGACGGCGGCTCGCTCGCCGACCGCGCCGAGCGGGTGTTCGTCTGGAACACGCGACCGAAGAACCTCGAGTACTACACCGAGAAGTGGAACGAGTTCCTGGCAGCTTAGGTCAGGCCTGCGTCAGCAGGATCGCTCCGGAAGGGTGGACCTCGGCGGACCAGCCCGGCCGGACCAGCGTCGTGGCGTCGAGCTGGGTGACGATCGCCGGGCCCTCAAAGCGGTCGCCGGCTCCGAGCTTGGCGCGATCGTAAAGTGGCGCTTCGATCGTTCCCGAACCGAAATGGACCGTCTGCCGGCCGTGCGGCCTGGCGCCAGCGCCGGGCGGCAGGACCGGCCGCAGCGGTGCGGGCATGCGGCCCGTCGCCTCGATCCGCAGCGTCACCAGCTCGATCGGCGAGTCGAGCTTGAACCCGTAGAGCGCCTGGTGCGCCGTGTCGAAGGCGGCCTCGACGCCCGCGGCGTCGTCGATCCAGTCGACCAGGACCTCGCCACCCTGGCCGTGGTAGCGCATCAGGGCGACACGGACCTGGGTACGATCGGCGGGCGCCACCTTCTCCTTGGCGAGCCAGTCGTCGGCCTGCTGCGAGAGCTCGCCGTAGACCTGGCGCGCCACATCGATGTCGACCCTGCCTGTCCGCGGCAGGGTGCGGCTGAAATCGGCCTTCAGGTCGGCGGCCAGGAGTCCGTCGGCGCAGAGGACGCCGGGTGCGGTCGGCACCAGCACGCGGCGAATGCCCAGCAACTCGGCCAGGGCGCAGCCGTGGAGGGGCCCCGCGCCGCCGAACGGCACCAGCGTGAAGTCGCGTGGATCGTGGCCGCGCTCGACCGAGACGATGCGGAGCGCACCCATCATGTTGTTGTCGAGGATGGCGAGCATGCCGCGCGCCGCCTCCTCGCGGCCGAGGCCGAGCGGGCGCGCCACGTTGCTGTCGACGGCGCGCGCTGCCGCCTCGGCGTCGAGCGCCATGCGGCCGCCGAGCAGGCGCGACGGCAGATGGCCCAGCACGACATGGGCGTCGGTCACCGTGGCCTGCGTGCCGCCGCGGCCGTAGGCGGCCGGGCCGGGATCGGCGCCGGCGCTTTGCGGGCCCACGGTCAGGGTGCCGTCGGCCACCTTGGCGAGCGAGCCGCCGCCTGCACCGATGGTCACCATGTCGACCATGGGCAAGGGCAGGGGCCACTCGCCGACATGGCCGCTCTGGGTGAGCGCGATCTGCCCGTTCTTGATCAGGCAGATGTCGGCGCTGGTGCCGCCGATGTCGACGGTGATGATGTCCTTGATGCCGCACGCGGCGGCGACCTCGCGGGCGCCGACCACGCCCGCAGCAGGGCCCGACAAGGCCGTCAGGGCCGGCGCGCGGCGGATGGTGACGCCGCCGGCGACGCCGCCGTTAGACTGCATGTAGAGCAGCGGCGCCTCGACGTTCTCCTCGGCCAGCCGATCCTCCAGACGCGACACGTAGGTCGCCACGCCCGGCATCACCAGCGCGTTCAATACCGTCGCCAGCGACCGCTCGTACTCGCGCACCACCGGCAACACGTCGGATGAGGCCGTCACCGCGACGCCGGGCAGCGCGGCGCGCAAGAGCTCAGCGACGCGCCGCTCGTGCACCGGGTTGGCGAAGGAGTGCAGCAGGCAGACCGCAACGGCCTCGACCTTCAGCGCACGGCAGGCCTCGGCGGTGGCCATCACGCTTGCTTCGTCCAAGGGCTCGACGACCGCGCCGCCGGCGCCGATGCGCTCCCTGACCTCGAGCACGCGCGAGGCCGGCACGGGACGCGGCGGCTTCACCCAGGCGAGGTAGTTGGCGCGTCGCGGGATGTCCTGCCGGCCGATTGCCAGCACATGGCGGAAACCGGCCGTCGTCACCAGGGCGGTGCGCGCGCCTTTTTCCTCGAGGATCATGTTCGTGGCGACGGTCGTGCCGTGCAGGACGCGACCCAGAGTCGGTGCGGCGCGGCCCGCATCTTCCAAAGCGAGCCGAACGCCGGCCAGGAAGGCTCGGCTGGGATCCGTCGGCACGCTCGGCGTCTTGGCGCGCCAGATCTGGCCACTCTTGGCGTCGTACAGGGCGATGTCTGTGAAGGTGCCGCCGATATCGACGGCGACGGCGAGCGAAGTATCAGCCAAGACTGTCGACATAGGTGTGACGGTGGAACGCTTTGGTTTCGGGGCGGTTGGTGCGCAGCTTGGAGGTCGCAGCCTTGTCGACCGCGCCGTCGACGAGGACGACTCCGTAAAGTCGCCGCGCGGCCTCCGGTGTCACGAAGCCGCCGGCCACGTCCTCGGCCACTGTCTCGGGCGGGCGATCGAAGGGATGGCCGTGGCCGCCGCCGCCGCCGGTCTCGATGCGCAGGATGTCGCCGCGCTTCAGCACGTTGCCGTCCGACAACGGCGCCAGCACGCGCTCATGGTTGGTGCCGGGGTTGACCACGACGCGACCGGTGCCGCCTGCCATGCCGCCGTCGATGCCCCATGGCGGATTCTTGACGCTGTCGATGCGGACAGCGAGGACGGCTTCCTCGGCCTGGATATCGTACTCGCGGACGATGCCGCAGCCGCCGCGATAGCGTCCGGCGCCGCAGGAATCGACCAGGATGCCGTAGGTGCGGAGCCGCACCGGATAGCCGGTCTCGAGGAATTCGACGGGATAGTTCTCCTGGGCGACGAAATAGACCGCGTCGGTGCCATCGGCGAAGGGCCGCGCACCCCAGCCGACGCCGATGCCGTCGGACATCAGGAACGGTTCCAGCTCGCCCTTGTCGTTGCGGAAGGTGCCGCGCAGGAAGGAGATCACATAGGCCGAATGCGCGGCTGGCGCCTTGCCGCCCGCGACGTTTATGAGCCCGTTCACCGCGGCCAGGAAACGCATCAGCGTCAGGCCGCGCATGCCGAGCGGCGCGGGGAACTTGGGCCACAGCAGCGAGCCCTCACGCAGCCGAACCTCGTCGATCGCCTGCGGGCCGCCGGCGTTGCAGACCTGAGCCGGATCGCCGCCCAGATAAAACATGGAGAGCGCCGTTCCCGGCACGTCGGGATTGAGCAGCAGGTTCACCGGCCCCGGCGACTGATCGTCGGTCGCGGTGGCGTCGAAGATGAAGCGGTCCTCGCCATCGGGTCCGTGTTCGCGCGTCAGCGCCAGGCGCAGATGGAACGGGCCGTTGCCATGGCCGTCGGAATCGATCGCGTCGGTGAAGCGGTGGGTGCCATAGTCGAAGGTCTCGGCAAGCTTCGTGCGCACCAGATTGCGCGTGCGCGCCACGAGCTGACGCAGGCCGTCGGCCAGCACGTCGGTGCCGAAGCGGCCCGCGATCTCTTCGATGCGCCGCACACCCAGCGTCGCGCTCGCCATCAGCGCCCGCATGTCGCCCACGTTCTGTTCGGGGAAGCGCGAATTGCGGAAGAAGATCTTCAGCGCCATTTCGTTGGTGATGCCGGCGTCGATCAGCTTGGTCGGCGGGACGATGATGCCTTCCTGGAAGATGTCGGTGGTGTCCGGGCTGATCGAGCCGGCGCGCAGGCCACCGATGTCCGAGAAATGCGCCCAGCCCATGACGAAGCCGCAGCGCCGGCCGTCATGGAACACCGGCGCCAGCAGCACCTGGTCGCTGGAGTGCGAGATGGCGCCGCGCGAGCCGTAGCAGTCGTTGTACCAATAGAGGTCGCCCGGCCGCATGGTGTCGGGAGGGAAATCGCGGAACACCGGTCCGCAGATGTCGCCAAATACCGGCAGATTGGAACCCACCGCCATGACGCCGTTGGCGTCGAACAGGGCAGTGTAGAAATCCTTCTTCTCGCGGATGAAGGCGGAGATGGCGGTGCGCTCGATCAGTGCCTCCATCTCGGCCTGTGCTGCGCGCACGGCGCCGCGCACGATCTCGAGCGTGACCGGGTCGCAGGCCGTCGGGGCGTTCTTCAGAGTGGCGTCGGGCATGGGGGAATTGTGTCGGTCCAATGTTGTGGGCGCAAGGTACTCGTCCTTGCCACTGCGGAAGCCGATGTGTCCGGTCGATTGGCGTGCGTTTCCATCACACCGCGAAACCCGTAGGCGTTCCCCCGGCGACACGCAAGGACCACGCCAGCGCGGCCAGGCAAAGGGTGCGTCTCAAGGGCTCAGTCCAGATGGCAGGCGACGCGATGGCCGCCGGCGGTCGAGCGCAGCGCGGGCGTCTCGGAGGCGCAGCGTGGCATGGCGTGCGGGCAGCGGTCGCGGAAGCTGCAGCCGCTGGGCGGCTCGCGGGCATCGGGCACGCTGCCCTTGATGGGAAGCGGCGCGCGGCTCTGGTCGGGATCGGGCACCGGCACGGCGGCGACCAGGGCCTTGGTGTAGGGATGGCGCGGCCGGCGCACGATCTCCTCGGTCGGCGCGTCTTCGACGACGCGGCCGAGATACATGACCAGGGTGCGCTCGCAGAGGTAACGGACCAGCGCCAGATCATGGGAGATGTAGACGGCGGTCAGCCCCATCGTTTCCCGAACCTCGCGAAGCAGCGCCAGAATGCCGGCGCGGACGCTGACATCGAGCATCGACACCGGCTCGTCCGCCACCAGGAAGCGCGGCCCCAATACGAGGGCGCGCGCCATGACTACGCGCTGGAGCTGGCCACCGCTCAGCTGATGGGGATAGCGGTCGAAGTAGCGGTCGAAGTCGGCGAGATGCACGCGGCGGAAGGCCGAGGCCACACGATCGGCGTGCTCGGCCTTGTCGATGCCGGCGTTTATCAGGGGCTCGACGACAGCCCGGTAGATCGTGAAGCGTGGATTGAGCGCGTCGAACGGGTTCTGGAACACGAGCTGCGCCTGGCGGCGGAAGTCGCGCAGCCGCTCGCCGGAAAGGTCGGCGATCGGTGCGCCGCCGAAGGCGATCGCGCCCCCGGTCGGCTCGACCAGCTTCAGCATCAGGCGGCCCAGCGTGGTCTTGCCGCAGCCAGATTCGCCGACGATGGCCACGGCATCGCCGTCGCCGACGTCGAAGGTGACGCCGTCGAGCGCGCGCACGGCCGGATGCACGCCGCGGGCGATCTCGCCCAGCGTGCGCGCCACCGGAAAGTGCTTCACGACATCGCGAAGCTCGACGAGCGCTGCCATGTCCTGGGATCCAATGCGGCGGTTCGGAGGGCGTCGGCCTCGCTGTCGCGGCGGCAGGCCGAACGGTGGTTGCCGTTGCTGTTCATCGCGGCATCAATGCTGCATGCGGGCTGGGCAAACGGGCAGCGCGGCACGAAGCGGCAGCCCGACAGGGCCTCGCGCAGATCGGGCGGGCTGCCGGCGATCGGTACCAGCTCCAGCGCGTCCGACAACAGGTCTGGAAAGGCGTTGCGCAGGCCCATCGTGTAGGGGTGGCGTGGCCGCACAAGCACTTCGCGCACGGGACCGCTTTCGACGACCTGGCCTGCATACATCACCACGACCTCGTCGCAGAGATAGGCGACGACGCTGATGTCGTGCGTCACCAGCACCATGGAGAGATGCAGGCGCTGCTGAAGGGCTCGCAGCACATCGAGGATCTGGCGCTGGACGATGACGTCGAGCGCGGTCACCGGCTCGTCGGCCAGCAGCAGGCTGGGCTCCAGGGCCAGCGCGATTGCGATGGCGGCGCGCTGGCGCATGCCGCCGGAGAACTGGTGCGGATAGTCGGCCAGCCGCCGCTCGCTGAGCCCCACCAGGTCGAACAGCTCGACCGAGCGTGCCCGTGCCGAGGCGCGCGAATGGTTGCCGCGCTTGGTCAGCACCTCGACGAGCTGCGAGCCCACGGTATACACCGGATCGAGCGAGCTCATGGCGCTTTGCGGCACGTAGGCGATGTCGCGCCAGCGCAGGCGCCGGGTCGTGGCCTCGTCCATCGTCTGGCCCTTGAACACCACGCGGCCGCCCGCCTGCCGGCCGTTCTCCGCCAGCACGCCCATGATGGCGCGCACGGCCGTGGTCTTGCCGCAGCCCGATTCGCCCACCAGTCCGACGATGCGGCCCTCGGGCACGGTGAACGAGGCACCGTCGACCGCACGCGCCGTGCCATCGCGCGTGCTGTATTGGATCTCCAGCCTGTCGACCTCGAGGATCATCGGCCCACCATCATCGTCCACGCAACCTCGGCATGAAGATCTCCTCGTAGCCGCGGCTGATGAAGAAGCCCGCGACCACGATCAGCACGATGCAGATGCCGGGCGGCACGAACCAGGCGTACTGGCCGCGCGACAGCGCCTGCGAGGCGAAGGCGTCCTGCAGCATCATGCCCCACGACACGCTGGACGAATCGCCGAAGCCGAGGAAGCTGACGCTGGCCTCGGTGATGATGGCCCAGCCGATGGCGATGGCGGCGTAGACGAAGCTGAGCGGCAGGATGTTGGGCGCAATGTGGACGAACAGGATGCGCCACGCGCTGGCGCCGGTGACGCGCGCAGCCTCGACATAGGCGCGCTCACGCAAGGTCAGCACCTGGCTCCGGATGACGCGAGCCGAGTTCGGCCACAACAGCAGCGCGACGGCGAGCACGATGTTGGAGGTGCTCGCGCCCAGGAAGCCGGTCAGCACGATGACGAAGGGCAGGAAGGGGAGGCTGAGCGCCATGTCGGCGATGCGCATCAGCACCGCATCGGTCGTGCCGCCGAAGTAGCCCGCGACCAGGCCGACAATCGTGCCCACCGTGGCGACGATGATGGCGGCGGACAGGCCGACCGCGAGTGCACTCCTGGTGCCGTAGACGAGCTGGGCATAGATGTCGCGGCCGAGGTTGGTCGTGCCCAGCGGGAATTCGGCACCGGGCGGCACGTTGGCCGCGAGCTTGCCTGTCTTGGTGAACAGGATCTCCATCGGGTCGATGGGTGCGAGCTGGTCGGCGAACAGGGCCACCAGGGCGAACAGCAGGTAGATCAGAACGCCCGCGAAGGCGAACGGATCCCTGAGCGGCATCGCCACCATGCGCCGCAGGACCGGCGGCAGCGACCGGTCCGAGCGTGCGGGGGGCACGGGCTCAGCCCTTTCGGCCATGGCTCACCCGCGGGTCGAGGACCATATAGAGAAGGTCGGCGACGAAGTTCATCAACGCCAGCACCAGCGCGATCATCAGGAAGGCGCCTTGCGCCAGGGGATAGTCGTGAACTGAGACGGCCTGCACCAGGAGGCGGCCTATGCCGGGCCAGCTGAACACGGTTTCGATCACGACGTTGCCGCCCATCGACAGGCCGACGCCCAGCGCAAAGGCGGTGACTACCGGCAGGAGCGCGTTGCGCGCGGCATGGCCGATGACGATGCGCCATTCGCTCAACCCCTTCATGCGCGCCATGGTGACGAACTCCTCGTGCATCACCTCCAGCATGTTGGAGCGCATCAGGAGCAGCGGCAGGCCCTGCAGGTAGAGAGCGAGCGTCAGCACCGGCAGGGCGAGGTGGTGGAGGTAGTCCAGGGAGAAGATGCGGTCCCAGTTGTTCGAGTAGGCCAGGCCCGGGCTGCTGGCGCCGCCCGACGGGAACCAGCCGGCGTTGAACGACAGCACGGCGAGCAGCACCATGCCGATCCAGAATTCAGGCGCCGCACGGGTCGCCAGCACGGCCGGCACGGCGGCGCGCTCGATCCAGCTGCCGCGCTTCCAGGCGAGCCAGGCGCCGGCCAGGACGCCGAAGATGTAGGCGATGATCAGCGAGGTGAGGGTGAGGATCACCGAGTTCGGCAGCACTTCCAGCAGGATGGTCATGACCGGCCGTCGCTGGAAGAAGGAAAGTCCCATCTCGCCCTGCAGCAGATTGGCGAGATAGATGAAGTATTGCTGCCACATCGGCTTATCGAGGCCGAACTGCTCCAGCATGGCCTGCTGCTGGTCGGCGTTCAGGTTCTCGTTGATGAAGGCGGCGAGCGGCGTGCCCGGCATCAGCCGGAACATGAAGAACAGGAGGGTGGTGACGGCCAGCAACGCCAGCGCGTTGTGCGTGAAACGCTCGAGGACGAGCCTCATTGGAACGCGGACCTCCGGGTCCGCTCATGCTCATGATGCGGACCTGGAGGTCCGCGCTCCAATGAGAGCATCATCCTACTCCGTCGCCAGCTTCTCTTGCTTGCCGGCCGGGTAGTAGAGCTTGCCGCCGACCACGCGGTAGCCGGCCTCCTGTAGGATCTTCTTGGCCTCGGCGAGACCAGTCTTCAGGTTGTCGACTGCGGGATCATGCCAGAAGCTCAGCACCGGCGAGACGTGGCTGTTGGCCGGGATGGCGTAGTCCTGCCAGGCCGCGCTCACCATCAGCCGGCGATCGATGGCGGCCGACAGCGCGCGCCGGAACTTCGCGTCGTCGAACGGCGCGCGACGGTTGTTGAAGGCCACGTACTCGAAGCCGATATCGACCTCGCTGCGGATGGCGATGTCCGGATTCTCCTTGGCGAACTTTACCAGCACCTCCGCGTCGCCGCCGAACATGCCCAAAAAGTTGATCTCGCCGCGCTTCAGCATGCCGAGCGTGGCCTCGGCGTTGGGCACGATGCGCATGATCCAGCGATCGACCTTGGGCGCCTGGAAATGGTCGCCGAAGCGCTCCAGCAGGATCTCCTCGTTGGGCTTCCAGCGCACCATCTTGAACGGCCCCGAGCCGACATGGCTCGGCTCCTTGAGCTGCTCGGCGGTCTCCGGCTTGCCGGCAAGGTCCTTCAGCACCGGCTCCCAGATGTGCTTGGGGATCAGGTTGATCTTGGCCAGCGACGCCGTGAGGAACGTCGTGTTGGTCTGTTTCAGGGTGAAGCGCAGCGTCTGCTCGCCGGTCTTCTCGATCGAGGCGATGTCGGTGACGAAAGGCTTGTACATCGGCGCCTTGTCGCCGGCCGGCGCCTGGAAGGAGAAGATGACGTCGTCCAGCGTCACCGGCTTGCCGTCATGCCACTTCATGCCGCTGCGCATCTTGACGTCGAGGGTCTTGTCGTCGACCCAGGCGACGCTCTCGGCCGCCCAAGGCTGCGGCATGCCGTCGGGTCCGATGCGCATCACGCGGTCCCACACCAGGTCAGTGATCCAGCTGTCGACTGCACCGCCGATATAGAGCGGGTTGGTGGCGTTGATCACCTCGTTGCTGTTGATGATCAGGTCCTTCTGCGCGCCGATCGGCTCGATCTTGAGGAACGTCCAGATGTTGCGGATGCCGATGCCGCTCTGGTTGACGACCGTGTCCTCCTTGAACACCGCCTTGTTGAAAGCGAGCGCGTACTTCGGGTGCACCAGGAAGGCCTGCGGCTGGTCGCGGTCGATGATCTTCTGCATCTCGAAGGCGGTCTTGCGCCGCTCCTCGCGATCGAGCTGGGTGCGCTGCTTCTCGGCGAGCCTGTCGTATTCGGGATTGAGGTAGCCGATGAAGTTGTAGCCCTTCTCGGCGTAGGTCGAGTGGTAGAGGCTGTAGAGGAACTCGTCGGGATCGGAGCGCTCGGGCCGGCCGACCATGCGCCACATGGTGACGTCCCACTTGTCGCGGCTGAACCAGATGAGCTGGGTCTGCTGCTGGCGCTGCAGGGGCTTGACCTCGACGTCCAGTCCGAGTTGACGCCATTGCTGGGCGATGAGCTGGGCCGCCTGATAGCTCTGGGGCAGGGCGGCCTGCGGCCAGGAATAGAGATTGAGCTTGCGCACTTTCTCGGTCGGGCCTTGAGCGAACGCCGTGGTCGCCAAAGACAAGGCGGCCAGGCCGCACGCTGCGGCTGAAATCAGTTTCTTCATGACGCCTCCCTTGCCAGGGCTTCCCTTGCCTGGCGCGTGTATCGATTCTCCGGAACGCGTAAGCCCAAATGGTCTCGCAGGGTGGTGCCCTGGTACTCGGTGCGGAAGATTCCGCGGCGCTGCAGCTCGGGCACGACCAGGCGGCAGAAATCCTCGAACGGCTTGGGATAGTAGTTGCAGACGACGTTGAAGCCGTCGGCCGCCTCTTCCTTCAGCCACTTCTCCATTTCATCGGCCATGTATTCGGGTGTGCCGACCAGCACGCGATGGCCGGTGCCGGCCGCGGTGTGGCGCGCGATCTGGCGCAGGGTCATGCTGTTCTCGCGCGCGGTGCGCACGACCAGCGCCTGGCGAGCCTTCGCGGCGTTGCTCGGCGGCAGCTCGGGCAGGGGGCCGTCGAGCGGAAACTTGCTCAGATCCAGCCCGCCCGAGATGTGCGACAGCGACTGCAGCGCCACGTCGTCGGGCATCAGTGACTGCAGGTATTCGTAGTTCTCGCGCGCGTCCTCCATGGTGCGGCCGAGCACCGGAGTGAGGCCAGGCATGATCTTGATGTCGTCCGGCCCGCGGCCGTAGCGTGCCGCGCGGCTCTTGATGTCGGCATAGAAGGCTTTCGCCTCGTCGATCCTGGTCTGTGCCGTGAACACGACGTCGGCGGTGCGGGCGGCGAGTTCGCGGCCGGCCTCGGAGGAGCCCGCCTGCGCCACCACCGGCCAGCCCTGCGGCGAGCGCGTGATGTTGAGGGGGCCCTTGACCTTGAAGTGCTTGCCGACGTGGTCGAGGAAATGGACCTTGTCGCGGTCCATGTAGATGCCGGTCTTCTTGTCGCGCAGCAGGCCGCCGTCTTCCCAGCTGTCCCACAGGCCGGTGACGACCTCGTAGAACTCGGCAGCGCGCTCGTAGCGGTCGGCATGGGCGAGGTGCTCGTCGAAGCCGAAATTCTCCGATTCGTCCTCGATCTGCGAGGTGACCAGGTTCCAGCCCGCGCGGCCGCCGCTGATATGGTCGATCGAGGCGAAGCGGCGGGCGATGTTATAGGGCTCGTTGTAGGTCGTGGTCGCCGTCGCCACCAGGCCGATGCGGCCGGTCACCATGGCCAGCGCCGCAAGCGTCGCCGTCGGCTCGAGCTTGACGGTGCGCGAAAGCTTGGCGCGCGTGCGTTCACCGCGGGCGAGGGCGCGGCTGCCGGCCACGCCGACCGTGTCCTGGAAGAAGATGGTGTCGAACTTGGCGGCCTCGGCGACCTGGGTGATGTGAGCGTAACCCTGAAAGTCCATGTCGTAGGTCGGCACGGCGTCGGGGTGGCGCCAGCCCGCCAGATGGTTGCCCGGCACGCTGAAGAAGCCGCCGAGTCGGAGTTGGCGGGTCATCGCTTGCCTCCGACATCAAAACTGTCACCCCGAGCGAAGCGAGGGGCCTTTAAGGCCGCAGGAAAGGTCCCTCGCTTCGCTCGGGATGACAGCGGGGTCTGGATCGGGCATCCACGGTCAATCATTGGACGCCGCCGCGGACACTTGGACCGTCGTGCGATTCTTCGTGTGGACGTTCCGGGGGATCGGCACGCCGAGATTCTCGCGGAAGTTCCTGCCCTCGTACTGGGTGCGGAAGATGCCGCGCCGTTGCAGTTCGGGGATGACCATGGTCACCCATTCCTCGAGCGGCTTGGGATAGTGCGCGAACAGCAAATTGAAGCCGTCGCAGGCGCCGGCCTCGAGCCAGGCCTGCATGTCGTCGGCGAGCTGCTTGGGCGTGCCGTAGAGCACGCGATGGGCCTGGCTCATGGCCAGCACGCGACCGATCTGGCGGATGGTCATGCCGCGCCTGCCCATGGCGATGATCATCTCCTGGCGCGCGCGTGCCGCATTGCTGGGTTTGAGCTCGGGCAGTGGCCCGTCGGGGTCGCAGGCGAAGATGTCGACGCCGCCCGCCAGCCGCGCCACGCCCGCGATGCCGACGCCGTCGTCGACCATCGAGCGCAGCTCCTCGTACTTTTCCTGTGCTTCTGCTTCGGTCCGGCCAACGATCGGCATGATGCCCGGGAAGATGCGGATCTCCTCCGGCCCGCGCCCGTACTTCTCCATGCGCGAGCGCATGTCGTTGCAGAAATCCTGGCCCTCCTTGATGGTGGTCTGGGCGGTGAACACCATGTCGGCGGTGCGGGCCGCGAGCTCCATGCCGATGTCGGACGAGCCTGCCTGCGCGACGACCGGCCGCCCCTGCGGCGAGCGCGCGACGTTCAAGGGGCCGCGCACCGTGAAGTGCGTACCCTTGTGCTGCAGGATGTGCATCTTGTCGTAGTCGAACCAGACACCGCTCTGCTTGTCGCGCTGGAAAGCGTCGTCCTCCCAGCTGTCCCACAGGCCGATCACCACATCGTGGAACTCGGAAGCGCGATCGTAGCGGATGCCGTGCTCGAAGTGCTGGTCGCGGCCGAAGTTCACCGCCTCGTCCTCGGCCTGCGAGGTGACCAGGTTCCAGCCGGCACGGCCGCCGCTGATATGGTCGATGGTGAGGAAGCGGCGCGCGACGTTGTAGGGCTCGTTGTAGGAGGTCGTGCAGGTCGAGACGAGCCCGATATGCTTGGTGATCGCCGCCAGGGCCGCAATCGCGCTCATCGGCTCGATGTGCGCCTGCCTGCCGTTCCTGACGCGGAAGGGCTTTGCGCCGTAGACGGCCGTGCTGCCGGGAATGGCGACGCTGTCCTGGAAGAACATGCAGTCGAGCAGGCCGCGTTCGGCCGTGCGCGCCATGTCGGCGAGCAGTCGGAAGTCGAGATCGGTCTCGCAGACCGCGTCGGGATGACGCCAGCCCGTCGGATGGCACCCCGGTACGCTGAAGAACGCGCCAAAGCGCAACTGCCGCTTGGCCGTTGTCATGGGGCCACCACCGTTGGAGTTGGCGAAACAGTATGCAGGGAGCGTGCCACCGACCACCGCGTCTTGCCACCCCGGACCACTTGTCGGGCCGGCCCGACTGTTGCTCAATCCGGAACATGAATCAGCCGCTGTTCCGCCGGGCGCGCGACTGCCGCGTCTCCCGCATCTCACCCGCCGACACCAACAAGTTCGTGATGACCGTCGATCCGGTGACCGATCGGGCGCCGTTCCTGTCGGTCATCGAGATCTTCGAGGCGGGCGGCAGCACGCCGTTGCACAAGCACGACCGGGCGCATGAGATGTTCTTCGTGCTGGAGGGCAGCGGCCGCGCCCACTGCGGCGGGGCGACCTACGACATGGAGAAGGGCGACACGCTGGTGCTGCCGTCCGGCATGGACCACGTCGTCGAGAATGTCGGACCGGACAGGCTCTATTGCCTGACCGTGATGGTGCCCAACGAGGGCCTGGCCGAGCTGATTCGCGCCGGCCTGCCGATGGCGCTCGACGATGCCGATCGCGCCGTCGTGAGCGCTACTCCGTCTTGATCTTGCTCCAGTCGAGGTCGACCAGCTTGGTGTCGTAGGCGAGCAGCGACTGCCAGTGACGCTGCAGGTCGCCCGTGAACAGGCCACGGGTGAGCCCCGCCACCAGCCTGGGAACAGCGATATTCATGGCGTTGATGCTGCTGCCGGAGACGCCGAAGCTCAGCGTCGAGCCGATGCCGAAGACATGGATGTCGCCCAGCCACGGCGCTTCGCCCGGCTTCTTCTCGAGGAACTCGTAGTCGGCACCGAGGTATGGGTAGTCCGCGAGCAGCGCGTCTTCCTCGCCGGACGGCGGCGTGAAGCGGTCAGCCCACAGCGCGATCTTGTCGGCGAACGGCGCGAGCTCGGGTCGCAGATGGACGTTCTGGCGGATGCCCGTGCCGCAGATCGCGAAGTCGGCCTGGAAGGGGCCGCGGGTCGTCTCGAGGCAGATGCGATCGCCTTCCATTCGCGCGTCGGTCCAGGCCCGCTCGGCATGCATTGTGAAGGTGTCGGGAAAGGCCATGACGCGGGCATAGGTGTCGGGCGGAAAACCCTCGCGGGCGCGCAGGATGTTGCCCATGAACCGCCAGCGCCAGAGGTCGGACATGTCGCCCATGTGGCGCAGGAAACCTGCGAAGGTCAGCCAGCGAAAGCGCTGCACGCCGGTCGGCCGCCGGCGCGTGAAAAGGTGGACCTCCGCGCCATGCTCCAGCGCCACCGCGGCGTTGTCCATCGCCGAGGCGCCGGCGCCCAGCACGGCGACGACCTTGCCCCTCAGCCGCCCGAAATCGATGTCCAGCTCGCAGGTATGGGCGCGGCGATCGGCGGGCAGCATGCGCACGAAGTCGGGCATCCACCATTCGCCGGTGCCGTCCTGGCCGGTGGCCAGCACCAGCTTGCGCGTCGCCAGCACCTCGCCGGTCGACAGCGTCACCAGCAGGCAGGGCCCGCCGTCGTCCAGCCGCCCGGGCGCGATCGCGGTGGCGGCGATGTCGTTGCGCACCGGCAGGCCGAGCACGCGGCGGTACCAGAGCAGGTAGCTGTGCCAGTCGACGCTGGGGATCAGTTGCATATCGGCGAAGGCCTGGGCACCGTGCTGGGCCTCGTACCAGGCTTGGAAGGTGAGGCTCGGCACGCCGAGGTCGGGTCCGGTCTGCACCTTGGGGCTGCGCAGGGTGGGCATGCGCGCGAAGGTGACCCACGGGCCTTCCTTGCCCTGCGGCGCGCGGTCGATCACCAGAATATTGCCCACGCGCTCGCGCCTCAGGCAGAAGGCCGTGACCAGGCCCGATTGGCCCGCGCCGACGATCAGCACGTCGAGCGCGGGTTTGCCCGCGTGCAGGCGCGGTACCATCCACTCCATGTGCGGATGCGCGGTCATCTCGAGGTCGCGAGCGACTTCGGCCTCTAGCGCGATCAAGCCTTGGCAGGCACGCATGACAGGAAGTCCACCAGCAGGGTGTTGAAGACGGTGGGCACGGTCACGTTCAGCGCGTGCGCGCCCCACGGCGCGACATGCAGGCGCGCTCCAGGAATGGCGGTCGCGAGTTCCTCGGACATGAGGCTCGGCACCAGGATATCGTCGCGCGCCGCAACGATGAAGGTTGGCACCCGCAGCGCCGCCAGGTGCGGCCGGGCATTGAAGGCGATCAGGGCGCCGATACGCGCCCGCAGGTTGTCGATGCCTTGGAAGCCGGCCAGGCCATGCGCCTCCTCCCCGGCCATGCGCGCCTCGTTCTGCGCCAGCCAGTCGGCAGGAAAGAGGAAGATCGGCTGGGAGCGCACATAAGCTGGCGGCCCCTCGTGCTTCAGCAACGCCAGCCGCACGTCGAAGCAGCGCCTGGTGTGAGCATGGATGGCGGCCCAGCCATTGATCACAGTGAGGGAGTGCAGCCGGTCAGGCCGGCGTCGTGCCAAGTCGAGGCCGACCAATCCCCCCAAAGCGTGGCCGACGAAGTGTGCCGTGGGGGTGCCGCTGGCGTCGAGCACGGCCAGCGCCTCGTCGGCCATGGCGGCGATGCTGTGACCGGCCGCGAGCCCGCCGAGATTGCGGCCGGTGCCGGCCTGATCGTAGGCGACGACACGGTAGCGCCGACGCAATGCGTCGAGCTGCGGCGTCCAGTAACCCGCCGCGCCGCCCAGCCCGGACGACAGCAGCACGGTCTCGGCGCCGGCGTCAGGCCCGTCGTGGACGTCGAAAACCGCCTTGAACGTCACTTGCCGACATGGGCGATCGTTGCGATCTCGACCAGCGCTTCCTTCTTCACCAGCCCGCACTGGATGCAGTAGCGCGCGGGCTTGTCGCCCGGAAAATACCTGGCGTAAACCGAGTTGACCGCGGCGTAGTTCGCCCAGTCGGTGATGAAGATCTGGTTGAAGGTGACGTCGCCCATGGTGCCGCCGGCGGTCTCGATCACCGACTTGATCTGCTCCAGCACGTGCTCGGTCTGCTTGGCGGCGTCGCCGACATGGACGACGTTGGTGTCCTTGTCGAGCGCCAGCGTACCGGCGACATAGACCACGCCGTCGGCCATCGCACCGGGCGAGTAGGGCGCCAGAGTCTTGCCGGAACCGGGAGGGAAGATGGCTTTCATCGGCATCAGGGCTTCTCCTTGGTCAGCATCGGGTTGATGTTGGCGGCCAAGGCGGTGCGGAACTCCTCGACCGACGATACCCAGCCGAAGAACTTCTCGATGTTGTACAGTGACGCCTCCTGGATGAAGGCGGGCCCGGCATGGTGCGTGGCATCGTGCAGGACGACGCTGAAGTATTCCAGGAAGAAGCTGTCGCGCAGGGTCGACTCGACGCACACGTTGGTGGCGATGCCGGTGAAGATCAGCGAACGGATGCCGCGGGCGCGCAGGAGGCTGTCGAGCTGGGTGTTGAAGAAGGCGCTGTAGCGCGGTTTGCCGACGACGATGTCGCCCTTCTGCGGAGGCAGCGCCTGCACGAGCTCGTAGTCCCAGCCGCCCTTGGCCAACAGCTTGCCGTAGAGCTCGGGTTTGCGGCGCATGGTCTTGAACGCATTGGACTTGTGCCAGTTGGGCGAGCCCGGTCCGCCGGCCTCGACATAGTCCGGGTCCCAGCCGTTCTGGAAGAACACCACCTGCATCCCGGCGGCGCGCGCTGCGGCTGCCGCTTCGGAGATCCTTTCGATGACGGGCGCTGCTCCCGAGACGTCGAAGCCGGCATGGTCGAGATAGCCGCCGGGCGAGGCGTAGGCGTTCTGCATGTCGACGATGATCAGCGCCGTTTCGGCCGGCCGGATCATGATCGGTTCTGGTCGCGCCGGCAGATAGCGCGCGGCGGCATCGTCGGATGGGAAGTAGCTGACAGGTTCGGTCATGCGGCGGCCCTCGCTGGCGCGTTGATGTGCTTGCGAGACTGCATCAGCGGTTGGATGCGCTCGCCGAAGATCTCCGTGCCGCTCACGAACTCGTCGAAAGTGAGCAGCACGCCGGCGAGGCCGGGGATGGTCGCCATCTCGTCCAGCATCCGGGCGACCGTGGCATGCGAGCCGAGCAGCAGGCCGATATTGATGTTGACCATCGACTTGGGATCGATGGCGTGGCGCACGTTGCTGTCGCCGGTGGGGTTCTTGTCGGCCGTGGCCTGCTCGACCAGCCAGGCCAGCGCCTCGAGATCGGCGCCCTGCTTGTAGAGTTCCCATTTCGCCTCAGCCTCGGCGTCTGTCTCGCCGGTGATGACCATCGTAAGCGCGTAGGACGCGACCTTGCGGCCGGTCTGAGCTGCGTAGGACTGCATGCGCCCGACCGTGTCGCTGCAGGCGGTCGGGGTGTTGATGCCCTTGGCGAAGCAGAAATTGTAGTCGGCGTACTTGGCGGTGAACTCGAGGCCCGAGTCGCTCTGGCCGGCGCAGATGACCTTCATGTCGGCCTTGGGGCGGGGGCTCAAGCGACAGTCGTTCATGGTGAAGAACTCGCCCTTGAGGTTCGACGCGCCGTTCTCCCAGAGGTCGCGCAGGATCTGTACGTATTCGGCGGCGTAGCGATAGCGATGGCCGAAGTACTCGTCGCCCGGCCACAGTCCCATCTGCGAGTATTCCGGCCTCTGCCATCCGGTGATGACGTTCAAGCCGAACCGCCCGTTCGAGATCGAATCGATGGTCGCGCCCATGCGCGCCGCGATCGCCGGCGGGACCGCAAGCGTGGGCACGGTGGCATACAGCCGGATGCGTTCGGTGACCGCGGCCAATCCTGCCATCAGGGTGAAGGAGTCCAGGTTGTGGTCCCAGAACTCGCTCTTCCCGCCGAAGCCGCGCAGCTTGATCATCGACAGGACGAAGTCGAGCCCGTAGCGCTCGGCGTTCAGCGTCGTCTGCTTGTTGAGCTCGAAGCTCGGCTTGTACTGCGGCGAGGTTGTCGAGATCAGCCAGCCGTTGCTGCCGATGGGAATGAAGACGCCGATTTCCATGTCCGTCGCCCTTCTGTGAAATATCCCGACGACGTGCAATTCCCGGACCGTTGCTCAAAGCAGGATCAGTCGCAGCCTCGGTCCGCACAACTTTGGATCAGCATCGTCGCGCGCCCCTCGCCGTTGCGCGGGAAAATGCGTGGCATGTTTCTTGCGAAATATTTCGGCGACCAGCCGCATGATCGGCGTGGAAAGAGGTGACAGATGACTCGCAGCTCTTCTGAAACCGGCAACAAGCTCAATCGTCGAAATCTTCTCAAGGGTGCCGCAGCCGGCGGCGCGGTCGTCGCCACGCAGGGTATCGCGGGATTTCCCACCGTATGGGCGCAGAATACCAAGGACATCACGCTGGTCCATGCCGGAGGGTCGTACGCCGCGATCAAGGAGATCGGCGATCAGGCGACGAAGGATCTCGGCTTCAAGATCGTGATGCAGGCCATCACCGACGACGTGCAGCTCAACCGCTCGCTGACGCAGCCGCAGACCATCGACATCAACAACATCGACAGCACCAAGCTGCCCTACCTCCTGGGCAAGGGCGCGATCGCGCCGATCCCGGTGGCGAAATACAAGCTGTGGAGCGAGACGGTTCCGCTCTTCACCAAGGGCGCATACCCCAGCGGGACAATGGCTTCGACACAGGGCTTGGCGCCGATCGAGGCGATGTTCTATGCGGACAAGGACGCCAAGAAGCTCGCCGGCAAGCCGACCGAGTTCCTGACCATGATCCCGACCATCTACAATGCCGACACGCTCGGCATCCGGCCCGACCTGGTCGGCGGTCGCGACAAGATCACGAGCTGGAAGGATCTGCTCGATCCGAAGTTCAAGGGCAAGACGGCGCTGGTCGACTACGCGCCGGTCGGCGTGATGGACGTCGCCATGGCGCTCGAGGCGCGCGGCGACTTCAAGTACGCCGACAAGGGCAACATGACCAAGGACGAGATCGACAAGACCATCAAGATCATGATCGATCTCAAGAAGGGCGGCCATTTCCGCTCCTTCTGGAGCACCTTCGACCAGTCGGTGAACCTGATGGCCTCGGGCGAGGTCGTCGTCCAGTCGATGTGGTCGCCCGCGGTCACCGCCGTGCGCTCGCGCGGCATCGACTGCTACTACGTGCCCTTGAAGGAAGGCTATCGCGGCTGGTTCGTCGGCCTGGCGCCGATGGCGCATCTCAGCGGGCTGAAACTCGACTGCGCCTACGAGTACATGAACTGGTTCAATTCGGGCTGGCAGGGCGGCTTCATCGCCAAGCAGGGCTACTATTCGGCCGTGCCGTCGACGGCCAAGAAGTTCCTGACGCCGGAGGAGTGGGACTACTGGTACGACGGCAAGCCCGCCGCGGTCGACATCAAGGACCCTTACGGCACCCTGATGGAGAAAAAGGGCAGCACGCGTGACGGCGGCGCCATCTGGGACCGCATGGGCAACATCGCCTGCTGGAACACCGTGATGGACGAGGACCGCTACCTGACGCGGCGCTGGAACGAGTTCGTCTCGTCCTAGCCGGCGTGCAGGCATGGCCATCGTAGACCAGCCGGCGGATGCCTTCGCATCCGCAAGCACCGAACCCGAGGCCGTCGAATATCCCGGCGAGCGCACCTCGTGGCTGCAGGTCGCGCCGCTGGTAATCGTGCTGCTGCTGTTCTTCGGCCTGCCCATGCTGGTGGTGCTGGCGGTCAGCTTCTTCGACTTCAGCCGCACCGAGATCATTCCGGCCTTCATCTTCGACAACTACATCGATCTCT
>JAEZIF010000401.1 GCA_023416135.1 Pseudomonadota bacterium
GCTTACAATTGTTCTAATTGAAAGCGGTCGATCGAAAGAAAAGGTCTTGGCAAGGCGTCAGGTTCAAGCTAAGTAGCCTACGCCTTGGGCGCAGCCCGAGTTTTTAGGGAGGAGAGCGGCGTAAGCCGCCTGTGACGAGTTTCGGGGGTAGAGGGACGGCGGGCCAATGAGCCCGCTGTTTCCTTTTGCGGCCAGACGCTTAGGCAGCCGTCCTCAGATGCTGGGTCAACTTCCTTCGACCATTTTGCGGAAGCTGAAAATGTCCGCCTGATGGAGGAAATAGAAGCCGGTCCACAGCACGGCCGCCACGATCGTCGTAATGATCGCCTTCCGCAGCAGCTGCGGCCGCTCCGGCGCGCCCCTTTCCTCGCCGGGACCGGGATTTTCCACCCGGCGCACGCCGAGCGGCAGGATGGCGAACAGGATCGTCCACCAGATCACCAGGTAGACCATGATGCCGGTAGCCCAGCTCATGGCGACCTCCTTCAGACCTGCTCGAGCTCGATCAGCGTACCCGAGAAATCCTTGGGGTGAAGGAACAGCACAGGCTTGTCGTGGGCGCCGATCTTGGGCTCGCCGTCGCCCAGCACGCGTGCGCCCTGGGCCTTGAGCTTGTCGCGCGCGGCGTAGATGTCCTCGACCTCGTAGCAGACGTGGTGAATGCCGCCGTCGGCGTTGCGCGTCAGGAAGTTGGCGATCGGCGACTTCTCGCCCAAGGGATGCAGCAGCTCGATCTTGGTGTTGGGCAACTCGACGAAAACCACGGTGACGCCATGCGCCGGCTGCGCTTTGGGCGCACTCACCTTGGCGCCCATGACGGTGCGATAGAGCTCGGCCGCCTTGTCGAGGTCGGGCACGGCGATGGCGATGTGGTTCAGGCGTCCGATCATCAGTTGGCTCCAGCTTTTAGATGCGGACGATGTGCACGTCCGTCAACGGCTTCTTCCCGAGGTGCGCTCGCACGACGCGTCGCACGGCCTGGCGCGCCGCCTCCTCGATCCGCCCGTCGTCGCGGCGCTCGGCGGTGCTGAGATCGGCCAGCATCTCCTTCAGCCCGGCCATGATGGCCTCGCCCAGCGTGCCATCGGCGTCGTCGATGCCGCGCAGCGACACCCTGGGCGGCACCACCGCCTTCCCGCCCTTGTCGATCACCAGCGTGGCCGCCGCCGACCCGTTCCACAGGAGCTTGCGCCGCTCCTTCAGGGACTCGCCGTCGATCGGCACCAGCACGTCGCCGTCGCGCGCCAGCCGGCCGGCATGGACGTGGTCGACGACCTCGGCCGGTCCCGGCGCCAGGCGGACCAGGGTGCCGTTGGGCGCCAGGACCGTCTCCGGCACCTGGCAGGCCCGCGCCAGGGCCGCGTGCTCGACCATGTGGCGGACCTCGCCATGGACCGGCACGGCGATCTTCGGCCGGATCCACTGGTAGACCCGCACCAGTTCGTCGCGGGCCGGGTGACCGGAGACGTGGATGGCCGCCTCGCCGTCGGTGATGATCTCGACGCCGCGCGCCATCAGTGCGTTCTGCAGGCGGCCGACCGCTCGTTCGTTGCCCGGGATGACGCGCGAGGAGAAGATCGCGCTGTCGCCCTCCTCCAACACCAGGTCGCGATGTTCGCCGTTGGCGAGCTTGGCCATGGTGGCGCGCGGCTCGCCCTGGCTGCCGGTGCAGATGAACAGGACCTTGTCGCGCGGCAGGTAGCCCGCCTGCTGCTCGGGAATGCACTGCGGGAAGTCGAGAAGATAGCCGCACTCCTGGGCCGATTCGACCATGCGCGTCAGCGCCCGTCCCGCTAGCACGGGATGGCGTCCGGCGGCCACCGCGGCGAGCGCGATGCTCTCGACACGCGCCAGGTTCGAGGCGAAACACGTGACGGCGACCCGGCACCTGGCGGTCTTCACCAGTTTCTCGAGGTTGGCGCGCACCGTCGATTCGGACCCCGCCTCGCCCTCGACGAAGACGTTGGTGCTGTCGCACACCATGGCGAGCGCACCCTCCTCGCCGATGCGCCGCAGCGTCGCCTCGTCGGTGACCTCTCCCAAAAGCGGCTCGGGATCGATCTTCCAGTCGCCGGTATGGAGCACCGTGCCGAGCCTGGTACGGATCGCCAGCGCATTGGGTTCGAGGATCGAGTGCGTCATGGTGATCAATTCGAGCTCGAACGGCGGAAGGCTCACCTTGCCGCCCAATGGGATCTCGGTGATCGGCACGGCATCCAGCAACCCCGCCTCGACCAGCTTGCGGCGCAGCACGGAGCCCGCGAACGGCGTGGCATAGACCGGCGCCTTGAGCCGCGGCCAGAGGTCGGCGACGGCGCCGAGATGGTCCTCGTGGGCATGGGTAAGCACGATGCCCAGAAGGGCGTCGCGGCGTTCCTCGATGAAGGCGGGATCGGGCATCACGACCTCGACGCCCGGCATGGAATCGTCGGCAAAGCCGATGCCGAGATCGATCATCAACCACTTGCCGGCATGACCGTAGAGGTTGAGGTTCATGCCGATCTCGCCCGCGCCACCCAGCGCGAGGAACAGCAGCTCGTCCGCGGCCGGTACGGTCATGCCGCCTTCTTGCTGCGCTTCCAGATCTCGATCAGGCCGCGCGCCGTGATGTCTGGCGCGACCTGATCGATGACCGAGATGTGGCCGTTGAACACCGGTGCGAGGCCGCCGGTCGAGACGACCTTCATCGGCGCACCGAACTCGGCCTTGATGCGCGTGACGATGCCCTCGATCAGGCCGACATAGCCCCAGAAGACGCCGGTATGCATGCAGGCCACGGTCGTGGTGCCAATCACGTTCGCCGGCTTCTCGACCACGATACGCGGCAGGAGCGCGGCAGCGCGGACCAGGGCCTCGATGCTGAGATTGGGACCGGGCGCGATGGCGCCGCCGCAGTAGCTGCCCTCCTCGTCGACCACGTCGAAATTGGTCGCCGTGCCGAAATCGACCACGATCACCGGCGTCCGCGGGAACATCAGGGCGGCGCCCACCGTGTTGCACACGCGGTCGGCGCCGGCGCCGACGCCCTTGATCTTGATTCCGTAGACGACGTTGGGCTCGCCGAGAAACAGCGGCTCGCAGTTGAGATAGCGCGTGCAGAGGCGGCGGAGATTGAAGTTGGCCTGCGGCACGACGCTGCCGATGATGGCGTCGGTCACCGACTTGGGATCGATGCCCTCCATGCGCATCAGCTCGAACAGCCAGACGGCGTGCTCGTCGGCGGTGCGCATCGCCGAGGTGTGCTGGCGCCATTCGCCGATGATGCGGTCACCATCGACAATGCCGAACTTGATGTTCGTGTTGTTGCAGTTGATGGCGAGCAGCATACGTCCTCCTACTCAACTCAGGCCGTGCGGCCCAGCAACTCGCCCGACACGATCCGGCGCCGACCGGACGAAGTCTCGAGCAGCAGCGCCCCCTCGTGGTCGACGCCGCCGAAGCGGCCACGCACCAGCTCGTCGCCCAGCTTTACGTCGACCTCGGCCCCGAGTGGTCCAGCCCGGAGCAGCCAGCTCGTGCGAACGGTCTCGAAGCCGTGGCGTCGCCATTCGACCAGACGCGCCGCCAGCGCCGCCGTGAGCCTCTCCAGGGCCTCCTCGACCGTGCCCCCCAGCGCCGCGCCGGGATAGCGCATCTCGGGAAGCTGGGGCGCGAAGCCGATATTGACGCCGATCCCCGCCACGACGTGCTGCACCATGGCGTTCTGGCCGATCGCGCTCTCCAGCAGGATGCCGGCGACCTTGCCGCCATCGACCAGGACGTCGTTCGGCCATTTCACGCGCACCGCGCGCTCCTCGGGAACCATGTCGGCCACGGCAAGGGCGGCGACGAAACCCAGCTCGGCGGCGCGGGCGGCCAAGCAGGCGGGCCGCAGAACGGTCGAGGTGTAGAGGTTGCCCACCGGAGAGGCCCAGCTGCGGCCGCGGCGGCCCCTACCCCCGGTCTGCTCGCGCGCCCATACGACGGTGCCTTCCGGAGCGCCGGCATCGGCGAGGCGCGCGGCCTCGTCCATGGTGCTGCCGACGATCGGCAGCGCGACCAGACGCCACCCGTCCGGCAGGACGGGGGCGGAACTCACGGGAAGAGGCCCTTGGCCGCGGCGGCGGCGACGACGCTCAAGGGTTGCGGCGCCAACGAGAACGCCGCGACGATGACGGCGGAGCCGAAGGCCACGAGGCGGTTGACGCCGAACAGCGGCTGATCGAGCGTGTCGGTCGGCTCGTCGAAGTACATGACCTTCACGATGCGCAGGTAGTAGTAGGACGCCACCACCGAGGCCAGCACACCGAGCACGGCAGGCCAATAGAGCTCGGCTTCCACGGCGGCCATGAAGATGTAGAGCTTGCCCCAGAAGCCCGCGAGCGGCGGGATGCCGGCCAGCGAGAACATGAACAGCAGCAAGGCGAAGGCCATCATCGGCTGGGTGCGCGCCAGGCCCGCCAGATCGCCGATGCCCTCGACCATCACGCCGCGACGCTTCATCAACAGGATGGTGGCAAACACTCCGAGCGTCATGACGACGTAGATGGCGAGGTAGAAGACCACCGCCTGAATGCCCTTCTCGCTGCCGCTCGCCAGACCGAGCAGGATGTAGCCGACGTTGCCGATCGAGGAGTAGGCCATCAGGCGCTTGATGTTCTGCTGGCGAAGGGCGGCGAATGCACCCAGCGCCATCGAGAGGACCGACGCGACGACGATGATCTGCTGCCACTGGGCGAAGAGCGGCTTGAACGGCCCCATCAGCACCGAGACCAGCAGCGATATGCCGGCGACCTTGGTTGCCGTGGCGAAGAATGCCGTGACCGGCGTCGGCGCACCCTCGTAGACGTCGGGCGTCCACATGTGGAAGGGCACGGCGGAGACCTTGAAGGCGAGGCCCGCGACCACGAAGACCAGGCCGATGATGGTGCCGGCTTCGGCTCCCTTGCCCTCGAGCAGCGCCTTCGAAATCTCGACGAACGCCGTGCCGCCGCAGAAGCCGTAGATCAGCGAAGCACCGAACAGCAGCATGCCGGACGCCACGGAACCGAGCACGAAGTACTTCACGCCCGCTTCGGTCGACCGCTCGCTGTCGCGATGGAAGGCCGCGATGACGTAAAGCGCCAGCGACTGCAGCTCGAGGCCGACATAGAGCGACATCAAGTCGTTGGCCGAGATCATCAGCATCATGCCGAGGCTGGCGAGCGCCACCAGCAGCGGATATTCGAAGCGCCATGCCTTGACCTGCTCGAAGTAGGCGCGCGACATCAGGATCGAGATCGCCGCGCCGAGCAGCAGCAGCGCCTTCATCGTCGCGGTCAGGCGATCGACGATGAACAGCGAGGCGAAGGCCGTGCCTTCCCGGAAGGGCATGAACAGCAGGACCGCCGTAACCAGCAGTGCCAGCGTCGTGCCGAGCGACACGAACGCCGCCGAGCCCTCGCCGCGCACCACGCCGTAGATCAGCAGCAAGGCGGTGGCCGCCGCGAGGAACAGCTCCGGCCGCGCCAGGGTCCAGGATTCGAGACCGACAATCATGTTCGTCACTCCCGGGTCACGGCAACGCCGCCGTGCGGGCGAGCTTGATGGCTGCCTGATAGTCGCCGACCAGCTTGTCGACCGAGGCCGCCATGGGATCGAGGAAGGAGGCGGGATAGATGCCCATCCAGAGGCTGAGCAGCAGGAGCGGCAGGAACACCGCGATCTCGCGGCGGTTCATGTCCACGATGCCCTTGAGCGAATCCTTGCTGAGCTCGCCGAAGATGATCTTGCGGTAGAGCCAGAGCGCGTAGGCCGCCCCCAGGATCAGGCCGGTCGCCGCCAGGGTCGCCACCCAGGTATTGGCCTTGAAGGCGCCGGCCAGCACCAGGAACTCGCCGACGAACCCCGACAGGCCGGGCAGACCGACGCTTGCCAGGGTGAACACCATGAAAGTGAAGGCATAGCGCGGCATGCGATGGACCAGGCCGCCGTAGGCCGCGATCTCGCGGGTGTGCATACGGTCGTAGACCACGCCGACACAGAGAAAGAGCGCCGCCGAGACGATGCCGTGGCTCAGCATCTGGAACAGCGAGCCCTGCACTCCCTGGATGTTGAGCACGAAGGCGCCGATCGTCACCAAGCCCATGTGGGCGACCGACGAATAGGCGATCAGCTTCTTCATGTCCTCCTGCACCAGCGCCACCAGCGAGGTGTAGATCACGGCCACGATCGAGAGGCCGAAGATCAGCGGAGCGAAGTACTGCGTCGCCTCGGGCAACAGCGGGATGGAGAGCCGCAGGAAGCCGTACCCGCCCATCTTCAGGAGCACGCCGGCCAGAATCACCGAGCCCGCCGTCGGCGCCTCGACGTGGGCGTCGGGCAGCCAGGTATGGACCGGCCACATCGGGACCTTTACGGCGAACGAGGCGAAGAAGGCGAGCCACAGGTAGCACTGCCAGGTGAACGGCAACTGCAGGCGATCCATCGCCACGACCAGGTCGGTGGTGCCGAGCTTCCAGTAGATGGCGATGATGGCCAGCAGCATCAGCACGGAGCCGAGCAGCGTATAGAGAAAGAACTTGAAGGCGGCATAGACGCGCCGCGGGCCGCCCCAGACGCCGATGATCAGGAACATCGGGATCAGCACGCCTTCGAAGAAGACATAGAACAGCGCCAGATCGAGGGCGCAGAACATGCCGACCATGAAGGTCTCGAGGACCAGGAAGGCGACCATGTACTCCTTGACGCGCACATGGACCGATTCCCAGCTCGCCAGGATGCAGATAGGCGTCAGCAAGGTCGACAGCAGGACGAAGAACAGCGAGATGCCGTCGATGCCCATGTGGTAGCCGATGCCCAATGCCGGCACCCAGTCGAGCTTTTCCTCGAACTGGAAGCCTGCCTTGGTCGAATCGAAGCGCGCCCACAGCAGCAGCGAGATCAGAAAGGTCACGATCGAGGTGACGAGCGCAATGCTTCGGCAGTTGCGCTCCACCGCCTCCTTCGGCCCGTTGACGATCAGGCAGAAGAACGCGCCGACCAGAGGCAGGAAGGTGATCAGCGACAGGATAGGCCAGCTCGTCATCGCCCTACCTCACGAACATGAAGTAGGTGACGAGGGCCGCCACGCCGACCAGCATGACGAAGGCGTAATGGTAGAGATAGCCGGACTGGAAGCGCATCAGCACGCCCGCCATGTCTTGGGCACGCGCCGCGATGTTGTCGGCGCCCAGCCCGTCGATGGTGGCGCCATCGCCCTTCTTCCAGAAGAAGCGCCCAAGCCTTAGCGACGGCCGGACGAGCAACGCATCGTAGATCTCGTCGAAGTACCACTTGTTGTAGAACAGCGCGTGCAGGCCCGGGAACCGCCGCACGGTGGCGTCCGGCAGCCAGGGCATGGCGATGTAGTACATGTAGCTCAGCGCGATGCCCGAGAGCGCGAAGACCAGCGGCGCCAGCTTCACCCACAATGGCACCCCGTGGGCGTGATGCAGCACCTCCTCGGTCGCCTTGACGGCGATCGAGCTGCCCCAGAAGTGGTGCCAGTCGTGGCCGACGAACCAGTCGTAGGCGATGAAGCCCGACAGGGCGGCGCCGGCGCCCAGCACGTAGAGCGGGATCAGAACGACGGCGG
>JAEZIF010000451.1 GCA_023416135.1 Pseudomonadota bacterium
AGTCCGGCCCGCCATAGTGGTGGTTGCCGTTGGCGCCGGTGCGCTCCACGTGCCGCCGCCGTCGCCGCCGCTCGCCGTGCCGCCACGATAGCCCGTCGCGCTCCACGATCCGCCGCCGCCCGAGGCGGTGCCGCCGCGATAGCCGATCGCGCTCCACGATCCGTCGCCGCCCGAAGCGGTGCCGCCGCGCCAGCTGTGCGCCGACCACGACGAGCGATCGCCGATCCAGCCGCCGGCATGGAACCAGGCGGCGGCGGGCGCGAGCGGTGCGGCGATGGCGATGGCGGCGAGAAGAAGCAGCTTCCTGTTCATCGTGCTCTCCTTGCTCTCACTTGCCCTTTTCCGTCGCTCCCGGCGGGGCGAACGGGATGCGGATGGTGCCGGCCGGGGCATTGAACGCGAAGCTGTCGGCTGGGAGCGGCGGATCGATCTTCCAGTCCGAGAGCATCACGGTGTGGCGGTAGCGCGCCGGATCTTCGAGGAAGATGGCGCGCGCCATGCGCGGCAGCTTGTCGTCGCTGCCGATCCAGAGCTGGACATGCGCGAACTTGCCGACCAGCACGACGACATCGGTGACGACACCGCCGACCACGGTCGACTTGCCGACGACGAAGGCGACGCGCAGGTTCTCGGCGATCGCCTTCATGGGGTCGCTGACGACGAGGTCGGTGAAGGGAAAGTAGATCGCCGCCCGCTGGAAGGCCGCACGGAGCACGGCGTCGATCGTGTCCGGCGCGTCGACGGTGGCCACCAGCTTGGCCGCGGGCTCGTAGGCGTTGACGGTCGTGCCGTCGTAGTAGAACTCGGTGCGCGGTCCGTCACCCGGCGAGATGACCTCGAGCTTGTTCGGGCGCTGCATCGTGACCTGCGAGAGCGTGGTGTAGGCCAGTGGCAGGCCGGTGCGATCGGGGCTCTCGTAGATCGTGAACGCCGTGAAGCTCATCGCCTTGGCGCGTCGTATCGACAATGCCGTCGCGACGAGGCCGGCAACGAACGTGCTCTTCAGTCAGTAGTCTCCGGAGACGGCGCCGATGATCGGCATTTTCGGCGGCGGACGCAATTGCAACGCATCAGTGCGAGCCCGGGCCGGTGATCAGGCGCGCGCCCGACTGGAAAGTCGCATAGGACCACAGCCAGTCGAACAGGACGACGAAGCGGTTGCGAAATCCGATCAGGAAGGTGACATGGATCAGGCCCCACAGCAGCCAGGCGAGGGTACCGTCGACCTTCAGCCAGCCGAAGTCGGCCACCGCAGAGCGCCGACCGATCGTCGCCATGGCGCCGTAGTTGCGATAGCGGAAGGGTCCGGGTGCGGCGCGACCGGCGATGCGTGCCCGCAACAGGCGCGCGACATAGGTGCCCTGTTGCTTGGCCACCGGCGCCAGACCGGGCAGAGGCTGGCCGTCCGGACCCGGAGCATGCGCGGTGTCGCCGATCACGAAGATCTCCGGATGGCCGGGCACGGTGAGGTCGGAGCCGACGACGACGCGGCCGACGCGGTCCTTCTCGACGCCCAGCCATTGCGCGGCTGACGAAGAGGCGACGCCGGCGGCCCAGATGATGGTCGCGGCTTCCAGGCGTTCGTCGCCGATCGTGACGCCCGTCGAATCGCACTCGGACACCGGCTTGCCCAGACGGACCTCGACGTGCAGGCGGGCGAGCGAGCGCAAGGCCGCTTCGCTCAGCGTCGGCGGGAAGGCTGCCAGCACGCGCGGCCCCGCTTCGACCAGCACGATGCGGGCATCGCGTGGATTGATGGTGCGGAAGTCGTGGCGCAGCGCCACGTGGGCCAGCTCGGCAATGGCGCCCGCCATCTCCACGCCCGTCGGGCCGGCGCCGATCACCACGAAGGTGAGGAAACGCCGCCGCGCCTCGGGATCGCCGGACTGCTCGGCCTGCTCGAAGGCCGACAGGATGCGGCGGCGGATGCCGGTGGCGTCGTCGATCGTCTTCAGGCCGGGCGCCGCGCTCTCCCACTCGTCATGGCCGAAATAGGCGTGACGCGAGCCGGTGGCCAGCACCAGCGCGTCGTAGCCGACTTCGCTGTCTTCGAGCGTGACGACACGACGATGGACGTCGACGCCGGTCACCCTGCCCAGGATGACCCGTACGTTCGGGGCCTTGCGCAGGATGGAGCGGATCGGCTGGGCGATCTGCGCCGGCGACAGGCCGGCCGTCGCTACCTGATAGAGCAGCGGCTGGAAGAGATGGTAGTTGCGCCGGTCGATCACGGTGACGTCGGCATCGGCGCCGGCCAGACCGTGCGCCGCGCTCAGGCCGCCGAAGCCGGCGCCCACGATGACGATGTGCGGACGGGCCATTCAGCTCACCATACCGGCAGACGCGACAGCAGGCGGACCAGCCAGCGCGTGCGCGGGCCGAACAAAGTGTCGGTGAAGTAGCTGCCGGCCGCACGCTTGCTCGCTTCACCCAACGTCGGATAGGGCGGCACGAAGCTTGCCAGCGCGGAGATCTTGAGGCGCCTGGCGATCGCCAGGCACCACGGCTGGATCAGCTCGCCGGCGTGCGGCGCCGCGATGGCGGCGCCGAGGATGCGGCCATGCCGGTCGGTGATCGCCTTGACCATGCCCTCGGTCGTGCGCTCGGTCTGGGCGCGGTCGTTCTCGGTCAGCTTCCAGCGCAGCGCCGTGATGGCGTCGCCATGCTTGTCGCGCGCCTGCCGTTCGCTGAGTCCCACCTGCGCCAGCTCGGGATCGGTGTAGGTCGCCCATGGCACGATCGCCGCATCGAGACGGGCGGGCGTGCGGAACAGGGCGCCGCGGATGAACAGCGAGGCCTCGTAGCCCGCCATGTGGGTGAAGGCATAGAGGCCGTTGCAATCGCCGATCGCCCAGACATTGCGGTTCGAAGTTCTGAGCGAAGCATCGACCGTGATGCCTCCGGCGGTATGGGCGACGCCGGCCCGGTCGAGATCGAGGCGGTCGACGACCGGCGTGCGGCCGGCGGCGACCAGCAGGTGCGATCCTTCGAAGCGCTCGCCATCCTCCAGGATCACGGCGACGCCGGTCGCAGCGCGTTCCACGCGCGCGATTCCGGCATGGTCGCGCAGATCGACGCCTTCGCTCGCGAGGCGCGCGACGACGATGGCGGCGAGTTCTGGATCGTCCTTGGCGAGGAAGCCGGCGGCCTCCAGCACAGTGACCCGGGATCCCAGCCGGCGATGGGCCTGGGCCAGCTCCAGCCCGATCGGCCCGCCGCCGATCACGATGAGATGGCCGGGCAGGGTGCGGTTGGCGAAGATCGTCTCGTTGGTGAGATAGCCCACGTCGGCCAGGCCGGGGATCGACGGCACCGTCGGGCGGGAGCCGGTCGCCAGCACGATGCGGCGGCTCCTGATGCGATGCGGCCCGGCCTGCAATTCGGTGCGGCCGACGAAGTGCGCCTCCTCTTTCAGGACGCGCACGCCGAGCTTCTCGAAGCGCTCGACCGAATCGTTGGGCGCGATCGCGGCGATCACCTGGTGCACGTGATGCATCACCCGGGCGAAATCGACCCTGGGCTCGACCGGCGCGACGCCGAAGGGCGCGCCGTCGCGCTGCGCCTGAGCGGCCTTGGCGGCGGCGATCAGCGCCTTGGCCGGCACGCAGCCGTAGTTGAGGCAGTCGCCGCCCATCTCGGCGCGCTCGGCCAGCACCACGTCGAGCCCGAGCTGGGCGGCGCCGGCGGCAACGACCAGGCCGGCCGAGCCGGCGCCGACGATACAGACGTCAGGAGTGAGCGTTGTCATTGCGGCCACGCAGATGCGTGTACAGCACCGGCACCAGGGCCAGCACCGCAAGTCCGAGCAGGGGCAATAGGAAGCGCCATTCGAAGATGATACCGAGATCGGGCGACTCGCCGCGCTCGAACAGCAGGCCGAAGCTCGCGCCGACGCCGGCATAGACGAATGCCGCCGGGATGATGCCGATCAGCGTCGCCAGCATGTACGGGCCGAGCCTCATGCCGAGCAGCGCCGGCACGATATTGACCAGCCAGAACGGGAACACCGGCACGAGGCGCAGGAACAACAGGTAGCTGAAGCTGTCGCGGCGGAAGCCCTCCTGGAAGCGCGCCAGCGCCGCACCCGCGCGGGCGTGGAAGAGGTCGTACAACGCGGTGCGCGCTGCCAGGAACACCGCCACCGAGCCCAGCGTGGCGCCGATCACCGACAGCATGGCGCCGAGCCACACGCCGAACAGGAAGCCGCCGGCCGGAGTGATGACGATGGCGATCGGCACCGAGAAGGCCACGACCAGCGCATAGATCAGCACGAACAGCACGATCGCGAGAAGCCTGTTGCCTGCGACCCACGCGACGAGGGCGGCGTGATGCCGGCTCAACATCTCGAAGGAGAAGTAGCGATCGAGGCCGAACAGCAGGAACAGCGCCAGCCCCAGCAGCAGGATGGCCGCGGGCGCAAGCCGGCGCCACATCTGGGAGGTCATGTCGCCCTTCGGGTGGCTTCACGATCGATATTGGCCCGCCGGGCCGCCGCCTCAAAGCAAATGCGCTCACGTCGCGGTGACGGAGTCCCGTTCGGGCAATCCCGGATCGGTGAGTGCGAAGCTCGGGCGCCGGCTGATCGTCGCCCACCACACGGCGAGCCGCGGATAATTCTCCAGCATGGCTGCTCCCTCGGGCGCGAGCGCGAAGTAGGCGATCATCGCGCCGACATGCAGATCGGCCAGCGACAGCTCGGGGCCGGCGAGAAAGGCCTCAGGCGCCGCGAGATCCTCCAGCGCACCCAGGGCCTTGGGCGCGTCGGCAAGTCCGCGCGCCACTTCCTCTTCGTCGACGGCCCGGCCGGCCGCGGTCCGGAAGACGCGATGGGAGAAGACCTGGCGGATCATCGGCCAATAGGCGTAGGAGTCGATCACACTCATCATCTGGTCCATGCGGGCCAGCGCGTGCGGTTCGGCGGGCTGCAGCGCCGGTCCGGCAAAGCCGCGGTCGACATAGCGGGTGATGGCGCCGGTCTCGTAGAGAGCGAAGCCGTCATGGATCAGGGCCGGCACCCGGCCGAAAGGATGCAGCGCCAGGTACTCGGCCGGGATGTCGGTGAAGGGGTTCACCTCGATCCGCTCGTGGGCGACGCCCTTTTCGAGCAGGGCCAAGCGGGCGATCCGATTGTAGACGCTGTAGTGGTAGCCATGCAGAACGAGGGTCATGGATGCATTGTAGGCCCTTTTCGTCTCATGATCCGGGCCGGGCGGCCTGCGCTGCCGTCGTTGACTCGGAGGCCGGCCGCGCTTATTACCCTCGCCCACAGAATTCGCCCCCGCTGTAACTGGCGGGGGTCTTGTGTTTAAAGGAGTTGCGTGATGAAACGCACCTATCAGCCGAGCAAGCTGGTGCGCAAGCGCCGGCACGGCTTCCGGTCCCGGATGGCAACGGTCGGCGGCCGCAAGGTCATCGCCAGCCGCCGCAGGTCGGGCCGCAAGCGCCTCTCGGCCTAAGCGGCCCGCCAAATTGGCCTCGGCACGCCTCGGGCGGCTGCCGAACCGCCGCGATTTCCTGCGCGTCCAAGCCGGCCGACGCTGTGCCATGCCGGGCTTTGTCCTGCAGATCGCCCCTGCTCCGGCGGACCTTTCCCTGCCTGCCATCCGGGTCGGTTTCACGGTCAGCCGCAAGGTCGGCAATGCCGTCGTGCGCAACCGTGTCCGCCGTCGTCTGCGCGAAGCCGCCCGCGAGGTGATCCCGGGCCGGGCGCGCCCCGATCTCGACTACGTCCTGATCGGCCGCCAGGGAGCTATCGCCCGCGACTTCGCCGCCCTGCGCCAGGAGCTGGTCGAAGCTCTCAAGCGGCTGAAGGCACTGGCTGTCGCGACGCCATGACCTGCCACGGACTCCTTGCGCATGCCCCGGCAAATCGCCAGTTTCCGGGCCACATGATCTCCCGCCTGATGACCGGAGCGCTGCGCGGCGCGATCCGCCTCTATCAGCTGACGCTGGCGTATTTTTTCGTCGGCGCCTGCCGCTATGAGCCGTCCTGCTCGGCCTATGCGGCCGAGGCGGTGACGCGCCATGGCGCGCTGCGCGGGAGCTGGCTGGCGGCGCATCGGTTGTGCCGCTGCGGGCCGTGGGGGGGCGCGGGCTTCGATCCCGTGCCGCCCAAGCTTTCCTGTCAATCTGCCGAGCGCGTCTAGAAGTCTGACCCAATGGACCAGAAGAATTTCATTGTCGCCATCGTGCTTTCGGTGCTGATCATCGTGGGCTGGCAATATGCCTTCCCGCCGGCCAAGCCGCCGGTCAGCCAGCAGCAGACGGCATCGACCCAGGACGGCACCGCCCCGCAGCCGCCGACCGGCGCCCCCGGCAGCCAGGGAACGGTGCAGCCCGGCGCGCCGGCCGCGCAGCCGGCGCAGATCGTCAGCCGCCGCGAGGCGCTCGCCCGCTCGCCGCGCGTGACCTTCGACACGCCCGAACTGGTCGGCTCGATCGCCCTCAAGGGCGCGCGCATCGACGATGTGCGTCTGGTCAAGTATCGCGAGACCGTCGATCCCAAGAGCCCGCCCGTGCCGGTGCTGTCGCCGGTCGGCGGCGAGCATCCCTACTACGCCGAGTTCGGCTGGTCGCCGGCCGATCCGTCGATCAAGGTGCCGGGCCCCGATACGGTCTGGACGGCGGACAAGGAAACACTGGCGCCGGGCAAGCCGGTGCGGCTCACCTGGGACAACGGCCAGGGCCTGATCTTCGCCCTCGACATCTCGCTCGACGAAAATTTCATGTTCGACGTCAAGCAGAGCGTCGAGAACAAGAGCGACAAGCCGGTCACGCTCTACCCGTGGAGCCTGGTGGTCCGTTACGGCGAGCCCAAGGCCGAGGGCATCTACATCCTCCATGAAGGTCCCTACGGCGTCTTCAACGGCAGCCTGAAGGAGTTCAGCTACTCCGACTTCAAGGACAACAAGCAGCAGAAGATCGCCACCACCGGCGGCTGGGTCGGCATCACCGACAAGTACTGGATGGCGACGCTGGTCCCCGACCAGAAGCAGAAGGTCGACGTCACCCTCAAGCAGACCGGCTCGGGCACGGACCTCAAGTACCAGATCGACTACGTCGCGCCGGGCCAGACGATCGCGCCGGGCGCCACTGCCACGACCGACGCCAAGCTCTACGCCGGCGCCAAGATCGTGCGCGTCATCTCCGACTACGAGGCGAAGTACGGAATCGAGAAGTTCGACCTCACCATCGACTGGGGCTGGTTCTCGTTCTTCACCCGGCCGCTGTTCTGGCTGCTCGAGTGGCTCTACGTCCACCTCGGCAACTTCGGCCTGGCGATCCTGGTGCTGACCGTGATCGTCAAGGCGGTGTTCTTCCCGCTGGCCAACAAGTCCTATGTGGCGATGAGCAAGATGAAGGCTCTGCAGCCGGAGATGGAGAAGCTCAAGGAGCGCTTCGGCGAGGATCGCCAGCGCATGAATCAGGAGCTGATGCAGCTCTATCGCCGAGAGAAGGTCAATCCGGCGGCGGGCTGCCTGCCGATCCTGGTGCAGATCCCGGTGTTCTTCGCGCTGTACAAGGTGCTCTACACCACCATCGAGATGCGCCATCAGCCGTTCTTCGGCTGGATCAAGGACCTGAGCGCGCCCGATCCGCTCACCATCATGACCGGCTTCGGCCTGTTCCCGTGGCACGTGCCGGAGTTCCTGCATTTCTTCAACATCGGCATCTGGCCCATCATCATGGGCGTGACGATGTACCTGCAGCAGAAGCTGAACCCGCAGCCGACCGATCCGGTGCAGGCGCGTGTCTTCCAGTTCCTGCCGATCCTGTTCACCTTCATGCTGGCGCCGTTCGCGGCCGGCCTGGTGATCTACTGGGCGTGGAGCAACATCCTGTCGATCGCGCAGCAGTACACGATCATGCGCCGCCACGGCACGCCGATCGGTGGTGGCAAGGCCAAGCCCGCCGTGGCCGCCGCGGTGCCGGCGCCTGCCCCCGCACCCACGCCTGCCGACAGCAGCGGCGGCGGCGGCAAGAAGGGCGGCAAAGGTTCGGCGAAGAAGCGCTGATGCCGGATCAGGGGCAAGAGGGGCACGCGCCGGAGGAGATCGAGGCGGCGCGCAAGCTCTTCGCCGGCCCGTGCGAGTTCGTGGCCGGCGCCGCATCGTTCGACTCCCTGCCGGCGATCGCGTTGCCCGAGATCGCCTTCGCCGGCCGTTCCAATGTGGGCAAGTCGAGCCTGGTCAACGCGCTCACCGGCCGCAGCACGCTCGCCCGCACCTCGTCCAAGCCCGGCCATACGCGGCAGATCAACTTCTTCGACCTTGCCGGCCGGCTCTATCTGGTCGACCTGCCGGGTTACGGCTTCGCCCAGGTTTCGCGCTCGATGAAGGAGGCGTGGCAGGACCTAGCCTCGGCCTACCTGCGCGGCCGGCCGACGCTGAAGCGGGTCTGCCTGCTGATCGATTCGCGGCACGGCGTGAAGGAAGCCGACCGCGAGACGATGAAGAACCTCGACAAGGCCGCGGTGTCCTACCAGCTCGTGCTGACCAAGTGCGACCGGCTCAAGGCCGCCGACGTGGCCCGCGCCGTCGCCGCGGCCGAGGCGGTCACCCGCAAGCATGGTGCCGCCCATCCTGAGGTGCTGCCGACCAGCAGCGAGACGCGATTCGGGATCCCGGAGCTCAGGGCCGAGATCGCCTCTCATGTTCCTCTCCCCCGCTAGACCGGGAGGAGAGCAGGGCGAGGCGCAGCGCTCTATCGCGTCCCCTGCGGCAAGCCCGCCGGCGGGCCCGACGGTGCCGGTGCCGGAGCTCGCTGCTGCGGCTGGGCCGGACGCGGCGGTGCCGGCGGCGGCAGCATCTTCTTGATCAGCTCCTGCGTCCTGGCCGAATCGGCTTCCTGGAATTTCTTGATCTCCTCCTGGTCGAGGAAGCGATCCTTGTTGAGGTCGGTTTCGAGAAATTCCTTCACCGAGTAGGCCGTCAGCTCGGGCCGGTCGATGACGCCATCGTTGTTGGTGTCGATCGCCTTGAACTTCAGCAGGACGAGCTGCTTGCGGATGTCGTAGGGCAGCAGGCCCTGGGACTGCGGGCCATCGGCCGGACCGGCGGCGACGAGGTATTCCTGCTGGGTGATGCGGCCGTCGCTGTTCTTGTCGAGCTTGTCGGCGTCGCGCATCTGCATGTCTATGAGGTCGTTCAGCGCCATCAGCCCCTTGCGACGCTCCGCCTCCGCCTGCTGCCGCTCGGCCATCTGCCGCTGCTGCAGCCGCTGCATGATCAGCCGGATCTCCGGCTCGGTGATCTTGTTGTCCCGGTCGGTGTCGTACTGATTGAACTCGGACTGGATCGGCGCCTCGGCTTCGGCTCGCTCGATGAAGCCGCTGCTGTTGAGGTCGAGGTTCTGGAAGGCAGCCCGCATGCGGTTGCGGCGTTCCTCCAGGGTTGGCCCACCCGGCACGTCGCTCGAATGAGGCGGCTCGGCCAGCTTGAGGAATTCGTCCAGCGAGATCCTGTTGTCCTTGTCGAGATCGAGATCGTCGAACGACTTCATGCGATATTTCAGGAAGTCGGCGCGCGCGACTTCGCCCTTCTTGGCGGTATCGATCTCGACGAACCAGGGGGGCAGCGGCACCGCCGCCGGGCCGCCGGCCCGGCCGCTGTCTGGGCCACCGGTTTGGGCCTGCGCCAAAGCCGGCAGCGCAAGCAGACACAGCAGGACTATTGCTCTCATCACCCTTCCTCGGCTCCCCCGAGGGCATACGTAGAAAAAGAGCGGGAGTTGCGCCACCCACTCGTGATAGAAAAGTGTCGCTGCCTTTCCACCCCGCCGATCGCTGCGGGTTTCGACACCGGGAGTGTAGTCGCAGGGCATGCCGATCTACATGGAGATATCGCCGCTCCATCGCCTGGTGACGATCGTGGCGCGCGGCACCGTCAGTGGCGATGAAGTGCGCGGCACCGCGCAGAAACTGGCCGACGTCCGGGTCCGGCGGTTCGCCAAGATCGTCGAGGTCGCCAGCGCCCGCTTCGACTTCCAGCCGGCGGACATCCTGGCCTTGGCGCAGACGCTGCGTGCCGACGCTGACGGCCGCGGTCCGGTGGCTTTCGTCGTGTACGATCTGAACCAGCCGTTTCCCCGGATGTTTGCCGCCCAGACCGCCCATGAGGGGCCGGTCGAACTGTTCAAGAGCCTGCACGATGCCCGCGCCTGGATCGCCGGGATCCAGCACGGCCCCAAACCCGCGCCAGCGACAACCAGGGCGTGGGCCGATCCCGATCGGCAGGGAACCGTGATCCGCGGCACGCGCGCTCGCGAGTTCACGACCCGCGAGCTGGTGGGCTGATCCTACGCCGCGTCGTGGAAGATGATGCCGAGCGTGAAGCGCTCGCCCTGGCGCAGGCTCGACACGCCGTGCCGCATGGCCGTGCGATAGAAGCCGCGGCTTCCCTTCACCGGCCGCTCGTTGACGGCGAAGATCACGGCGTCGCCCTGTCGGAGCGGCACGACCTCGCCGCGCGACTGCATGCGCGGCCGCTGCTCGACCAGCATGAACTCGCCGCCGCTGAAGTCCTTGGCGGGATCGCTCAGCAGCACCGTCGCCTGCAGCGGGAACACCAGCTCGCCGTAGAGGTCGCGGTGCAGGCAGTTGTAGTCGCCTTGTCCGTAGCGCAGCAGCAGCGGCGTCGGCCGCTTCTGGCCGCCGGCATGGCACTGCCCCAGCCAGCCCTGCAGCGTCGGCGGGAAGCGCTTTTCGAGCCCGAGTTCGGCGTTCCAACGGTTGGCGACGGCCGCCAGCTCGGGATAGAGCGCCTGGCGCAGCGCCTCGATCCGCTCCGGCAACGGATAGGCGAAATACTGGTACTCGCCCTGGCCGAAGCCATGGCGCTGCATGACGACGTGGCTGCGGAAGCGCGGGCTTTCGGGCCACAGGCCAGCCAGGGTCCGGCACTCGGCCGGGTCGATCAGGCCGGGCGCCACGACGAAGCCGCGGGAGGCCAAAGTGTCGCTGTCGATCATCTGGACATCCTGCAGGCCTGGTCCCACTTCTTCTATCCGCAGCCCGCTTGATATATATGATGTTGCCTTGGCCCTCTCCCGCCCGGAGAGGGCTTTTGCCAACCCGGGGTAAACACAGAAATGGCCGAGCCGGTTCAGACCGACAAGGAGCAGCGGCGGCTCATCCGCATGGCGGAGACCATCTCCAAGGCTCTGCCCTACATGCGTCGGCACAACGACGCCACGTTCGTCGTCAAGTACGGCGGCCACGCCATGACCGACCCCAGGCTCGGCGACCTCGTGGCGCGCGACGTCGTGCTGATGAAGCAGGTCGGCATGAATCCGATCGTGGTCCATGGCGGCGGCCCGCAGATCAACAGGATGCTGGAGCGCGTCGGCATCAAGAGCTCGTTCGTGAACGGCCTGCGCGTCACCGACGCCGCCACGATGGAGATCGTCGAGATGGTGCTGGCCGGCGCCATCAACAAGGCGATCGTGGCCGACATCAACGAATGCGGCGGCATCGCCGTCGGCATCTGCGGCAAGGACGGCAACCTCATCCTTGCAAAGAAGGTCACCGAGATCCGTGACCCCAAGACCGGCGAGCTGCTCAAGGTAGACCTCAAGCAGGTCGGCGAGCCGGCCAAGATCAACGTCATGGTGCTGGAGCAGCTGCGCCGCGCCGACGTCATTCCCGTGGTGGCGCCGATCGGCTTCGGCGTCGACGACGAGCTCACCTACAACATCAATGCCGACACCTCGGCGGGCGCCATCGCCGGCGCCATGCGGGCCAAGCGGCTGCTGTTCCTGACCGACGTGCCGGGCGTCTTGGACAAGAACGGCAACATGATCCAGAACATGACGGTCGACGAGGCGCGCGCCCTGATCGCCGACGGCACGATTTCGGGCGGTATGATTCCCAAGGTCGAGAACTGCATCGATGCGGTGAATTCCGGCGTCGAGGCCGCCGTCATCATGGATGGCCGCGTGCCGCATGCCCTGCTCCTCGAAGTCTTTACGGAATCCGGCCTCGGCACCATGGTCACCCGAAAGTAACCTCCTTGAACGCCTGATTTCACTGCATATTTAGGCATCATGGCCCTCTTGCCCATCCTCACGGCGCCCGACCCGCGCCTCAAGAAGAAGTCCCAGCCGGTCGAGGCCGTCGACGACGACGTGCGGCGGCTGATGGACGACATGCTCGAGACGATGTACGCCGCGCCCGGCATCGGCTTGGCCGCGCCGCAGATCGGCGCGCTGAAGCGCGTGATCGTGCTCGACATCGACCGCGAGGACGTCAGGACCGGCCCGCTGTTCATGGCCAACCCCGAGATCGTCGAGGCGTCGGACGAGGACGTGAGCTACGAGGAAGGCTGCCTGTCGGTGCCCGACCACTATTCCGACGTGGTACGGCCGGCCAAGGTGACGGTCCGCTACCTCGATCGTGACGGCAAGCAGCAGGACATGAAGTGCGAGGGCCTGCTCGCGACCTGCGTGCAGCACGAGATCGACCATCTCGACGGTATCCTGTTCATCGACCACATTTCCGCGCTCAAGCGCAACATGATCCTGCGCAAGCTCCTGAAGGCCCGGAAGGAGAAGGAGCGCGACGAGGCCGAGGGCAAGCCGGCCAAGGCGAAGGATCCCGAACACGCCATTTAGAGCACATTCCGTTCGGCTGGAATCAGCCGAACGGAATGTGCCCTCCGAAACCAGAAACACCCTCGCGCGCATTTCCGATGTGATGGAACCGCTCGCGGTTCCATCAGATCGGAAATCGCTCTAGAGAGGGCGGCATGGAAATTGCGGCGTGAAGCCCCAGCCCGGGAGACTCCGCCGATGACACCGCAGCAAATCGATCTCGTGCAATCGAGCTTCAAGAAGGTCGTGCCGATCGCCGGCACCGCCGCCGACCTGTTTTACGACCGCCTGTTCGAGATCGCACCCGAAGTCCGGTCGATGTTTCCGCAGGATCTCACCGAGCAGAAGAAGAAGCTGATGGCGATGCTGGGCACCGCGGTCGCCAGCCTGCACAGGCTCGACACGATCCTTCCGGCGGTCAAGGACCTCGGCCAGCGCCACAAGGGTTACGGCGTGACGGCGGCCCACTACGCGCCGGTCGGCGCCGCTTTGCTGTGGACCCTGGAGAGGGGCCTCGGCCCCGACTTCACTCCGGAGGTGAAGGCGGCGTGGACCGAGACCTACACGGCGCTGTCGGGCGTCATGACCTCGGCGTAGCGCCCATGTCATTCTCTTCCGGACCGCGAGCCTCCAGGCTCGCTCATGAAG
>JAEZIF010000504.1 GCA_023416135.1 Pseudomonadota bacterium
GGCCGGCCTGGTCTACCCGCGCTGCTGCCATCGCGGCACGACGCTGTACTACGGCAAGATCGAGGAACGCGGCATTCGCTGCTGCTATCACGGCTGGCTGTTCGACGTCGAAGGCCATTGCCTGGAAATGCCGTGCGAGCCCGACCCGACGGGTCCGCAGTGCCAGCGCGTGCGCCAGCCTTGGTATCCGGTCGAGGAGCGCTACGGCCTGGTCTTCGCGTATCTCGGCCCGCCGGAGAAGAAGCCGGTGCTGCCGCGCTACGAATGTCTCGAGGTGATGGGGCCGGGAGAGTTCGTCGAGACCGACGATTCCTCGATCGGCAGCGGCGGCATCGTGATCGCGCCGTGCAACTGGCTGCAGCACTTCGAGAACGTGGTCGACCCGTACCACGTGCCGATCCTGCACGGCACCTTCTCCGGCCCGCAGTTCGTCGAGCAGATGGCGAGCTTCCCCAAAGTGAAGTTCGAGTACGGGCCACGCGGCGTGAGGGCGACCTCGATCCGGCCGGGCCCCGACGGCAAGCGCTTCCGCCGCATCACCGAGGCCATCGTGCCGACCCTGCGCCTGGTCGCCAATCCGCGCGTGGCGCAGTACGGCATGGTCGAATCGATCGGCTGGACCTTGCCGATCGACGACACGCACTACCGCATCTACGTCGCCGGCCGGGTGAAGGAGAGGGGCGAGCTCGCCAAGTTCAAGTCGCGCTACAACGGCAAGACCTGGGCCGAGCTCACGCCCGAGGAGCACCAGCAGTTCCCGGGCGATACCGAGGCGCAGGTCGGCCAGGGCGCCATCACGTTTCACTCCGAGGAGCACCTGATGTCGTCCGATCAGGGCGTGTCGATGCTGCGCCTTTTCCTGCGGAAGCAGGTCGACATCGTCGCGTCGGGTGGCGATCCCGTCGGCGTGGCCTTCGACGAGGAGAGCGCCTACGTGAAGTTCGACGCGGGCCAGTATCTCGATGACGCCCCCGGCTAGAGATCTGCCCCTACGGCGTCGGCCACTGTCGCAAAGCCATCGCGCGCCAGCAGCGCTGCAAGCTCGTCCTTGATGCGCCTGATGAGCGGCGGGCCCTCATAGACCATCATCGAGTAGAGCTGCACCAGCGTGGCGCCGGCGCGGATCTTGGCGTAGGCGTCGGCCCCCGAACCGATGCCGCCGCAGCCGATCATCGGAAATTGTCCTTCAACACGCCGCGCTGCCCGTCGCAGCACCTCCGTCGACAGGCTCACGAGCGGCGCGCCGGAGAGACCGCCGGCCTCGTCGCGTCGTGGCGAGCGCAGCGTCGGCGGCCGCGACAACGTCGTGTTGCCGACGATGATGCCGTCCATCCTGAGCTCGCGGCAGACGGCGACGATGTCGTCGAGGTCCTCGTCGGTCGCATCGGGCGCGATCTTGACGACCAGCGGCACCGGCTTGGCGGCAATGGCATCCTGCACGCGCTTCAGCAGGTCGGCGAGCTCGGCGCGGCCCTGCAGGTTGCGCAACCCGGGCGTGTTGGGCGAGGAGACGTTGCACACGAGATAATCGGCGTACTGCGCCAGCGCCTTGCATCCGACCACATAGTCGGCGGCCCGGTCGGTGCTGTCCTTGTTGGCTCCGACATTGACGCCGATGAAGCCGCGTCGCGGGCGGGTGGCGAGCCGCGAGCGCACCGCGTCGAGGCCCTGGCCGGGGAAACCCATGCGATTGATGATGCCGCGATCCTCGGGCAGGCGGAACAGGCGGGGGCGCGGATTGCCCTCCTGCGGCCGCGGCGTGACGCTGCCGATCTCGACCAGGCCGAAGCCGAGATCGAGCATTGCGTCGGGAACCTCGGCATTCTTGTCGAAGCCCGCCGCGAGGCCGACGGGGTTGGGCAGGGTGCGGCCCCAGACCCTGACTGCGAGCGACGAAGGGTCCGGCCGCCTGTCCCACGGCAGCAACCCCATCTTGAGTCCGCGCAATGCGAGGCCATGAGCGGCCTCCGCGTCGATGCGAGACAGGAAGAAGTCGGCGAGCTGGTACCAGGCGGCCATGGCTTTCTGGTTAGCAGAGGTGGCCTGTGGAGCGCTCGTTGCCGGGCAAGGTTCAGGCCTTGCCGTAGGCCGGCATCAGCACGCCGGAATTGATCGTCTCGGACAGGCTGCAGTGGGCCACGATCAGCTCGGCAATGGCCGTGGGCTTGACCCAGCTGTCGTGCTTCGCCGTCGGCATGTCCTTGCGGTTGGCCGGGGTGTCGATGGTCGAGGGAGCGAGCGCGATCACCGAGATGTCCTCGTTCTTCAGCTCCTCGGCCAGCGCCACGGTGAAGGCGGCCACCGCGGCCTTGGAGGCCGTGTAGGCCGTCATGTTGGCGCCCTGGCGCGGATTGAGGGCGGGGCGAGCCGCGATGTTGACGATGTGGCCGCCCCTCTTGACTCCGTCCGGGCCGCCCTTGCGGAAATTGGCGACGGCGGCGCGGCAGCTCAGCGCGCAGGAGACGACGTTCATCGACAGCTGCTGCTGCAGAACCTTGGCCGAACTGTCGGCGATCGGCGCATAGGCAAAGCCGCCGGCGATGTTCACCACGGCATGCAAGGGCGGCAGCTTGGCATAGAAGGCGTCGACCGATGTCTCGCTCGACAGGTCGACGCTGGGCGCGACCTCGATCTGCCGGCTGTCCGGCAGATGGCCGGTCGGCGGCGTGCCCTCGATCGCCGGGATATGGCAGGTGGCGCCCGCCTCGATGAAGGCCTTCACCACGGCCGAGCCCAACGCGCCGGTTCCGCCGGTGACTACGACATGCCGATCCTTAAGCGACTGCATTTCCACTCCTCAACAGGGAAGAGGAGTGGAAGCAGACCCGGCCCGGTAATCAAGCCTCAAATTGAAGAGCGCGGGCCGGAGCACCGCGCTCGCGACTAACGCCTGTCGCTGCCGCCGACCTGCGGACGAAGGGCAGGCGAATCGCTCCAGATCACCTGGAACAGCTGGCGAAACAGCTCGGCGATGCGCGGGTCGTTGGGCGCGTTCGCTGCCGTCCACGCGGTCGTCTCCGACAGGACCTGGTCGTTCCGGCAATAGACGGCAAAGACGTAGAACACGCCCGGACGCCCTGGCTTGAAGCGCGGCGGTATTCCGGCGCACACCGAGTTCGAGCCGTAGTCGTTGGCGGGATCGAAGGTCAGCACCAGCCGATAGTAGGGGCGCGGCCGCTCGGGCGGATCGGCGTAGGTGAAGGTGAGCGCCGGCCGCGGTTTGGCGGCCTGCATCATCGGCAGCAGATCCTGCGCGACCGCAGCCGGATCGACGCCGGGAAAGGCGGTACCGTACAGGACGACCTGGAAGTACCGACCGTCCGCGGCGGCAAAGAATTCACGGTAGTCGTACTGCGGCGCATAGTAGGTGCCGCCGATCACCGCAGCCCAGGCGGCGGCCGGCAGAGCGGCAAGCCCGAGCAGAGCGGCGGCGATCTTGGTCTTCAGGCGCATCGGATGATCTCCTCGCGGCGCATCATACACGAAAGAGACGCCTGCCGCTCCGTTCACGTCACAAAGTCGAGTGGGGTCCGTTACACGTCGAGATCACGGGCGAATTTCGCGTGCTCCTGGATGAAGGCGTAGCGCTTCTCCGGCTTGCGGCCCATCAGGTTCTCGACCAGCGTCGAGGTCTTCATCGCGTCGCGACGGGCATCGGCGTCGGCTGCAGTCGGGATGTCTACCTTGAGCAGGACGCGCTTGGTCACGTCCATCGTGGTCTCGCGCAAATGCACGGACTGCATCTCGCCCAGCCCCTTGAAGCGCGTGATCTCGACCTTGCCGCCGTTGAAGACGTCGCGGATCAGCGCGTCGCGGTGCGCGTCGTCGCGGGCATATTCCGTCTGCCCGCCCTTGCTGATTCGGTAGAGCGGCGGCTGGGCGAGGAAGAGATGGCCGTGCTCGATCAGCTTGGGCATCTCGCGATAGAAGAACGTCATCAGAAGCGAGGCGATGTGGGCGCCGTCGACGTCGGCGTCGGTCATGATGATGACCCGCTCGTAGCGCAGCCGGTCGTCGTTGTAGTGCGCTCCCGTACCGCAACCCAGGGCCTGGATGAGGTCCTGGACCTCCTGGTTCTCGCGCAGCTTGTCGGCCGAGGCGCTGGCCACGTTCAGGATCTTGCCACGCAACGGCAGGATCGCCTGGGTCTCGCGGTTGCGTGCGGCCTTGGCCGAGCCGCCCGCCGAATCGCCCTCGACCAGGAAGATCTCGGTGCCTTCGGCCGCGCTGTTGGAGCAGTCGGCGAGCTTGCCGGGCAGGCGCAGCTTGCGCGTCGCCGTCTTGCGCTGCTGCTCGCGGT
>JAEZIF010000514.1 GCA_023416135.1 Pseudomonadota bacterium
AGATCGTCGTCAGCAATGCGGCGGGCGGCGTGATGGGCACGTTCAACATCCGCAGCTTGCCCGGCGGCGGCACCGAGGTCGCCTATCGCAGCGTCTATGGCGGGCCGACCACCGACGCCGGCGGCGATGCCAAGGACATCGCCGATCGCTGCGCACGGCCCTGACCGCGGGCCTCGTCGAAATAAGAGATTGCGGCGGTTGCCGGCATCGGCACTCCCTCCTACCATTCTCCTCGTGGGACCGGGGGTTTCGATTGACGCGGCAAGTACGGAGGCTGGCGGCAGTCCTGTTTGCAGACGCGGTGGGATCGTCTCGGCTGATGGGTCGCGACGAGAGCGGCACTGTCGCGCGTCTTCTCCATCATATGAACGGACGGCTGGGACCGCTCATCGAGCGTCGCGGCGGGCGGGTGATCAGGCTGAAGGGCGACGGCGGCCTGATCGAGTTCGCCAGCGCCGTTGACGCGCTCGCCGCCGCCATCGATTTCCAGCAGGCGATGGTCGAGGCCAATCTCGGCCAGTCCGCGGACAATGCCATCCTGTTCAGGGTCGGCATCCACCTCGGCGACGTCATCGTCGACGGCGTCGACATCTATGGCGACGATGTGAACGTGGCCGCACGCCTCGAGACCGAGGCGCCGCCGGGCGGGATCGTCGTTTCGCGCGCCGTGCGGGACGCGGTCGACGGGCGGCTCAAGGCGACGCTTCACGCCCTGGGCGAACTCGCGCTCAGGAACATCGAGCGACCCATCCAGGCTTTCCGCGTCGAATGGAAAGCCGAGGATTGGCCCGTGCTCCCGACCCCACCGCCGCAGCCGGTCGCCGCGGCACCTCGGCCCGGCATGGCGGCACAGTCGGAACCGCCGCGGCTTTCCATCGTGGTCCTGCCGTTCGCGAACATCGGCGGCGATCCCGACCACGAATATTTCGTTGACGGCGTGACCGAAAGCCTGACCACCGACCTTTCGCGCATGAGCGGCATGCTGGTGATCTCGCGCAACACGGCGTTCACCTACAAAGGCAAGCCCGTCGATGTGATGCAGATCGGGCGCGAGTTGAACACGCGGTTTGCGCTCGAGGGTTCCGTGCAGCGCAGCGCCGACCGCATGCGCGTCAACGTGCAGCTGATCGACACCAGGGCCGGCAACCATCTGTGGGCGGAGCGTTTCGACAAGCCTGTGGGCGATCTCTTCGACATGCAGGACGAGATCGTCGCCCGGCTCGCCCGACAGCTGGGCACGCAGCTGATCAGCGCCGAGGCGCGGCGTGCGGAGCGGGCGCCGATCCCCGATTCCCTGGACCTCTACTTTCAGGGCATGGCCGTGCTGAACATGGGGAACACCCCCGACTATCTCCTGCAGGCGCGCGGCTATTTCGAGCGTGCCCTGGAGCTCGATCCGGGCAATATCGAGGCCGTGGTGTGGGGCGCCTATGTCGATGCGCTCAGGGCGTCCCTCTATGCGGCCGACGATCGGAGCGTGCGACTGGCGGCTGCCGAGACGGCTCTCACGGCCACCCTGTCGCTCGCCCCCGAACATGCCGGGGCGCAAATGCTCCTGGGGCTGGTGCAGATCCAGACCAACCGCGCGGTCCAGGGCATGGCCTCCTGCGAGCAGGCGCTGGCGCTCGACCGCAACCTGGCGCCCGCCCATGCGATGATCGGGCTGGCGAAGTATCGGCTTGGCCGCAGCGAGGAAACCGAGGCGCACATCCAGGAGGCGCTGCGTCTCAGCCCGCGCGATTCGTTCGTTGCGGCGTGGCTGTCCATCGCCGGCGATGCCAAGCTCTTCCTCGGCAGCGACGAGGAGGCGGTCGCCCGGCTTCGCGGCGCCCTGGCGCTCAACCGCAACAATCCGTACACCAACTTCCTGCTCGCCGCGGCGTTGGCGCATCTCGGCCGGCTCGACGAGGCCGCGGCCGCGGTCCGCGCGGGCCTCGCCCTCAATCCCGGTTTCACCATGCGCCGCTACCGGGCCGGTGCCGCAAGCGACAATCCCACCTTCCTGGCGCAGCGCGAGCGCGTCGTCGACGGCATGCGCAAGGCCGGCGTGCCGGAAGGATGAGGCGCTTCACATCGACTTCAGGAACTCGATCAGGGCGTTGCGCTCGTCGGGGCTGAGCTTGCGGCCGACGCGGCCCTTCACCACCACGTTCCTGTCGTAGGGATCGTCGAACTCGTGGCCGGTGTTGTGGTTGCCGGGCAGCGTGGTGTCGAACTCGAATCCGCCCGGCAGCTTGTCGAACCGATAGCCCAGCCTGTCCGGATCGTATTCGCGATGGCCGAGCCAGAATTTCTTCGGCCGGTCGCGCGCCGGTCCCAGCAGCGCCTCGATGGTGGGCACCGAACCGTTGTGCAGGTAGGGCGGCGTCGCCCACGCGCCGTCCAGCGGACGGGCCTTGTAGACCATGTCGGCCTTGACCTTGGCCTCGCGGAAACCGTCCATTTCCTTGCGCCTGTCCGGAGAAATGGACTGCTTGTCGTACCAGACGGTTACCGTTTTCTCGACCACCTCCCCGAGCGCGGAGACGAACTTGTCGCTCTCGAGCACCATGTTCGGCGGGAGCTTGACCGTGCGGTTGGCCAGGCCGTCGAGATACGTCCGGTCGGTGCCGACCTCTTCGACGGGGATCTCGTTCAGTTTCAGATAGCGTCGCCCGCCCTCTTTGCCCTTCATCCAGTACTCGTCGTCCCAGAACGCCTTGCTGCTCTTGGCCGGCAGGTGACAGTGCTGACAGATCTCGACGTAGAGCTTGGCGCCGCGCTCGGCGAGCTCGGTCTTGATCGGGCCGAGGGTTTCCGCCGGCCACTTGGGCGCATGCAGGCCGGTGAAACCATCGCGCTCGGTCGGCTGCTTGCCGGCGATCATCTCCTCCATCTTGAACAGGGTGTCGATCTGCACGGTCGATGTGTACAGGGGCGCCGTCAGGCCGGAGGTGGCCGAGGGCGCGCCGGCCAAGGCAATGGAGGCGCCGGTGCCCAGCGCCTCGCCGGCATTGCGCACCATCGGCTGGCCGATCGACGCGCTGTACTGCGCCCAGGGGAACCACGGCGTATCCCAGATGCGGGGATAGTGCACCGGCGCCGAGCTGCCCACGTAGTTCTCGGGTCGGTCGAGGTCGATCGAGAAGACTTGGTTGCCGATCCGGTTCAGGGCGTCGAGCCGCCCGAAGCCCTCTTCCACGCCCTGCGCCTTCACCTTCTTGTCGAGGGCGCCGAGAGCGCGGACTCGCCCGTACACGGCATCGAGCTGGGCCCGCAGCGCCGCGCGCGTGTCGTCGTTCGCATCGGTCCCGAGCAGCCGCAGCGCAAAGCGGTTGAAGCGCAACGGATCCCAATGCGTGAGGAACAGCGACACGCCGATCGCCTGGTTCAGCTTGACGATGTCGGTCATCGCCGATCCACCGTCGATCAGGAGCTCGGTGCCCTTGAAGGTCAGCCGGCCCGTGTGGCAGGCGGCACAGCTCAGCCCGATGGCACTCATGGTCTCGCCCGTCGCCGGATGGCGCCACGGCCTGCCGTCCGGCAGGAGCATCGGATCGGATTCGCGGTCGGTGCAGGTGAAGCCCACCGGCAGGCGATGCCGCCAGGCCTGCGAGGTCGGGCCGCTCGCGTAGTCCGGTCCCGTCTTGGGCTCCTTGCAGTGCCGCCAGTCGTAGGCACCTTCCTCCGTGCTCGAGGGGATGAAGCCGAACCGGTCGAGATAGGCCTGGTCGGCGAGCGGCCCGGAGTCGCCGAGCGACAGGTACGGCTTCTCCAGGGCGATGAGCCAGTCGAAGGGCACGTTGATCATCGGCGGGAACTGCCCGCCCTGGTTGGCGTGGCGGTACCATTCACGCGCCGGCGGCTTCCAGTTCTGGTCGAGCCAGACGCTCTTCTCGACCGGTGGAAAGTCGGGCACGGCGACGTGCAGCATCGACCAGATCTTCGGGATGCCGATCACGAGGCCCGTCACGACGGCGGCCGCTGCGGCGAGCTTCGTCCAGCGCCACAAAGGGCGGCCCGGGTCCGGGGGCGGAACGGCGCTGGCCGGTTCCTTTCGTCGGGCCAGATTGACGAAGTGGCGCAGCCGCGAGGTCGCGGCATAGACCGTGCGCCGGATCTCGTTGATCTGTCCGACCGGCCGATGCTCCGGCAGGGCATGCCACGGCGTGTAGGAAAGGTTCTCGCCGAAGCGCTTCTGGTCGGGCCGGTCGAAGTCCTGCGCCGGAATGGTGATGGTGGCAACGCGCTGGACCGGGGTGTCCCACTGGACGGTGGGATTGTCGATCACCTCCGGCGTGGCATCGGTCCTGAGCTGCACGAAGAAGTCGAACGACGCCGACCGAGCCGCGGTCGTGAGGTGGTCGACCATCGCGCGGCGCAGGTAGTCCTTGTCGCGGTACTGCGGCGGGATGGGAGCCGTCATGTTTTGCGGATCGGGCACGACGCTGTGACGGCAGATCGTCGTGTCGCCGCGGCCGAAGGCATACGGCACCTGGCTCCAGAACGGCCGCGCCAGCGGGCTGTCGGCGGTGCGGTTGTGGTAGTTCTCGACGACGTAAATGTCTTCCGGGTGGGCCTTTTCGAGCGCCGCCAGCCACTTCTTCGGCTTGCCTCCCAGGTTGCGAACCAGCTCCTTGAACAATCGGACATACCAGTCCGTATCGCGCACGAAGAAGACCGGACCATCGATCAAGATGAAGTCGTGAGTCACGGCGGTCGCCTCGGCCTCGAGGATCTTCTCGCCCGGCACGCCGATCAGCTTGATGGCCATGCCTTGCGGGCCCGCTTCACGGTCTTCGGTCTGCGGACCGTTGGAAAAGCGGATGACCGCGTCATAGCGCCCGGGCTTGGCGAACAAGCCGACCTTGTAGCGCGTGGGAATGTTGTCGAGCACCTCGAACGACGCCCGGACGACGCCATGGGCCTTGGGATGCTGCCCGCGCTTGGCGATGCCAGTCTTCACCATCGCGACGAACTGCAGCAGCCTGATCTGCCTGATCTTGGCCAGCCGGTCTTTCGCGGCCGCTTCCGTTTCAGTGGACATCTCTTCTCCCCCGCTCGACGCTTCCTGTTCAGGGCAAGACGGCCGGGTACGCTGGACGAAGCCCTGGGATCGACGTTCGCACCTTCGCGAGAATGTCCGATCCGCCGCCGGTGATGTAGGTCGTCCGGCGGTCCGCCCCGCCCCAGCACAGGTTCGACGGCATCGGCATGAACCGACCCGGAATGGCGAGCTCGAAGACCTCCAGAATCTCGCCCTCGGGCGACACCACGGTGATCCCGCCATTGCAGAGCGGCGTCTTCTTCGGAAGGATCGTCACCGCATGGACGTTGCCCTGCTCGTCGACCTTGATGGAATCGAGATCCCCCGGCATGGCGGCGTTCAGCACATAGGCGCCGTCGACGGTGGCGGGATTGGGTCGGATGATGCCCGGCCCGTCGAGCTCCCAGTACAGCAGCTGCCGCCGGAAGGTCAGCGACACGTAGAGGCGGTCGCCGGCCGGCGAGAGCGCGATGCCGTTCGGGCCGTCGAGCGGAAAGATCTTCTCGCGGATGTACGATCCGTCGGTGCGCGCGTAGTAGACGCCGGTGGTGTCCTTGTCCCGTGCCCTGGACTTGCCGAAGTCGGCGATCCAGAACCCGCCTGCGGCGTCGAACACCAGGTCGTCCGGGCCGCGCAGCAAAGATCTCGACGGGAACTCCTTCGGCGTGCGCGGGCCGAGGCCCAACATGTCGGTGCCGACCGCGCATTCCGTGTAGAGCGTCTCGAGCGTGCCGGCGGCGAGGTCGAGCGCCTGCACCGATCCGCCACGGTAGTCCGCGGCCTGGTGTTCGCCCAACGAGATCACCTGACCGTTCGGCAGCGGAAATTCCTTCCAGTCGAAACCGCCGTTGTTGGCGATGTAGACCCTGCCATCGGGGCCGAAGGCGGCGCCGTTCGGACCGCCGGGGATTTTCGCCACCTGCCCCTGCGAGCCGTCCGGCAGCACCTTGGTGAGGCATTGCTTCTTGATGTCGACCAGCAGGACCGTCCCGTCGGGCGTGGCGATCGGCCCTTCGGAAAAGCCGAGGCCATGGCAGACCACCTCCAGCGTGGAAGCTTCGAAAATCGGTGACTGGCTGCTCATGCTCGTTCCGTTCGCGGCCCCGGCCACTTCACCATACCACCTTTGCGGGAGTCTCCTCCAGCTTCCCCCCTCCAAGCTGGTGCCAGGTTGTCTGCCTCAGCCGTTGCGACAATAATGCGGAAAGACAGGGGGCACCCATGGGCGACTGGCCTGTAAACGCGGCCGCGATCGATGCCGAATGGCTCGACGGCGTGTTGCGCCGCAACGGCGTGGTGTCGGGAGCCAAGGTCAGCCGTGTCACCGCCGCCAATCTCGGCGTGGGCGTCGGCATCATGGGCGAGGTGTCGCGTCTCTCGATCGGCTACGACAAGCCCGACACCGCCTTGCCCTCGAGCATCATCGCCAAGTTCCCGACGGCCGATCCGGTCAATCTCGGCGTCGCCCGCATGCTCTTCTTCTATCCGCGCGAGGTGGCCTTCTATAAGCAGCTCGCGCGGTATTCGCCGATCCGCACCCCGCGCCTGCTCCACGCCGAGCTCGACATGAGCGACCACAGCTTCGTGCTTCTGCTGGAGGACATGGGCAGCGCGACCCTGGGCGACCAGATCGCCGGCCTGACGCCGGCCCAGGCCGAGGCGGCAATGACCGCCATCGGGCGCCTGCACGGCGCCTGGTGGGGCAAGGTCGACTCCGGCGCCATGGATGCCCTGTTCGATTTCGCCAACCCCCAGTATGGAGCGGCCATCCAGGCCGGCTACCAGGGATTCCTGGCGCCGGCCCTCAGCGGTTTTGCCGACTGCTACGGCGATTACACCAAGAGGACGGCGGAACGCCTGGCGCCCGTTGCCGCCCGCGTCGTCAAGCAGCTGGCGTCGGGCGCACGCACCTTCGTGCATGGCGACTATCGCGCCGACAACCTGCTGTTCGCACCGGGCCTGGGTGACGACGGCATCGCCGCCGTCGACTGGCAGATCTCCGGGCGCGGCGGGCCGCTCTATGACGTGGCCTACCTGATCTGCAACAGCATCCCGACCTCGTACCGCCAGCAGGCCGAAAAGACCCTGCTGCGCCGCTACCACGACACCCTGCTGCAAACGGGCGTGCAGAGCTTCAGCTTCGACGACTGCTGGGAGGCCTACCGCTTCGCGGTCCTTTGTGGCCTGTTCGTCGCCATCTTCACCACCGGCGGCATGGACCTCGGCAATCAGCGCGGCGTGGAGATGGTGCGCGCCGTGGCCCACCGAGTCGATGCCGCGGTGAGCGAGCTGCAGGTCGGCGATCTGCTTCCCGCCTGATCATGCGCCGTCGAACTTCAGCTCCCGGTAGCCGCCGGCCGCGACATCGCCGGTGCGGCGGCGATATTCGAGCGCGCCGCCGTAGTAGCCCAGCACGCGGCGCACCTGGCGGCCTTCGACGTTGCGGTTGACACCGGTCTGCCAGGAATTGACCTCGCTGAACAACAGGCCCTCGACCGCCTGCTCGACCTCGGCCACCCAGGCAGCCACCTCCTCGTCGCGCGTCTCGACACGGCGCAGGCCGCGCTCGTGCATGAACTTCACGAGGTCGGTCAGCCAGTCGACGATCTCCTCGATGTTGCGCGGGATGTTGCCACGCGCGGTGTGCGGCCCCAGCACCATCAGCATGTTGGGGAAGCCTTCGGCCATCATGCCCAGGAAAGTGCGTGGCATGCCCTTCCAGTCGTCCTTGAGCCGCCGTCCGCCGGGCCCGACGATGTCGATGCGGTCGTAGGGGCCGGTGACGCCGTCGAAGCCCGTGGCATAGATCAGGATGTCGAAGGCGAAATCCTCGGCGCTGGTCCGGACGCCCTGCGGCGTGATGCGCTCGATCGGGGTCTCGTTGATGTCGACCAGCCGCACATTGTCCTGATTGTAGGCCTCGAAGTAGCGGGTCTCGAGCGGCAGTCGGCGCGTGCCGAAGCCATGGTCCTTGGGGGTCAGCCTGTCGGCCACCTTGGGGTCGCGCACCCGCTCGCGGATCTTCCTCGCCATGAAGTCGCTCGCCAGCGCGTTGGCCTTCCTGTCGGTCAGCACGTCGGCGAAGTTGCCGCCCCAGATGCCGAAGCCCGGCTCGCCATAGAGCTTCTCCCAGAACGCCTCGCGTTCCTCGGCCGAGACCTCCAGCGCCTTGCGGGGATCGGTCTGGTGGATGAAGCAGGTGCTGGTCTGCCGGCAGCGCTCGAAGATCTCGTCGTAGGAGGCCTTGATCTTCTTCTGCTCCTCGGGAGTGATGCGCCGGTTGTGCAGGGGCGCCGCCCAATTGGGCGTGCGCTGGAACACCGTGAGATGGCCGACTTCCGGGGCGATGGTCTGGATCACCTGGATGGCCGTCGCGCCGGTGCCGATAATGCCGACGCGCTTGCCCGCCAGCGACACGCCCTCGCGCGGCCAGCGCGCCGTATGGAAGGGCTGCCCCCGAAAGCTCTCGCGCCCGGGAATGTTGGGCAGCGTATGGGCCGACAGCGGTCCCAGCGCCGTGATCAGCAGCCGCGCGCTCGCCTGCTCGCCGTTCTCCAGCGTGATCGTCCAGCGATCGCCCGCGTCGTCGAAGCGCGCCGCGACGACGCGGCAGCCGAAGCGGATGTCGCGGCGCAGATCGAACTTGTCGGCCACGTAGTTGAGATAGCGCAGCGTGTCGGGCTGGGCGGCGAAATGCTCGGGCCATTCCCATTCCTGCAGCAGCTCATCGGAGAAGGAATAGCCGTAGGACCAGCTCTCCGAATCGAAGCGCACGCCGGGATAGCGGTTCCAATACCACGTGCCGCCGACATCGGTGCCGGCTTCGAAGACTTTTGCGCGAAGCCCGAGCCCGCGCAGCCGGTGGAGCTGGTACAGGCCGGCGACGCCGGCGCCGATGACGATCACGTCGGGTTCCGCGGCCTTGCCCGCGGATGCGGCTGACGCTTCCATGCCTCGATGATAGGCGACGGGCATCCCTCCAGTCGCCGGCATCGTGCGACGCTTCTCGCTGAGCGCGCGGTCGCGGAAGAGCGAGTTCGGACAGCTACGCCACGTTCTCTATCGATTCTGGCACGTCGAGGAGGGCCGGATTGACCAGCCGATGGATGGACGGCCGGCTAGTCTTCTCGGCTCGGCCAGCAACGGGCGGCAACACGCCGACTGCAGCGTTTCGACCAATGGGATCAGAGCAATGAACTCTCGATCTGCGCCCTTGCCTTCGACAAGAGAGCAGCAAACTTCTTCGCTTCGGTGGAATGATGACGATTGCTCGGATATGTCAGGCAGAGCGCCGCGATGGGCCGGTTTGCGGCATCCAATAGCGGAACCGCTACCGCGCGAACGCCTTCGTCGTACTCCTCTTCTACAATGGCGAATTGACGCTGTCGTGTCCGGTCCAGATCAGCCTCGAGCTCCCTGATTGATGTAATGGTCTTTCGCGTAAACCGCTTGAACTTCGTCTGGCGAAGGATCTGGTCGAGCTCGGTCTTTGGGGTGAAGGCAAGAAGCGCCTTACCCATAGACGTGCAGTACGCAGGCGCTCGATATCCGATCCGGCCGGCCAGCTGAAGTTGATGGCTGCCCTGAACGCGCTCGAGAAAGATGATATCGGGACCTTCCAAGGCTGCGAGCGAACACATCTCGCCAGTCGCCTGGCTAAGGCTCCTCATTGCCGGCAGGGCGGCTTCCAGCAAGGTAGATGCCGAGCGTCGCGCAATTTCATAAACCCGGAATCCGACGCGATATCGCCGGGTCTCCTGATCTCTTCTTATGAACCCGGCCTTCTCCAGCGTTCGAAGCATTCGCTGCGCCGTGCTTACGTGCAGACCGGTCTTTTCGGCAATCTCGGAGAGGGAAAGCCCGCGCGGTGCGTCCGGCAAGGCATTCAAGATCATTAGCCCGCGTCCCAACACGTCGGCAGGTGGCTGTTGTTTGGGCGAATCCTTGACCATCCCCAAGACTTTTAGAGATATCGGGAGGGGGCCGGTAGTCGCATCTGCTCAATGCGACCGTGAACCCCAAGCCCCGGCGCTAATCCGCTTTGATCGATCGTCCACGTACCACACGCTCCCACAGACCGATGTCCTGCTCGACAACCTGCGGATAACTTACCGAGGCTGGTTCAACGGGCTCAAGGCCAAGCGCAACCAATTTCTGCTGCACCGCCTTGTCTTGCAGTACTTGCTGAACATCCTGCGCGATCTTTGCCGATACCGTTGGAGGCAAGCCGGCGGGCGCGGAGATGCCGAACCACGTGGTTGTGATCATGTCGGGATAGCCGGCCTCCGCCGAGGTGGGGGTCCCCGGAAAGGCTTCGGAGCGCTTCGTGGATGCCAAGAGCAGGGCCCGCAACTTGCCCCCAGCCACAAATGGCTGGATGGAAGCAGCAGATCCAAATACCGTGTCTACGTTGCCCGCCACAAGGTCCTGAATGGCTGCAGCGACCCCTCTGTAGGGCACATGGACCACATCGATTCCGGCGATGCTGTTGAAAAGCTCGCCCGCCAGGTGGGTCGAGCTTCCGACGCCGCTCGATCCAAGGTTGAACTTGCCTGGATTGGCCTTTGCGGCGCTGACAAACTCTTGAACGGTCTTTGCGCCCCGCACCGGATTCACTGCCATGACAACGGGGGATCGGGCCACTTGCGCAATATGAACGAAGTCCCGGCGAGGATCGTAGGGGAGTTGGGGCTTCAGGGCGGCCAGCGTTGCGAATGACGTCTCGGAGAGAAGGAGCTGATATCCAGTCGCATCGCCTTTCGCCACTGCCTCCCATCCGATCGCTCCGCTCGCGCCGGCGCGATTCTCCACCACGACCGTTTGTCCCCACATCTCCCCGAGTCTTTCGCCTATGATTCGAGCAACCAGATCGGTTGCCCCGCCTGGGGAGAATGGGACCATGAGACGCACGGGCCTCTCTGGGTACGATTGGGCTTCGACTCGCGTGCCTGCCGCGCAGGCGATGACGAGCGACAAGACACCGAGCAGCCTTCGGAGCAACATGGTTCGGATTTTCCTCGTGATCAAAGCTTAGTACAGGCACTCAACGTCGAGTAGCCGGCTGGGATTGCGCTTCAGAATGAGATCGACCTTGTCGCGTTCCAGCCCTTTGTAGAGGAGCGTGCGAACGAACTGTCTCATCCCTTCCGCTGGATGCGGATTGTAGACTTGGCCGAGATCGGTGCTGAGCACGGTGCGATCGGCACCCACTGCCTGGATCGACTTCAGAAAGACCATAGGGTCGAGGCGGGCGTAGATCGGAAGGCATGGCAAGATCACATGCTCGATGTGGGCGCCCATGTCCGCCAACTCGACTTGCTGTGCAATGCTGAGATTGGACACCTCCATCTCCGCATGCGTGACGACGATCTTTTCAACTCTTGCTTCCTTTGCCGCCTTCAGCAAAGGCACGATCTCGGCGTGGCTGAAGTGACCGGTAGCAAGGATATTTCCGCCGGCCGCGATCAACCTCAAGATGTCCTGCAGTTCGGTTTTGATGCGCCCGTTGCCATCCAGCGCCGTTATGGGGGACTGAACACTCGAATAGCTGTCGACGAGCCGGTCGCCCGCATATTTGAGGCGTGCGTAGGCAGCAGCGCCAAAGGTATCAACATGGTTCTGCGCGTGCATCGTAGGCATCCACACGCACTTTCCACCCGCCCTTATCGAGCTCTCGACAGCGTACGGATTCAGGCCACCGACAAAGTGGTTGAGGACGATGCCCCCAAATAGGGTAAAGCCGGAACCGGGCCTGTTGACGGACTTCAACCGCTCGGCATTGGCACAGTGGTGACACTTCGAAATGGCTGCGCGGTATCCAACCGAGATCGCCGAATGGACAAACTGTTCTTCCGTCGTCAGCCGGTGAAAAAGGCACGGCGCGAGATGGACATGCATGTCGCATGCGCCGCGCATGAGTTCGCGATCCTCTTCCGGCCAATGCAGTTCGGCGTAAGCAGGTGGAGTGAACGTCGGCAGTTCAGAGCCGAGTTCCGACTTGCTTGCATTCATTCCTCTTGGACTCCGCTACTGGAAGGAAAGGGTCTGAACCAGTCGATTCACGACGATGTCGACGTCGGCGTCCGCGAGGCAGAAGCCGACGATTCCAACCGCGTTGCGATCGAGAAAATTGTGGGAGACGGCAATGGGAGGCCTGCCGCTTTCCAGCGCCATGATCAGTTGGCGCGCATCCTTGAGCGCGGCCTGGGGTGTGGGCGAGATCAACAGCGTGGGGTAAGGCCGCGGCCCCGAGGAGGGATCGACGAACTCGACCGTGCAGCAGGTGGAGGGGACTCGTTGCGCGATCGCCTGCAGGCGTTGGGTCTGTCGGTCGACGGATGGGGGCTCACTCGTAAATCGCGCCAGTGCAGCGAGAAGGCCGGCAACTTGCTCCTTGCCCACTTTGCAGGCACGGCAGATGCCGTGATTGGGTATACCGGCAAGAATGCCGGACTGCAGGAACCGCTCTCGCCAAATCCATGTTTCCTCTCTCACATCGAGATCGAGGTGCTGCAACAATGCGGAGTCGATGAGGTCCCGTTTACCGACCAGAATGCCAGAGGCCTGGGGACCGCGAAGGGCCTTGCCTCCGCTGAAAGCAACGAGATCTGCACCTTCCTGAATCGGCCGGCGCAAGTCGTCGGGCGTCTTGATTGCCCCGGCGGCGTCAACGATGAGCGGTAGCTGGTGTCGCTGGGCGATCTTACTCATCGCGGCGAGACCTACTTCGCCGAGGCTGTTGCCTGCCGAATAGGCGAGCGCAGCGGTTCTTTCGCCAATCGCGGCTTCTATCTGCCATGGCCACGTGATGCCCTGGGTCGGATACCCTTGGTAGCCGACTTCAATGAGTTTGGCCCCAGACTGCCGCAGGCATCGCGAATATGCCGTCACATGACTGCGTTGAATGACGATCTCGTTTGCCAGACCCTCCGTGTCCGGCAAGCGATCCATTATTGATACGTCGTATCTGGCAATGCAGGCCGCGGCAGACGCGACAAGTCCCGCTGCCGCTCCGGCCGTGACCATTCCGGCTTCAGCGCCAGTTGCGGCCGTCAGGTAAGCGCTGGCGGCCTCCTGCAATTCTTCGACCCTGAAGCACTGCTGCGCAGCCTCGCCCATGGCGTTCACGACTTCCTGTCCCAACGGTGCCCCGCTGAAGCGCGTGGACGGCCCAGCGGCATTGACGATAGGGGAGAAAGGTGCGTTTTTCATTCAATGATAATTTCTATTGCTGAATGATATTCAGCAACAAACGGTCACCCCTTGTCAAACGGGACTTCGTGAGTCGGGGAAGCGATGGGGAGCCCGGGCCCTTGCCAACTCGGGCGCGACTATTGCCAGTGGGCGACCGACGCTGAGCCCCAAGCGCGCCAGCATCAGCGAAAGGACGGGGCCTGCTGCGGCGCTCGCAACACAGTCCGGCGATGAAGGTCTGTAAAGCGAGCTCAACGCGCCCGATGATCGTCGGCTGGGTACCCTGACTTTGCCCGCGGGTCCGAGCTAGCCGCGTTGTCGGCCGACATGGTGAGGCACAGGCAGATGCACCGGATCGCATTCGACTTCGTGGGTCACCCGCGTGCCAATCGAATGTGAAAACGACTGAATGCGCTCGGGGTCTATCGGGGTACCGGCGACGACCCGTCGGCCCGCGCCTGAGGCAATGGCTCGCAAGCGGCAGAATGGGCCCAACGATCGTGGGCCCTCTTAGGTTCGCCGGGGTGGCAGGTGTCAGGGAACTACTCTGCCTGCCCGGCGGCAACATCGAATCGGGCTGGTGCACCGGGCCGGGCCGGTCCGGGCCGGATCGGCCGGGCCCGTGCGAGTCGGTTGTCTCGGCCGGGAGCATGACGGCCAGCGAGGCGACAAGAAGCCGGAGGTCAGAGCGAGGCGCTCTCGACCCGCCCGTGCAAGTCCTCGCGTGCTGCGGATCAGTCGCAGCATCAGCCGCGGGAACGAAGATGAACGCGAACTGGTCCGCCCGACGGCGAAGGCCACGCCTCGCCGCAAGGTTGACAGCCGCGATGACCTGCCCTGTCACACTGGTTACGGTTTCGGGGGAGCGGGCGGCGCCGGAGCCGTCTTGCAACGGATGCAAATCCGAACAGATCCGCGATACACTCGGGAGGCTTCGGCGTTGCGCTTCCGGTCTCGGAAAGTCGCTGCGGCACGGCACTTTTCGCAGGATTGACGGTGATCGGGCATTGCCTGGTTCGAGAAGCGCGAAAGGCGCGGCGCAAAGGGCGGCGATCGGCCGGGATCGACAACGCGGCATGAACGAGGACGGACCACTTCAATGAGCAATCGAGGCTTCGCGCCGCTCCGGACAAACGGGCCGATCTACAAGGAGGTCGCAAATGTCCTGGAGCAGCGGATCCGCAGCGGCGAATGGAAGCCCGGCGATCAGATCCCGACCGAGGCGGAGTTGGAGACCCAGTTCAATGCCAGCCGAGGCACGCTGCGCGCGGCCGTGGCCCAACTCGTCAAGCAGGGCCTGCTGAAACCTCAACCGGGCCGAGGCACGTTCGTCCTCGGTCCGTCGTTCGACAGCCTCGAGCGGTTCTTTCGATATGAAGGGATCGGCAAGGCGGCCCAGCTGTCGCCCGAAGTGCGCGTTCTCGGCAGGTCGATCGTGAAGGCGAACAAGCAGACCGCCTCGGTGCTCGGACTGGCTTCCGGCGCCAAGGTAGGTCGGCTGCGCCGGTTGAGGCTGCAGAAGTCAGAGCCGTTCCTCGTCCTCGATTCCTTCTTCAGCCTGGAGGTATGGCACCAGATCGAGGGCGCCGACTTCACGAGCCACTTGCTGTACGACGTGCTGAAGGACCATCACGACCTCTACATCGTGTCAGCCGACGAGTACCTGCGCGCGGGTCTCGCGACCGACGACGAAGCCCGCCTGCTGAACATCGAACCGCGCAGCGCCGTCATTCAGATCGAACGGATCGCCTACAGCTTCGGCAACCATCCCGTGGAGCACCGGCGCGCCACGGGACGGGCCGACCGTTTTCGGTACCACGTCAAGCTCGCATGATACCAGTGAGGGTTCTTCGCGGCCTCAGACAGCTTCCAGCCGCCGCCTACTCCATGACGGTGGCCCGCCAGTGGATGCGCTTTTCGTCGATCGGGTATCCCCCGGTCGCCGCGTGCAGCAGGCAGCGATTGTCCCAGATGACATAGTCATGCTTCTTCCACTTGTGCCGGAACTGCGAGCCCGGCAGCACCAGGTGCTCGAAGAGTTCCTCGGCCAGCGCGTTGCCGGCATCGTCCGTCAGCCCGACGAAGCGCACGAAATGCACCGGGTTGATGAACAGCGACTTGCGGCCGGTTTCCGAGTGGTTGCGGATGACCGGGTACACGGCCGCCGGCAACGCCCGATCCTCCGGCTCGAGAAGATCAATGCCTTGCCGCGTCCTGCCGCCGTAGACGTACTCGATCCGCAAGCCTTCCAGGCGCCGCTTCAGCTCGCCGGGGAGCGCGTCATGGGCGTCGTACATGTTGCAGAAGAGCGTATCCCCGCCCGTCGAAGGAATCTCCAGCGCATAAAGCTGCGTGGCCTTGCAGACCTCGCTGTCCCACGGCCCGTCGGTGTGCCAGTTGGCGCCGCGCGTGTACACGGACTGGTCGATCTTTCCGGAAGCGGTCTTGGTCCCGACCCCCATCACGGTGAGTTCGGGGTACTCCGGGTGGCGGGTGCGGCGCACGCGATGCGGCTTGACCCTGCCGAACCGCCGCGCCTGGGCGAGAAACTGCTCGATCGTGAAATGTTGATCCCGCACCACCAGGACGCCCCTGTCGAGCCATGTCTGGTACAGGACGCGCCAGTCGTCGTCGGACATGTCGTTCATGTCGACGCCCGAAACGATGGCGCCGAGCTTCTACGAAGCGTTTTCGATCTTCATGTGCGTGTCCTGTCGGGAGGGTTGGATTGCAGGAATGCGCGGCCCAGCTTTTCGAACTCTTCGGCGCGCGAAAGCCGGGACATCAGCGCCTCGGAGCCGAACCCTCGCAGGTCGGCCAATGGCCTTCCCTCGTACATCGCCCGGGCGACCTCGTGGATGGCTTGCGCGGCGGCGGCGATACCGTGATGGCCGAGCAGGCAGATGCGCACGCGCCGTTCAGAGAGATAGTCGAGATCGATGTCGTTCGCGATCTCCGCGCCGGGACCGCCGAGCACGATCGGAAGCCTCGTCCGAGCCGCGATCGCGTCCAACTGGGCGCGGCCCTTCACGTAGGGAACGAACAGCGCATCGACGCCCGTCCGCTCGTAGGCCTGCAAACGCGTGATCGCGTCATCGAGCCCCGTGACGACCAGTGCCGCCGTGCGTCCGAAGATTGCCGGGCCGCCGCCGCGCGCCGCGTCGACGGCGGCTCGCATCTTTGCTTCCGCTTCCTCGACGCTCACCAGTCGGGTCTCGGCCGCGCTGCCGAACGCGCGCGGGAGCAGGATGTCTTCGATGGAGAGTCCGCAGGCGCCGGCGTTGCCGAGGTCTTCCACGGCGCGCATGACGTTCAAGGCATTTCCGTAGCCGTCATCGGCGTCCACCAGAACGGGGATGTCGCTGGCCCGGCAGATGCGGCGGGTCAGGTCGACCAGTTCCGTGAGCGTCAGCAGCGCGATATCCGGTGCCCCCAGCACGGCCAGCGACGCGCCGGAGCCGCCGAGCATCCCGCACTCGAAGCCGACGTCCTCGGCGATGCGGGCGGACAGAGGATCGAACACGGAGCCAGCGATCACACATCGGCCGCCCGCCAGCAGGCCGGCGATCTTAGACCGCTTCGACGCGACTGAACTCTTTGCCATCGCCGTCATCTCGCCTCGATGCCGGCGTTCCGGATCAACGTCGTCCAAAACTTGATCTGGCTTTGCAGCATTTCCTTGTGCGCTTTCGGATCGGCCTTGGACACGTCGAACATTTGCGTGTCCATCTTGGCGATCCGGTCCCGCGTTTCGGCGTCCTGAACCGCGGCCTGGAGGGCGACGGCGAGCCGGTCGATGATCGGTTGCGGTGTCCCGGCCGGCGCATACAAGCCGAACCACGCGCTGTTCTCCAGGCTCGGCAGCCCGAGCTCCGCCGCCGTCGGCAGGGCGGGCAGGCTGGCCAGCCGCTCCTTGGTGGTCAGCACATACGGCTTCACCGTCCCCGCGCGGATCGGCTGGACGATGGCGGGCGTGGCGTCGCAAAGCAGATTGACGCGCCCGGCCTGCACGTCGAGCAGGGCGGGTGCGGCGCCCCGGTACTGGACCATGGTCACCTTGGTGCCGACAACCGCCTCGAACAGCATCGCACACAGATGCGTCGCGCTGCCGGCGCCTGAGGACGCGAAGGTCACCTTGTCCCTGTGGGTTCGGACATACCGCAGCAGCTCCGCCATGTCGTTGGGCTCGAAGTCCTTGGCGCCGACGATCACCATCGGTGTATCGACGAAGAGCCCGATCTGCTCGAAGCTCGTCACCGGGTCGAATTGCAAATCCTTGAAGAGCGCTGGAGCCGTCGCGATGCCCGTGTGATGGAGCAGGATCGTGTAGCCGTCCGGTTTGGCCTGCGCGACGCGATGCGCGCCCAGGTTTCCGCCGGCGCCCGGAACGTTGTGGACCACGAGGGGCTGGCCGAGGTTCTTTTGCATCGCCTGGGCGAGGACGCGGGTCACCATGTCGCTGGCACCACCGGCGGCAAAGGGAGTGACGAGGGTCACCGGCTTCGACGGATAACTCTCATTGGCCGACGCCGATCCGAGCCAGGCCATGCAAAGCAATGCCAGCCCATATTGAAAGATCTTCAAAGCTGCTCCTCCCTACTTTGTCTAAACATTTAGACAAATATAGCCAGGAGCCGAGGCCGTTGCCAAGCCGGCAAATCGTTCACTGCGGCCGCTGTCGGCGTCCCTCGTCCCCGTCGACACCGACCAGAAGTCCTGCACCAGAGTCGTGTAGCGTACGAAGCCTTGGTCTTCCGCCGCGCCGTTCCTACAGTTGCATGGTGGGATCGAGGGGAAACGTCCATGGACGTGGTGTCGTTTCTAAGGGAGATCGGGGAGGCACTGGCGAACTGCAGGACCGGCGCACGCGAAGTGGCGGCGCTTGCCTTCGAAGCCGATGGCCGCGATATCGTGATCCAGACACGGCGCGACCTCCACGCGCCCTCCTACCCTCCGCTCGAGGCCATCCTGGCCAGGATCGGCGCCAACTGCCTGGCTCAGGGAATCACTGTCCGACAGCTCCGGCGCATTTCCTTCCTGGAAGGAGAGATACGGGTCGAGCTGGCCGACGATCGCGGTGGGCCCGGCGCCGTGCACAAACTATCCCATCGACATGACGGATCGCTCGCCGCCCCTGCCGACCTCTCTCCGAGTCGAGGACAGCCTGCAGGAGCCTTAGCAACGCTGCGCCCGGCCCGGCCTTGCGAGCCGGGCGCGCGTTGCCGGGCTACCAGAACCGACGCGAGCCGAACAGCACCACCAGAGTGCGCTCGTCGCGATGCCGTGCGCCCAGCGACGCACCGGCGCAGGCCGCTGCCGCACCGATCGCCAGGGTCGCCGCGGCGAGGAAAGCCGCGATCAGCGTGACCTTGCGCGCCTTCTCGGCGGCGTCGCGCGCCTTGTGCTCGGCCGCCTTCAGCTCGGTGAAGGCCTCATCGACGCGCTTCTCGGCCTCGGCCTGCGGCAAGCCGGTGCGTTGGCTGACCAGGCTGGCGAGCCACGTGCGGTCACGCGCGTCGAGCTGAGGATTGTCCAGGTTGGCGGCGAAGGCACGTGCTATCGGGGCAGCCAGGTCGGCGCGCGAGCCTGCAGCCGGCCCGGCCGCCGCTCCACCCGTTGCTCCACCCGTCGCTCCACCGGGACCCGGCGCCAGAAGGCGATCGACGGCATAGTCGGTCGGCAGCATGGAAATCTGTTGCAAGGCCGCCGGGGTCTGCGGATTGGCCGCGGCGCCGGCCGTTCCGGCGGCAGCGACTGCCGTGGTGGCGCCGGCCACCGCCTTGACGATGCCGCTCACCCCCGACAGGGCGAGTGCGGCGCCGACGACGACACCCAGCGCCCACACCGCGAAGCCGTGGCCGCCATCACGGAAGTTCTTCTCGACGGTGTCGCTGGTTACCCATGGCGTGCGCATGCGGCCGGCGAGATAGCCGCCGGCGGAGAAGCTCGCGACATGGACGAGGGCGGCATAGAGGCCCACCAGCACGGCCAGCGCCCTGGCCGAAAGACCGGCGTAAGGTTGCGCCGATGTCATGCTGAGCCCGAGCGCACCACCGAATGTCATTAGGACGATCATGATGGCGAGCGCGCCCAAGGTGCCGACGATGATCGGCCCCCATTCGACATAGCGCCCGGCCGGCAAATCGGTCGATACGACAGCGGCGTCGGAGGAAGAAGTAGTGGCGGTGACGACAGCCATGATGTCCTCCCTCAACGCAGGCCGATGAAGGAAAGGATGAACATGACGACGACGACCAAGCCGACCAGGTAGATGATGGCGTTCATTGACAACCTCCTCGTTCCCATTCGCAACTGCGAACGCGCATGCAGAGAGAATGGTTCCCGCCGACGTCCAGAGTCCGATAACGGACGAAAGCGCGCCGGACGTGCGCTTTTCGCGCCCCCCGTCGCAACCCGTGCTCCCATCCGGCTTTGATGTCATGCGGCGGCTCATCACTGAAAACTGAAAGAAGAGCGAGGCAGAAGGGCAATGGCACGGCTCGATTGGACGACGTTTCTCGCCGCCCATCCCCGGGCTCATCTCTTGGCCGCGCATGTCCCGGAGCCCAGCCCCAACGTGCTGAAGCGCTTGCGCCGTCTTATGCAGGCGCTGATCGACGGCCAAGAGCCGGCAGCGAACTATGCGACCGCCATCGTGCGCCGCCGCGACATCACCGAGATCCAGTGCGGCTTCGCCAACCGCGCGGACGCCGAGCGGGTCGCTGGGCGCCTGGGGGCGAGGTCGGTGCCGGCGAGCGAGGATTGGCTGAGCGAGTGGTGCCTGCGGCTCGACGAGCGAGTCGAACTGGCGCTCGAAGGCCGGTCGACGAAGGACGCGCGGCCGCGAGCGAAGCCGCGGCCGGCTCCCGCCGACCACGATCGAGCCTAGGCCTCCGTCGGACGGCACGAAGCTCACCGACAACACCTAATCTGGCAACACTCAATCTGGAACTGCCGGAAGCCTCGCCGATTGGCGGTTCTTACCGCGTCGGCAGACTTGTGACGGGCGCGGCGCGACGGGGCTGGCCTGCGCGCGCCTCTTGCGGCTGGCGCGCTCGGCGCCGGCGACGGCTTCATGTTCACTTGAGCGCCGGATGCGGGCATCCTTTGTCGCGGGCAACACGCACCGGGGGACACCGTGACCATCGTCATCCACAACGCCGTGATCGCCACGGTCGACGACCGCGACACGCTGCACTACGGCGCGGCGATCGCCGTCGATGCCGATCGCATCACCGCGATCGGGCCCAGCGCCGAGATCCTGGCGCGCCACCCCGCGGCCGAGAAGATCGACGGCACCGGCAGGATGGTGATGCCGGGCTTCGCCAACGTGCACACGCACTTCACCATGACGCTCGCGCGCGGCGTGTTCGACGATCTCTCGCCGCCGCACAAGCCGCCCTTCTCGGGCGGCCTGTCGCCCATCCCCTTGCCCGACATGACGCCGGAAGAACGCCGTGCCATGGCGCTGCTCGGCGCGCTCGAGGCGTTGCGCAGCGGCACGACGCTGGTGCTCGAGGACACCAACGACGTCGACGACTATGCCGAGGCCTTGGCCGGCACCGGCATGCGCCTTCTCCTGAGCGAGCGCGCATACGACCGCGTCGGCACGTCGATCGGCGATCCCGCGCCCTTCAAGCTCGATCGGGCACTGGGACAACGTCATCTCAGGACCATCGAGGCTGCCCACAAGAAGTGGAACGGCAAGGCTGAGGGCCGCGTCCGCGTCGCCGTGTCGGCCTGGGCACCCGACATGTGCTCGCCCGATCTCTTGAAGGACCTGCGCGCCTTGCAGCAGCAGCTCGACACCTGGGCCACCATCCATTGCAACCAGATCTGGGGCGAGGTCGCGGCGGTGAAGGCCCATCGCAACCGCCTGCCGACCGAGTACCTGGCCGATCTCGGCTTCCTGCACGACCGGCTGATCTGCGCCCATTGCCGCTGCATGGAGCGGTCCGAGGAGAAACTCCTGGGCCAAGCGGGCGTCATCGTGGCCTTCAATGCCGCCATCGCCGCGCGCCGTGGTCTCAGCCCGCGCATCGCCGATCTCGAGAGCTACGGCTGCACCATCGCCATGGGCAGCGACAACATGGCGGAGGATATGGTCGAGGTACTGCGGACCGGCCTGTTCATGGAGCGCGTCCGGCGCGCCGACGGCCGCAATCCGACGCCCGAGCAGGCGATGCGCTGGGCGACGCGCAACGGCTATCGGGCACTCGGCGTGCCCGACGGCGGCTGGCTCTCGGCAGGCAACAAGGCCGACCTCATCATGGTGAACCTGACGGCGGCCCACATGGTGCCGGTGCTGCGCGCCGTCCCGACCTTCGTCCACCAGGCGCAGGCGCGCGACGTCGAGGCCGTCATGGTCGACGGCAAGTGGCTGATGAAGGACGGCAAGGTGCTCAACATGGACGAGCCCGCCGTCCTCGCCGAGGCGCAGAAGGTGGCCAACGCCGGCTGGTCCCGCCAGTTCCGCAAGCGGCTCGACCTCAAGGTGCCGGACGGCTTCCTGCCGGAGGCGCTGCCGTGATAGGTGTTCGGTTCTTTCGGAGCTGGGAATGGTAGACGAGCAGTACAAACAGTACAGCAAGGGCGGGCTGTTCGGCGCCGTCGTCGACTATGCGAGGCTCGATGCCAACACCATCGCGGAGCTGAGCGGCTTCCGCTGGACCGCGAATTTTACGGATTATGCGCTCGCCGGCTCGGTGCCGGCCACCCGGATGACCTACTGGTTGTGCAGACCACCAGCGACTACAGCGACTATCCGGCGTCGTACGCCGAGGGCCAGGCACAGATCGCCAACTTCAAGCCCGTCACGCCTGAGCAGACGGCAGCGATCCATACGGCGTTCGGCCTCCTCTCCTCCTACACCCTGCTCACCTTCGAAGCCGCCTCGTCCAGCGACACCGCCTCGCTGCGCCTTGCCCGCAATGCGCCGGAGCCGCCGGCAGACCCGTCCTCGACCGGCGGCTATCCGCCGTCGCTGGATGAACAGGGCATACCCTACGGGACCTACGGCTCCGGCGACGCCTGGCTCGCCGGGAACGCCAACGTCACGAGCAGCTACTTCGGCTCCGACGAGTTCTCCACCATCATCCACGAGATCGGCCATACGCTCGGCCTGAAGCACGGCCACGAGACCTCGCCCAACGGCGCGCTCGCCCGGGAGTTCGACAATCATCAGTTCTCGGTGATGACCTACCGGACATACACCGATTCGCCGTTCGACCCGATTTCACGCGAAGCCGACGGCTCCTCGCCGCAGAGCTACATGATGTTCGACATCTCGGCGCTGCAGTCGATGTATGGCGCGAATTTCAGCAGGCTCGGCAAGACGGATACCTATCGCTGGGACGCGACCGGCCAGCAGCTTCTCAACGATCGGCCGGCTCCCAACACCGGCGTCACCCTGCACAACAAGATCTTCTCGACCATCTGGACGCAGGGCGCTGCAGCGACCTACGACCTCAGCAACTTCAGCCAGGACCAGGTCAACGACCTGAGGCCCGGCAGATGGCTGGCCTTCGCCAGCAACCAGCTCGCCGACCTCAAGCTCGGCGACACATCGCCGGAGTTCAAGGCAGAGGGCAACATCTACAACGCGCTGCTCTACAAGGATGACCTGAGGTCGGCCATCGCCAATCTCACCACCGGCAGCGGCAACGATACGCTGATAGGCAACGACCGCGACAATGTGCTCGAGGCCGGCATCGGCAACGACATCCTCTACACCTCCGGCGGCAACGACACGGTGAGCGGCGGCGCCGGCGCCGACACGATGCATTTCGGCGGAGGCTACTCGACCCTGCGCGACAGCGTGGCCGACCTCGACGGCGACGTGGTGCGTGATTTCGGCTTCGGTGCCGTCGACGTGCTGGGCGTGCGGCTCGGCTGGAACAGCATCTCCATCACGAGCGATCAGACCACGATTTCTGCGGGCGCATCGACCGTCGCTCTGCACGGCAGCTTCTCCGGCAACGGTGTCTTCATCCTGTCGCCACGCGGGAGCGGAGCCGATGCCCACACCGCGTTCGGCTACGTCAACTACCTGCCCGACCTGGCCGAAGGGGTCGCCGTCGACAGGGCATCGATCAACGGCGTCGCCCACCAGTCGTTCCTCATCGGCGATGGCTCGGTGCGCTTCACGCTCGAGTTGAAATCGGCGGTCTCGGCCTTCGCCAACAGTCTGGGGATCTACAAGATCAAGGCCGACGGAACGATCGGCGACGTCCAGATCCTGTTCGACAACACGCTCGACGTGGCGGCGGACGCGCGCACCATCGATCTGGGCGCGCCGGGCATCGGCGAGCGCTTCGGCTTCTTCCTCGTCCAGGACGGGTTCGACGCTTACGGCCACCTGTCGGGCACCCTCTCTTTCCTGGCGCCTGGGAGCGACCAGGCTGCCTTCGTCGAGAGCGGCCTGGCGATCCTGACCAGCACGATCTTGGGCGCGCTCATCAACGTCCAGATATTCCACTCGACCGCCGCCCTCAATCCAAACGGCGCCAACCAGGTCCTGTCCGGCGTGAGGCCTGGCGGGCTGGAACTGCAGATCGGCTTCGAGGACCTGCCGAGCGCCACCGGCGACAGGGATTTTCAGGACGTCGTGTTCGGCATTCACGTCACCGGGGATGGTTTCCTGTTCACGTGAACGCCGACAGGAAGGCCGCTCGCCGGGCTCGGGGTGACAGCGGCCGCCGAAGTGCTAACGTCCTCCCTGGAGGAAACAAGCATGCGGTTCGGTTTGTTCGGCGGCGCGCGGACGAAACGCGGCGTCGGCCTGGAGGACAGCCAGGGCTATGAGAGCTTCATCGACTATGTGATCGAGGCCGATCGGCTGGGCTTCAAGCAACTCTTCATGGTCGAGCATCATTTCACGGGCCAAGGCCAGGTATCCTCGTCGATGACGGTGCTGGCCTATCTCGCCGCCCGCACACGCCACATCCGGCTCGGCACGGCCGTGGTGGTCATGCCCTGGCACAATCCGGTGCTGGTGGCCGAGCAGGTCGCCACCCTCGATCTTCTGAGCGGCGGACGCGTCGACTTCGGCGTCGGCAAGGGCTATCGCCAGGCCGAGTTCGACGGCTTCTGCATCCCGATCGACGAAGCGACCGAGCGCTTCGACGAGGCGATGGAGGTCATCAAGCAGGGCTGGATGAGCCACGAGACGACAGGGGGCCGCTTCAGCCATCACGGCAAGCGCTGGCACTACGACAACATCGTGGTCGAGCCGGCGCCGCTGCAGCGCCCGCATCCGCCGCTGTGGCTGGCCGCCGGCAGCCCCGACAGCATCCGCCGCGCCGCGCGCGAGGGCTACAACCTGCTGCTCGACCAGCTCGCCCAGACCGACCAGATCATCCGGCGCATCGCGCTCTTCAAGGAGGAATGCCGCAAGGTCGGTCGCGCGTACCATCCCGGCCTGGTGGCAACGGCGCGCGCCCTGCAGATGATCCATGGCGAAAGCGAGCGCGCCGAGGCCTATGCCACGCGCCAGCGCGTGCTGTCGGTGATCGGCGACCTCGCCCGCGACAAGCTCGCCGACCGCGTCGAGGACGACACGGCGCCACTGCTCGGCACGCCCGACGAGATCATCGCCCGGCTGAAGGAGCTCGAGGCCGGCGGCGCCACCAACATCCTGCTGGTCGATCCCAACGCCTCGGTGCGTAACCTGCAGGCCTTCGCCCGCGAGGTCATGCCGTCGTTCGAGGCCTCGCGCTACGCCGCCGCCGAATGATGACGAGTGTGACCATGAGCAAGAAGTTCGCGTGGACGCCCTCGCCCGTCCTGCCCAAGAAGCGCGTCTCCTTCGCCGATGTGAGCTACGAGGAGATGGTGAACCGCGCGCACGCGCTCGCGCCCAGGCTCGCGGCCCGCGCCGAGGCCTGCGAGAAGCTGCGCCGCCTGCCGGACGACACCGAGCGCGACCTGCACGAGGCCGGCCTGTTCCGCTTCGTGCAGCCCAGACGCGTCGGCGGCGCCGAACTCGATGTCGGCATCTTCGTCGATGTCTGCGCCGCGCTCGCGCGCGTCTGCCCGTCGACGGCGTGGAACGTCGGCAATCTCGGCAGCCATCTCTGGATGCTGGGCTTCTTTCCGCCCGAGACTCAGGACGAGCTGTGGGACGCCTCGCTCGACGTACTGATCGCCACCTCGCTCGCCTTCGCCGGCGGCCGCGGCCGCAAGGTCGACGGCGGCTGGGAGGTGACCGGCCGCTGGCCCTTGTCGTCGGGCGTCGACAACTCCGACTGGAACATGCTGGGCTTCATGGTGCGCGACGACGGCGGCGCCATCGTCGACCAGCGTTTCGCCCTCGCCCATCGCTCGCAGTACGAGATCATCGACACCTGGCATGCCGTGGGCCTGTGCGGCACGGGCTCGAAGGACGTCGCGGTCAAGGAGCTGTTCGTGCCCGAGCGGCGCACGCTCTCGGCCTGGGCGTTCAACGGCAAGCCGCATCCGGGCTCTTCGGTCAACGACACGCCCCTCTTCCGCCTGCCGTTGCTTGCGCTCGGCCCCTACGTGCTGTCGGGCGTCATGCTGGGCTGCGCCCAGGGCGCCTACGATCTGGTGGTAGGCGCGGCGCGCAAGCGCAATGCCACCAACACCGGCGTGCCGGTCAACGTCAATCCGACGGTGCAGATCAAGGTCGCCGAGGCGAGTGCGCGCATCGACAACGCCGAAGTGATCATGAAGCGTGCCTGCGAGCATGCCATGGCCGTCGCCCGCTCGGGCGCCGAGCCCAAGCACGAGGACAAGGTGCGCTATCGCCGCGACGCCTTCTTCGCCACCCGCGCCTGCCTGGAGGCCGTCGACATCCTGATGACGGTCGCCGGCTCGGGCGGCCTCTACACGACCGGGGCCATGCAGCGGCTGTTCCGCGACGCCCATGCCTGCAACGCCCACGTGATGTTCTCTCCGGAGATCCAGGGCGCGATCTTCGGCCAGCACGCGCTCGGCTCCCCGGGACCGGCGCCGCTGCTTTAGTCATCGCAGACCACGGCCCGAACATGAGTTGCACGCCCCCGGCCATGAGCTAGGATCGATGCAACGACACACGTCTGGGAGGACGTTCCAAATGCGCATCAAGCGTCGTAGCTTCAATCAGCTCGCCGTCGCTGGCGCCGCAACCGGCTTCGCCGGGGCTGCGAATGCACAGGCCAAACCGCTCACGGTCGGCTTCGGCATGGCGCTGACCGGCGGTCTCGCGCCGAACGGCAAGGCGGCCCTGCTGGCGATGCAGCTCGCCACGGAAGACATCAACGTCAAGGGCGGCATCCTCGGGCGGCCGGTGAAGCTCGTCTATTACGACGACCAGTCCAACCCCTCGACGGTGCCCGGCCTCTATACGAAGCTGATGGACGTCGACAAGGTCGACATCCTGGTCAGCGGCTACGCCACCAACATGGTGGCGCCGGCGATGCCGGTCGTGATGCAGAAGGATCGCACCTTCTTCGGCCTGTTCGGCTTGGCCGTGAACACCGAATTCAAATACAACCGCTATTTCTCGATCCAGCCGGCAGGCGGACCCAAGCCGAAGGAAGCTTTCGCCGAGGGCTTCTTCGAGGTGGCGATGGCGCAGACCCCCAAGCCGCAGACCTTGGCCATGGTGGGCGCCGACGCGGAGTTCCCGCGCAACGCGCTGGATGGCGTACGCAACATCGCCAAGAAGTACAATCTCAAGATCGTCTACGACAAGAACTACCCGCCGGCGACGGCAGATTACACGCCGGTCGTGCGTGCGGTCGCCGCCACCAATCCCGACATCTTCTTCGCCGCGTCCTATCCGCCCGATTCGGTCGGCATCATCCGCGCCAGCCACGAGATCGGCTTCAAGCCGAAGATCTACGGCGGCGGCATGGTCGGCCTGCAGGCGACGGCCATCAAGACGCAGCTCGGGCCGCTGCTGAACGACATCGTCGTCTACGACTTCTGGCTGCCGTGGGCAGGCTTCGCCACCGACGCCGGCCGCGAGTTCGTGAAGAAGTACCAGACCAAGTCGGCCGAGGCCGGCGTCGACCAGCTGGGCTACTACCTGCCGCCGTTCGGCTACGCCTTGATGCAGGTCGTCGACCAGGCGGTGACCGCGGCGGGCACGACGGAGGACGCCAAGCTCGCCGACGCGCTGCGCAAGAACACGTTCAAGACCATCGTCGGCGACTTCAAGTTCAACGCCGAGGGCGAGTGGGAGACCGCCCAGGTCATGGCCGTGCAGTTCCAGGGCGTACAGGGCAACGGCGTGGAGCAGTTCACGAATCCGAAGACCGAAGTCATCCTGTGGCCGGCCAAGTACAAGACCGGCGACATCGTCTATCCGTACAATCCCAAGAAGTAAGTCGTACGAGTACTCGGAGCTCCGCCTTCATCGGCGAAGATCACGCCCCGAGGTAGAACTCGCGAATCAGCTCGTTGTTGTTCAGGGCCTCGGCGGATTCGCCTTCGAAGGCGATCTTGCCGTGGACGATGACGTAGCCGCGGTCGGCGATGCGGATGGCCTGGGTGAAGTTCTGCTCGGCCATCAGGACGCTGAGGTTGTACCCCTCCTTCAGCTCCTTGATCTTGTCGATGGTGCGCATGACCAGGAGCGGCGCCAGACCGACCGAGGGCTCGTCGATCAGGAGAATGCGCGGCGCCGACATCAATGCGCGTGCCAGTGCCAGCATCTGCTGCTCGCCGCCCGACATGCTGCCGGCGAGCTGTCTGGCCCGCTCCTTCAGCCGCGGGAAGGTCTCCAGGCAGAAATCGAGGTTGCGCCGGATCTCCGAGCGCGCCTTTGGCCGAAACGCCCCCAGCAGCAGGTTCTCGGTCACGGTGAGCTTGGGAAAGAGCCGGCGCCCCTCGGGCACGAAGCCGATGCCGAGGTCGACGATCTCCTCGGGCGCGCGGCCGATCAGCTCGTGCTCGTTGCCGTCGATCACGGCCTTGATGCTGCCCTTCGACGGCCGCACCATGCCCATGACCGACTTCATCAGCGTCGACTTGCCGTTGCCGTTGGTGCCGAGCAGCGCCACCGTCTCGCCGACGCCGACCGACAGCGATACGTCCTCGAGCACGCGCACCGCGCCATAGCCCGCGTCGATGCCGGCGATGGTGAGGCTATTCGCCAAGGTAGGCCCTCACGACCTCGGGATCGCGCACGACGTCCTTGGGGTTGCCGTCGGCGATCTTCCTGCCGGCCACCAGCACGGCCAGTCGCTGGGAGAACTCCATCACGGCGCGCATGATGTGTTCGATCATGATCACCGTGATGCCGCGCTGGTTCAGCCGGATCAGCAGCGCGATGATCTCGTCGACCTCGGCATGACTCAGTCCCGCCATCGCCTCGTCGGCGATCAGGAGCTTGGGATCGGCCGCCATGGCCCGCGCGAGCTCGAGCTTGCGCATCTCGATCTGCGTCAGGTCGCGCGGCATCTGGCGCGCCTTGCCGGCGAGCCCGACCAGGCCCAGGAGCTCCAGGCAGCGCTCGTCGATCGCGGCGCCATGGAGATGGCCGGCGGGCCGCGCATTCACCGCGTAGAGGATGGGTATGCGTACGTTCTCGGCCAGCGTCAGCCCAGCGAACGGCCGCGGCAGCTGGAAGGAGCGTGCGAGCCCGCGACGCGTGCGCTGGTGCGCCGACAGCGCGTCGATCGCCTCCTCGGCGAAGCGCACGCTGCCCTGCTCGTTGCGCAGCGTGCCGCAGATGCAGTTGACCAGCGTCGACTTGCCCGAACCGTTGGGTCCGATCAGGCCGAGCCGCTCGCCCTGCTGCACCTCGAGGTCGATTCCGTCGAGCGCAACGAAGCCACCGAAGCGCTTGCCCAGCCCCGTGACCGTGAGCAGCGCGCTCATTTCCTCTTCCTCTTGAAGAGACCGACGATGCCCTGGGGCGCCAGGATCACGAAGGCGACCATCAGCACGCCCGCGACCAGCACGTTGACGGCGGAGGAAATGGTGACGCGCAGGTATTCCTGCAGGCCGCCGACCAGCACCGCGCCGATCACCGGCCCCAGCCAGCTCGAGGTGCCGCCGATCAGCGGCATGGCGATGGCATTCACCGCATAGTTCAGGCTGAAGCCCGAAGCCGGGTCCAGATAGGTCACGTAGTAAGGCAGGGGCGCACCGGCCATGCCCATGAAGCCGCCCGAGAGTCCCGTGGCGACGAGCTTCAGCCGGAGGGTCGGCACGCCCGACGCCTCGGCCGCCCCCTCGTCGTCGCGGATGGCGGCGAAGCCGTAGCCCAGCGCGGAACGCTCGATGGCGCGTGCCGTCGCCAGCACGACGACGCACAGGCCCAGCATCAGCAGGAACAGGTACTGTACGTACTCGCCGCCGATCAGCGGCGCCACGCGCGGACGCAGCACATAGGCGCCGCGCGCGCCGCCGACGAAATCCCAGTTGGTGATCAGGGTCTGCACCACCACGGCCAGCGCCAGCGTGGCGATGGAAAAGAACACACCGCGCAGGCGAAGCGTCAGATAGCCGGTGCCGAGTCCGACCAGGCCGGCCAGCATGCCGCCGATCAGGATCATCGCCGGGAGCGGCATCGCCGGCACGAGCTTGTGCAGCACCACGGTCGAATAGGCGCCGATGGCGAAGAAGGCGGTGACGCCGAAGTTCACGTAGCCGGTGTAGCCGCCCAGGATGTTCCAGGCCGTACCCAGCACGATGTACTGCAGCACGACATAGGCCATGAAGAAGGCGTAGGAGTTGCCGAGCCAGCGGAACGCCGCGAAGATCACGACCGCCAGGCCGACCAGGACCAGCGCGAACGGCAGGCCGCGCATGCCGACGGCGTGCGTATCGGCGGCGACCTTGTCGGCCCCCTTATCGACCAAGGATGCCACTGGGACGCACCGCAAGCGTGACGAGCAGGATGCCGAAGGCCACCGCCGGCGCCCAGGAAGGACCGAAGAACGTAGCCGTCAGGCTCTCGGCGATGCCGAGCGTGAAGGCGGCTATCACCATGCCGGGAAAGCTGCCCAGCCCGCCCAGCACGACGATGGCGAAGACGCGGCCGATATACTCGCGGCCGATCGAGGGCTCCACCGGCTGGATGATGATCAGGCAGGCGCCGGCCAGCGCCGCCGTGGCGATCGACAGCCCGAAGGCGATGCGCTTGATCTTGACCGGATTGGCCGCCATCAGGCGCAGCGCGCCCTGATCCTGGGCGACCGCCTGTACGGCGCGGCCCACGAAGGTACGCGACAGAAAGAGCTGCAGGCCGACCACCATCACCATCGCCACCAGGAACGGCACCAGCAGGCGAAGCGGCAGGTCGAACAGGCCGAGATTGAAGCTCGGGCCGATATAGCCTGCCTGCACGGTGCGATAGTCGACACCGAAGGTCAGCACGAGCGCCACCTCGGTGATGAACAGCAGGCCGAAGAAGAAGGACAGGCCGCGCAGCGACTGGTCATCGCGCCGTTCGAAGGCGACGTAGTAGACCTGATAGGCCAGCATGCCGAGCAGATAGAAGACCGGAAGCGCGATCACCGCGGCCAGGATCGGATCGATGCCGAACACCGTGTTGGCGATGAAGGCGACGTAGGAGCCGAGCAGGATGAAGGCCGGATGGGCGATGTTGACGATGTCGAGCAGGCCGAAGGATATGGCGATGCCGATCGAGACCGCGGCGTAGAAGCCGCCGAGCAGCAGCCCGGAGACGATGGCGTTGATCAGCAGATGAGCCGAGCCGTCCATGGCCGACGTGTCAGTCCGCGCGCGTAACGACGGGGCCGCAAGCCTGCGCTGACATCATTTCCTCCCCTTGTCGCACCCCTGCGGGATGCAGCCGTGGCGATGTTTCCGCCTTCGTGCGCTGTTCGCGCGGAGAAGAGGATGGCCAACCGGCGCGCTTTTGACAATGGCCTCCGATCGGGGGCTTCCGAGCGGGCCTTTCCAAACACAATCGCGGCCGCGGTCGAGGGACGACGCAGCGACTTTGTGCCATAACCGCCCGATGCCCTTAGCCCCTCCCGTCGGAGTCGTGATCGCCAATCACAACAACTGCGCCTTCGTCGGGAAAGCGATCGAGTCGGTCGCCCGTCAGACTGCCCGCGATCTGCAGGTCGTCGTCGTCGACGATGCCTCGACCGACCGCTCGGACGAGGTCATCCGCGGCTGCTTGGCGAGGCTCGACGACATGCGGTTTCGCTATGTGAAGCTCCCGACCAATTCAGGCCAGGCCGGTGCATTGCGGCGTGGCCTCGGCGAGCTCGACACGCCGTTCGTCTGCTTCCTCGATTCGGACGACCTCTGGTACGACGATTTCGTCGCGCGTCACCTCGTGGTCCACATGAATGCCGACTTCCCGGTCGCGCTGACCTATTGCGATTCGCACATCATCGACGCCGACGACCGCATCCTGGCGGGGACGGCATGGTGGTTCGATTCCGACAAGCCGCAGGCCAAGGCACAGAGGACGATTGCGCCGACGCTGACACCGACCTTCGATCCGGCCAGCGGCGAGCTCGTCTATCCACCGAACGGCGACGTCACCTTTCATCCGCAGTGGACGCCGGCGGGCGCCACGAACACGACCGCGAGCATGATGTTCCGGCGTGCTTTCGTCGATCTCGTATTCGTGCCGCCGAGTCACGAACTCAGGCTCTATGTCGACTTCTACCTGTCGACCTTCGCCTGCCTGATGACCGGCGCAATCGCCATCCACGAGGCGCTGTACGGCTATCGCATGCATGGCGGGAACAGCCACTCCAACGCCACGGTCCCGGGCGGCGCCTACAACTCTGCGAAGCGCGAATGGGAGCCGATCCGCGGCTACGTGCTGAAGTTGATCCAGAGGGTCCTGCGGGAGGAAGCCGAGGCGTTGAGGCTGACCTTCGGCGAGGAGCGGCATGCGATTGCCGAGCGGTTGATGGCGGATACGGTCGGCGTCCTGGCAGTCGACCGGACGGCGGCAAGGGCACGGCTGCCGGAGCTCATGCTGGGCCTCCTGGGCGACGGGCTGTCGCGCCTCGGCTTGCGCGGCCGATCGTGAGGGAGAGGGGCAAGGCGAACAGATCCGCCGTCTTCACCGGCGTAGCGCGCGACTGTGCGGCATACCTGCCGGGCGTGCTCGAGAACCTCGACCGATTCGCGGCAACGTATGCTTCGGCGTCCTTCCTGTTCGTGGTCAGCGACAGCGCAGACGACACGCGCGCGATCCTGGGCCGCTGGCTCGCCGATGGACGATGCGGCCGGGTAATCGACCTCGGCGCCCTGGAGGGGCGCCTGCCCCGACGGACCGAACGGATCGCCTTCGCGCGCAACACCTGCCTCGATGAGATTGCCCGCGGCACGGGTGCCGATCACGACCATCTCGTGGTCGCCGATCTCGACGACGTCCTCGCCCGGCCGGTCGACGCCGACGCCTTCGCCCGGGCTGCGGCCTGGCTGGATGCCGATCCGGCGCGCGCCGGCGTCATGGCCAATGCCAGGCCGCGCTACTACGACGTCTGGGCACTTCGCCATGACCGCTGGTGCCCCGACGATTGCTGGCATCCGATCTGGGGCCGCCCGTCCGACGAAACCTTCGAAGCGGCCAAGTTCCGCGAAGTCTTCACGCGTCAGATCGAGATCCCGCCGTTGCTGCCGCCGATCGCGGTACGCTCGGCCTTCGGCGGGCTCGGCATCTACCGCCTGCCCACAGCGCTTGCCGCGCGCTACCATGGTGTCGACGCGCGAAAGCGCGAAACCTCCGAGCACGTCGCCTTCAACACCGCGATCGACCGCGCCGGCGGACGGCTTCACATCTTCCCGGCACTGCAGGTCCACGCGCCGCGCCAGCATCTCTACCAGCCGTCTGAATTCAAATGGCGCTGGCGACTGACCATGATGGCGCGGCGGACGGCCGAGATCGCCCGACCGTCATGGCGCCGGATACTCGCCCCGACATGAAGGCACTGATCATCGATCCGGCGGTGCACTCGCTGGGCGGACACCATTTCACCGCCGTACAGCGCCTGCAGCGTGAACTTGCGAGACTGGGTGTGGCCGCGCCGTGCCTGGGCTCGGCCTACGCCGATCGCCGCGTCGTCGACGAGCTGGGGGTCGCGCCGACATTCAGCAGGTCGGTATACGGACGATCCTACGCCGCGCCGGCCGAGTTCACCGACGGCGTCGACGAGACAGGTCGCCAACTGGCCGAGGCGATGCGCCGGTCAGGCACGCCGGATCTGATCGTCCTGCCGTGCTGCGATCAGGTATTGGCGATGGCGCTGGCGCGGCAGTTGAGGCGTTCCTGGTCGCGGCCGCGGCCGCGCCTCCTGCTGTGGCTGCTCTACGGGCCGCATCACCTGAAAACGCCGGACGATCCCGCGGCCGCCGGTCCGGACGGCGAAGCACGCGCGGCCTTCGCCGAGCTCGTCGCCAACGCCGGCGCCATCGAGGCCTATTGCGAGACGCCGGCGATGGCGGACTTCTATCGTGGCCTCGTGCCCTTCGAGGTCGGCGTCATGCCCGGCCCGGGGCTGCCCGCCCGCGCGCGCGCCGCCAAGGCGACAGGCGGACCGCCAGTCGTCTCCTGTATCGGCTTTGCCAATCGGGCGAAGGGCTATCGCCTGCTGCCGCAGGCCATACCGCACGTCCTCGACCGTCATCGCAGCGTCACGTTCATGATCCATGGCATCGTCAAGGGATCCGATGCCGAGGCCGACCAGCCGGTGTTCGATCGCCTGGCGGGGCTCGACGAGCGCGTGAAGGTTGACCGGGAGGTGCTCACTTCCGACAAGTATCTCACCCGGTTGGCCGAGACCGACCTGCTGCTGCTGCCCTACGATCCCGATGTCTACCGGTGGCGCGGTTCGGGGGTGTTCGCGGATGCCCATCAACTCGGCATTCCTATCGTCGCCCCGAAGGAATGTGCCTTCGCCCGGCCGGCCTTCGACGACGGCTGGGGCGTGGCGATGAGGAATTATGATGGCGATTGCCTTGGCATCGCGGCCGCGGAGGCCCTCGATCGACTGCCCCGGCTCAGCGCCCGTGCGGCCCACGCCGCCGGCCGCGTGTGCGACGACCTCGGACGAGTACTCAGCGCGTCGCTCACCAGCCTTGCCGGTAGGCAGACAGGGCTGGCCGGGCTGTTACGCCGGCTCCGGCCGGGGATCGCCCCGAGATCTGCCTGAGTTCGGCTCGAATCCCCCTGCATTGGCCGCAATTGTGCTAAGTACCAGTGGTGCCTCGGCTGCCGCTTTCAACCGTGGTTTTTCAAGCACAGTAGGACCCAGCGCTCAATGTTGCCGGCAAGACCAGCCCTGAAGCGGAAATCGGAACTGGCGGCGGCGCTTGCCCGCTGCCGCCACGCCCTGATCGGCATCGGCGTGTTAACGGCCGCCATCAACCTGCTGCAGCTCACCGGCCCGCTGTTCATGTTGGAAGTCTACGACCGCGTGCTGCCCGGACGAAGCGTGCCGACCCTGGTGGCCATCAGCATCCTGGCGCTGGTGATGTTCGCCTTCCAAGGCCTGCTCGACATCGTACGCAGCCGCGTGCTGGTGCGGATCGCCGCCTCAGTCGACGAGACGCTGAGCGAGCGCGTCTTCGACCTCGCGACCAAGCTGCCGCTAAAGGCCATCACGCCACCCTCCTTCCAGCCCGTCCACGACCTCGACCGCATCCGCTCGTTCATGTCGACCGTGGGACCGGCGGCGATCTTCGACCTGCCCTGGATGCCGCTCTATCTCGGCATCTGCTTCATCTTCCATCCGCTGATCGGCTGGGCGGCGACGGTGGGCGGCGTACTGCTGATCGCCATCACCATCGCCACCGAATTCCTGAGCCGCCGGCCGGCGCGCGAGGCGGCCGCGGTCGCCGACGGCCGCATGGGACTGGCCGAATCGAGCCGCCGCAATGCCGAGGTGGTGCAGGCCATGGGCATGTCCGGCCGCCTCAACAAGCTGTGGAACGATCACAATCGGCGCAATCTCGCCGCCCAGCAGCGCGTCGCCGACATCTCGGGCGGCATGGCCGCCCTCTCCAGGATCCTGCGCATGATCCTGCAGTCTTTCGTCCTCGGCATCGGCGCCTGGCTGGTGATCAACCAGCAGGCCACCGCCGGCATCATCATCGCAAGCTCGATCCTGACTTCGCGCGCGCTGGCGCCGGTCGAAGTCACCCTCGCCCACTGGCGCAGCTTCATCTCGGCCCGCCAGAGCTGGCGGCGGCTGAACGGCCTGCTCGCCACGATACCGGCCGATCAGGCGCGCATGGAACTGCCGCGTCCCAAGGAGACGCTGACGCTGGAAGCCGTCAGCATCAACCCGCCCGGCACCAACCGGCTCGTCGTGCAGGGTGTGGCCTTCCAGCTCAAGGCCGGCCAGGGCCTGGGCGTGATCGGCCCTAGTGCGTCGGGCAAGTCGTCGCTGGTGCGGGCGATCGTCGGGGTGTGGCCTGCCATCCAGGGCAAGATCCGCATCGACGGTGCCGCCGTCGACCAGTGGACGCCCGAAGCGCTTGGCCCGCACATCGGCTACCTGCCGCAGGACATGGAATTGTTCGCCGGCACCGTCGCCGAGAACATCGCGCGCTTCGAACCCGCGGCCTCGTCTGAAGCCGTGATCGCGGCGGCAAAGGCGGCCAGCGTCCATGAGCTGGTCCTGGCGCTGCCCCAGGGCTACGAGACGCAGGTGGGCGATGGCGGCAGTGCCCTGTCGGCCGGCCAGCGCCAGCGGATCGGGCTCGCACGTGCGCTCTACGGCGATCCGTTCCTGGTGGTGCTCGACGAGCCCAACTCCAACATCGACCGCGAGGGCGACGAGGCTCTGACCAAGGCCATCCTCGGCGTCCGCGCGCGCGGCGGCATTGTCGTCGTGGTCTGCCACAGGCCGTCGGCCCTGGCCGGCGTCGATACGGTGCTGGTCATGCTGGCCGGCCGCCAGCAGGCCTTCGGGCCGAAGGAGCAGGTCCTCCAGCCGCAGCAGCCCGCCGCAATGCCGGCCGCCCGCATGCTGCAGCCGATGACGGTGCACGCCGGCGGCCGTCCGCAGGAGAAGGCGCCGTGACCGTCCAGAAATCGCTCCGCAGCCACCTCGTGATCGGCGTCACTGCCGTGGCTGCCCTGCTGTTCATCATCTTCGGCTGGGGCACGCTCAGCGAGATCTCGGGCGCAGTCATTGCGCCGGGCAAGCTGGTGGTCGACAGCAACGTCAAGAAGGTGCAGCACCCGACGGGCGGCGTGGTCGGCGACCTCAAGGTCAAGGACGGCGATCGCGTCAAGAAGGGCGACATCGTGGTGCGGCTCGACGAGACGCAGGCGCGCACCAGCCTTGCCATCGTCACCAAGGCGCTCGACGAGATGGATGCCCGCCAAGCCCGCCTCATGGCCGAGCGCGACGGTGCCGACAAGGCCGCTTTCCCAGCCGAGCTGGTCGCTCGCGCGAACGAGCCCGATGTCTCGCAGGCGATGCAGAGCGAGCAACGGCTGTTCGAGCTGAGGCGCTCGGCGCGCGAGGGCCAGAAGGCGCAGTTCCTCGAGCAGATCGACCAGCTCAAGCAGCAGATCGCGGGCAACGAGGAGCAGGTCGCGGCCAAGTCCAAGGAGATCGAGTGGAACCAGCAGGAGCTGACCGGCATCCGCGGCCTGTGGAAGGACAAGCTCGTGCCGTTCAACCGCGTGACGACGCTGGAGCGTGATTCGGCCCGCCTGCACGGCGAGCGCGGCGCGCTGACGGCCTCGATCGCCCAGGCCAAGGGACGCATCTCCGAGATCCAGCTCAAGATCCTTCAGATCGACGAGGACCTGCGCACGGAGGTCGGCAAGGAGCTGGCCGAGATCCGCGCCAAGCGCGCCGAGCTCACCGAACGGCGGGTGGCGGCCGAGGACCAGCTCAAGCGCATCGACCTGGTGGCGCCGCAGGACGGCAAGGTCTTCCAGCAGGCCGTCCACACGATCGGCGGCGTGATCCAGGCCGGCGAGGTGCTGATGCTGGTCGTGCCCGACGCCGACGAGCTGATCATCGAAGCCAAGGTGGCGCCGCAGGACATCGACCAGATCCACGTCGGCCAGCAGGCGGTCGTGCAGTTCGCCGCCTTCAACCGGCGCACCACGCCCGAGCTGAACGGCGAGGTGATCGGCATCGGCGCCGACATCACCCAGGATGACAAGCGCAACGAGGCCTTCTACGCCGTGCGCATCCGCATCTCGGACAAGGAGATGGCGCGTCTCGAGGGCCTGCAGCCGATGGCCGGCATGCCGGTCGAGGTCTTCATCAAGACCTCGCCGCGCACGGTGATGTCCTATCTGACGAAGCCGCTGCTCGAACAGTTCGACCGGGCGTTCCGCGGGCGCTGAC
>JAEZIF010000517.1 GCA_023416135.1 Pseudomonadota bacterium
GAGATACTCAAGCGCGTAGGAGCGGAACGTCCGCTGCCGCCTCTCCTCCGGCCAGTTCGCCGTCTCGAGCTTCGGTTGCGCCGCCCAGTCGACGCGCGGCATCTCCTCCTTGCCGTAGGCGAAGCGCACGCAGTCTTCCTCTTCGATCGGCCGGCCGTAGTCGAAGTAGTAGCCTTCCAGCCCCGGCCTGCCGTCGCCCGTCATGCCGGTGCAGACGCAGCCCAGGCCGGGATTGCCGAGCGACGCGCCGTTGTGGCCGTGCCAGCCGTGCAGCATTGCCGCCGACACCGCATGCGGCACGGCGGCGATGGCGGTGCCCCGCCAGATCCAGCGCGGCGGCGGATAGCGCACCCAGGCCTTGTTGTCGCTTTCGCGCAGGTAGCCCGTCTTCACGCCGCCGAGCGCGTTCGAATGATAGTGGTAGAGCGCGCTGGCGGGCGCGTCCGGCTCGCCGGCGATGCCGAGCTTCCGCAGGCCGGGCAGGAATTTTTCCAGATGCTGCCGGCGGAAATGGCGGAAGACGTACTCTCGCGCGGTGTCCTCGCCGCGCCGCGTGACCAGCCCCAGGATCAGGGAGGTCATCAGCGCATTGTAGAGGGTGCCGACCGCGCGATACGGGGCCGTGTCAACCAATATGGCCGTCGACGATGATGGCCTTGGACTTGCCCGCCTTGAGGCGCATGTCGAGCACCGGCTTGTAGTCGGTCGAATCATAGAACTTCTCTGCCGCCTCGTAGCTCGGGAACTCGAGCACGACGACGCGCGGCGGCTTCCAGTCGCCTTCGAGCGTGCGTGTCTTGCCGCCGCGCACGATGAACTTGCCGCCGAACTTGGCGACCAGTCCCGGCGTGTGCTTGCGGTACTCGGCCATCAGGGCCTCGTCGGTCGTCTCGACCTCGACGATCATGTAAGCGGGCACGGGATGTCTCCTCTCAACCGGTTTCCATCGGCAGGCTGGGGTCGTTGGACCATTCCTGCATCGAGTTGTCATACACCGAGACGTTCGTGTGGCCGAGCAAGGCTGTCAGCACGAAGGCGTCGAGCGTGGCGGCAATGCCGCCGCCGCAATAGACCAGTACGCGTTTGTCCGGCGCCGCTCCCACGCCTTCGAAGGCGGCGCGCAGCTCGGCGATCGGCTTCAGCGTCTTGTCCGGCCCGAACAGGCTCGCCGCCGGTACGCACGACGATCCGGCGATGCGGCCGGGACGGCCGTAGACGACGCCACCGGTGCCCTTGTGCTGCTCGTGGCTGAGCGCGTTCAGGGTGAGCGTGTCCGACTTGCCGATGGCGCCCTTGATCGCTTCCTTGTCGACGAAGATCTCGGGCCGACCGCGCAGCGTCAGCGTTGCCGGCGGATAGGTCGTGGGTACGGTCGCGAGCGGCCGGTTCTCGGCTTTCCACTTGTCGAGGCCGCCGTCGAGGATCGCCGCATCGTCGAAGCCCACGGCGCGCAGCATCCACCAGACGCGCGTCGCCCAGTTGGGTGTGGCGTGGCTGTAAAGGACGACGAAGGTGCCGTGCCCGATGCCCTTGGCCGCGAATGCCTTGGTGAGCTCGCCGAGCGAGGGCAGGGTGAAGCGCAGCTTGGGGTCGGGTTCGGAAAGCTCGCCCGGCAGGTCGAGAAAGGCGGCGCCAGGTATGTGGCCCTGGTCGTAATTGGCGCGGCCGCTTTCGACGTTGTAGCCGCCTTCGGCCCTGGGGCGCAGATAGGTCGTGCAGTCGAACAGGCGTAGCGCCGGCGCGCCGAGGCGGCGCGCAAGCTCTTCGGTCGAAATCAGCGCAGCGGATTGGGCCATGTCGCTCTCCCGAAAAAGGAGGCGACTTTATCCGTGGGCTGACGCGAAGCGAAGCTCAGATGGTCTTCTGCGGCAGCGGCGGAACGGCGACGGTGCCGGACGGCGTCGTCGCTGCCGGGGCGGCGGCCGGCGGGGCGCTGAGCTGGCCGACATCGGGCTGCTTCGGCGCGGCCGGCGTCGTCGTCTTCTTGGTCTTCTTCGCCGTCGTGGTCTTGGCGGCCTTGCTGCTGCTGCCCACCTTCTTGAGGCAGGCGCTGCGCGAGCTCGAGGTCTTCAGGCTCTGGCAATAGGCTGCCGTGCCGGGCTTGGGCTTGGCGGTGGGAACCGGAGCCGGCGCCGTCGTGCTGTCTTCCTGCATCTGGGCGTAGGACGGGGCGGCAAAGGCGACGGCCGCCAATGCGGCCATGCTGGCGATCAAAAGGCGCATTTTCGACTTCTCCCGGGCCGCTGGCGGAGGGGACGGGTGCGGCCTCATTTTGGTGCTAAAATGTTATGGGATTTGTGTCATTTATGTCAATTTCTTAATGAGTTACAGCAACTGCAATTGCAGCGCCGCGAGCCGTCCGTGCAGCCCATCCTGAACGTCGCTTTGCCGATCTTCGGCGTCATCCTGGCGGGGTACCTGGCCGGCCGCTGGCGCATCCTGGGCGGCGAGTCGACCGCCGCCCTGAATGCCTTCGTGAGCTATTTCGCCCTCCCAGTGCTGTTTTTCGGCACCCTGGCGCGTACGCCGGTCGCTGCCGTGCTCGATCCCGCCCTGATGCTGGGCTTCGGCGTCGTCGTCCTTGCGACCTTCGGGCTCGGCATGGCGACGACCCGCCTGGTTTCGCGAGCAACGGGGACAGCGGGCGGTCTCGCCGCCATGAGCCTGCAGGGCATCGCCGCATCCTGGGGCAATGTTGGCTACATGGGCGTGCCGCTCTGTCTCGCGGCGTTCGGCGAGGCCGGCTTGCCGCCTGCCATGCTGACGGTGATCGTTACCGCCATCGTCGCCATGGTGATCGGCGTCATGCTGATCGAGCTCGAGGTGGCGGCAGGGCACGGGCCGCTCAGGACCTTCCTGCGGGCGGCGTTCAACGTGGCGCGCAATCCGCTGCCCGTGTCGATCGCGCTCGGCATCGTCGTGTCGGCCGTCGGCCTGCCGATCCCGACTCCGGTCGAGAAGTGGGTCGACCTCCTGGGGGCGGCGGCCGCGCCCTGCGCGCTGTTTGCCATCGGCCTCTTTCTGTCGGACAAGTCGATCAGGAGCGGTCTGGCCGAGGCGGGATGCGCCACGCTGATCAAGCTCCTGCTGCAGCCCCTCGCGGCCTGGCTGGTGCTGCCGCTGTTCGTCGATCTGGGATCGGTGCCGGGCCAGGTGGCGCTGCTGATGGCGGCTCTGCCGACGGCGGCCAACGCCTTCGTGCTGGCCAAGCAGTTCGACATTGCCGTCGAGCAGAATTCGGCGTCGGTTCTGCTCTCCACGGCCTTCTCGGTGATCACGGTTTCTGCTTTGCTTGTATTGCTTCGCGTGTCCTGACGATCAACCCGGCAAGCAACGGAGGGTGGAGATGCTCCAGGAGTTCAAGAAATTCGCGATGCGCGGCAGCGTCGTCGACCTCGCCATCGGCGTCATCATCGGCGCGGCCTTCGGCAAGATCATCGATTCGATGGTCAACGACATC
>JAEZIF010000046.1 GCA_023416135.1 Pseudomonadota bacterium
CTCGACGCTGCCCATCTCGCGCAGGTACATGCGCACCGGGTCGTCGGTGCGGCCGAGCTCCTCGTCCTCGCCGGTCGCTTCGGCGGCAACCACGGCTGTCTTGGCCGGCTCCGCCGGGGTGGCGGCCGGACTCTCTTCCTGTTCCTCGGCCTCGACCACGTTGACGCCTGCTTCCGACAGCATCGCCATGGTGTCCTCGATCTGCTCGGAGGACACCTCGTCGGGCGGCAGGGCAGAGTTCAGCTCATCGTAAGTGACGTAGCCGCGCTCCTTGCCCTTCTGGACGAGCTTTTTGAGCTCGGCGCCAAGGGTGTCGAGCAGAGGAGCGTCGGGCCCCTCTTCGCGGGTGTCGGTGGCTTCAGGCTGGGCAACGGGCGCTGTCTTGGTCGCCATTCTTCGTCCTTGGGTGCACAAACTAATAGAACGGCCGGTGGGCCGTGGATTTTGCTGCAAGAAGGGGAGGCGGAGAGGGCGGCCCCGCACAACTACCCTTCTACTATATGGGACTTAACTTCAAGCCGCGATAGAGGTTACTGCATCGATTTGCGGCAATCCGGCTATCCCGCCCCTGATTCGATGCTTTCCCGCCGTATTCGGTCCAGAATCGCCTCAAGGCGACGGAGATTCTCCTCGTTCATGTCCTCGGCCAAGGCCTCCTCGGCTCTTTTCAGCTCCTCCGGCTCGGCCGTGAGCTGGTTGAGATGGCGGGCCATCCGGCGCCATTGGCCAACCCAGCCGTCCTCGTCGGCCGGATCGACCCTGAAGGCCTCCCGGGCCCGGACCCGGGCCATGGCCGCCAACCGGCCCAGGCCGGAGCGCTCCAGATGCTCCTCGATCAGCCTGGCTTCAAGGGGGGTGTCGGATCCTTCCACCAGAGCTTCCTCTGCTGCCGGGTCGATCCCCTCGGGGACCAGCGACAGGGCATCCAGAAGGCCGCTGCGCAAGCGAGCAAGTTCCGGGCTTGCAATGGGCAGGGCGGCCACGTCCTCGGCCAAGACGTGCAGCAGGGCAGGCCGTTCGAGCAGAGCGCCCAGCAGTGCCCGTTCCTGGCGAGACCCGTCCAGATCGGTTCCCGCCCGGCGGGCGGCCGAACCTGCTGCAAAGGGCGCAGGCTCCGGGCCGGCGCCGCGGAAAGCCCTTCGCTGACCAGGCTGCCAGGGCGCCCGGTCTGGCCGGCGCAGGTGGCCGAGGCGGTTGCGCATCTCGGTCTTGTAAAAATCGCGTACGACGGGATCGGCGATCTCCGCCACCCGTTGCTCGACGGCGCGCTGCAGGCTGGCGCGACGCTCGGGGGTGTCAGTGGGCTTGCCCTCGGTCTCCATGCTCCAGACCAGGTCGGACAGCGGTCGCGCCAGGTCGAGGCTGCGCCGCATGGCGTCGGCGCCGCGGGTCCGGATCAGGCTGTCGGGATCCTCGCCGGCCGGCAGCGAAAGGAAGCGCAGGCTTTTGCCGGCACGCAGCAGGGGCAGGGCACGTTCGGCAGCGCGATTGGCGGCGCGCCGCCCGGCATTGTCGCCGTCGAAGCAGAGGTAGGGCTCATCGGCGAGCTTCCACAACTCGGCGAGCTGGCCTTCGGTCAGCGCCGTGCCGAGGGGCGCCACGGCGCCGGTAAAACCTGCGCCATGCAGCGCGATCACGTCCATGTAGCCTTCGGCAACGATGACCGGCTGGTCCTTGGTCGCAGCCTGCCGCGCGCGGTCGAGGCAATAGAGGTTGGCGCCCTTGTGAAACAGCGGCGTCTCGGGCGAGTTGAGATACTTGGGCTCGCCCGCGCCCATGACGCGGCCGCCGAAGGCGATGACGCGGCCGCGCCGATCGTTGATGGGAAACATCACGCGGCCACGGAAGCGGTCGTACGGCTCACGGTTGTCGTCCGGCTGGATGGCGAGTCCGACCTCGACGATCTTGTCGACCGGCACGTGCTCGCGCTTGAGATGGGACAGCAGGCCGTCGCGTGTATCGGGCGCGAAGCCCAGGCGGAAATCGTCGATGACCGCGTCCTCGAGGCCGCGGCCGCGCAGGTAATCAAGGCCTTGGCGACCCACCGGCAGGCGCAACTGCTTCTGGAACCAGCGCGCGGCTTCCTCGACGACCTGCTGCAGCGTCGAGACGCGCTCGGCGCGCTCGCGCTCCACCGGGGTGGCGCGCGGCACGGGCAAATTGACCTCGCGCGCGAGCTTCTCGACCGCCTCGCGAAACGACAGGCCCTCGGTCTTCATGACGAAGCCGACGACGTCGCCCTTCTCGTGACAGCCGAAGCAATAGAAGAAGCCCTTCTTGTCGTTGACCGTGAAGGACGGCGTCTTCTCGTTGTGAAACGGGCACAGGCCGGCGTACTCCGCGGCCGATTTACGCTTCAGCGAAACCTTGCGGCCAACGACCTCGGACAGGCTGAGTCGCGCGCGCAGTTCGTCGAGAAAGCCCGGGGGGAAGGCCATGGTGCACTGTAAAGTGCGACTGACACCAAATGTAGGGTTCGGTTGTTACCCGGCTCGGGATAACGGGGATTGCTGTCACTGATTAAGCACTAGGGTTGTCCTAGAGTCCGACCCGCCTCGTCGCCCTATGCATCGTCCGATCGATTCCGAGCCGGTGCAGGACGCCCGCGTTTGGGCGATACACCATCGGATTTCGGTTTGCGAAACTAAGGCCAAAAATCAGCCGGCCAGCGCCTTTTTCACCGCCGCGGACGCCTTGGCGAAGTCCATCTGGCCCGCGTACTTGGCCTTCAGGGCGGCCATGACGCCGCCCATGTCCTTGACCGTCTTGGCCCCGGTCGCGGCCATGGCCTCGGCAACGGCCGCCGCCACAGCGGCGTCGTCCATCTGCTTGGGCAGGAAGCGCTCGATGACGGCGATCTCGGCCTTTTCCTTGTCGGCGAGCTCGGGGCGGCCTCCCTTTTCGTAGAGCACCACCGATTCGTTGCGCTGCTTGATCATGCCCTGCAGCATCGAAAGGATGCGGTCGTCGGACACTCCCTCACGGCTGGCCTCGGTGCGGGCTGCGATATCGGCTTCCTTGAGCTTGGCCAGGATCAGCCGGACGGCGCCTACTGTGGTCATGTCGCGGGCGCGCATGGCTTCCTTCAGCGCCTCGTTCAGATTGTCGCGCAGCATGGTTTATGTCCCGATCGATTGAAGGGCGGAAACTAAACGCTAGCGGCGCTGTTGGCAAAGCAAATAAGTTATTGAAAACGCTCGTGAATTAGCGGTCTCCAGCGCCTTGACCCTCTGCGACCACTTGGTTACAAACCGCGCGGCTCGCAGGTCGCCTCCCCGGGCGACACCAGTTGGGCCGCAAGAGCGGAAATTCATTATGGCAAACCTCAAGACCGCCGGCGCGACAGACGCCGCGCCGCGTTGGGCCACGGCCGCGCTGGTGCTGGCTGACGGCGCGGTGTTTTGGGGCAAAGGTGTGGGCGCGGCCCGCCATGCGGTGGGCGAGGTCTGCTTCAATACCTCGATGACCGGCTACCAGGAGATCATCACGGATCCCTCCTATGCCGGGCAGATCATCTCCTTCACCTTTCCCCATATCGGCAATGTCGGGACCAATCCCGAGGACATCGAGAGCATCAATCCGGCAGCGCGCGGCGTGGTGCTGCGCGGCGACATCACCGAGCCCGCCAACTGGCGCGCCGCCAAGCCGTTGGACGACTGGCTGAAGAGCCACGGCCTGCCCGGCGTATGCGGCGTCGACACGCGCGCCATCACGCGGCGCATCCGCGACGGCGGGGCGCCCAATGGCGTGGTGGTCAATTCTCCGGATGGCTCGTTCGACATTCCCAGGCTGCGCCAGATCGCCGAGGAATGGGCCGGGCTCGACGGCATGGATCTCGCCGTCGAGGTCACGACCAAGCAGACCTATGCCTGGAACGAGACCACGTGGGCGCTGGGCAAGGGCTACGGCAAGCTCGCCAAGGCGAAGTATCACGTCGTCGCCGTCGACTACGGCGCCAAGCGCAACATCCTGCGCTGCCTCGCCAACGCCGGCTGCAAGGTCACGGGCGTGCCGGCGACGGCCTCGGCCGAGGACATCCTGCGCCACAAGCCTGACGGCGTGTTCCTGTCCAACGGCCCGGGTGATCCCGCGGCGACGGCGCACTACAGCGTGCCGGCGGTGCAGGGCGTGCTCGACAAGAAGGTGCCGCTGTTCGGCATCTGCCTCGGTCATCAGATCCTGGCGCTGACCCTCGGCGGCAAGACGCGCAAGATGGAGCGCGGCCATCGCGGTGCCAACCAGCCGGTCAAGGACGTGACGACGGGCAAGGTCGAGATCACCTCGCAGAACCACGGCTTCTGCGTCGTCCCCGATTCGCTGCCCAAGACGGCAGAGGTCACGCACGTCTCGCTGTTCGACGGCACCAACGAAGGCCTGCGCTGCACCGACAAGCCGGCCTTCTCGGTGCAGTATCACCCCGAAGCTTCTCCGGGCCCGACCGACAGCCATTATCTCTTCGACCGCTTCGTCGACATGATTGACAAGAGCAAGGGCAAGTAAGACAGGCAAAATGCCCAAGCGCACAGACATCAAGAGCATCCTCGTGATCGGCGCCGGGCCGATCGTCATCGGCCAGGCCTGCGAGTTCGACTATTCGGGCGTGCAGGCCTGCAAAGCGCTGAAGGACGAGGGCTATCGCGTCATCCTGGTGAACTCCAACCCGGCCACGATCATGACCGATCCGGGGCTGGCGGATGCCACCTACGTCGAGCCGATCACTCCCGACATGGTGGCGCGCATCATCGAGAAGGAAAGGCCCGACGCCATCCTGCCGACGATGGGCGGGCAGACGGCGCTCAACACGGCGATGGCGCTGCACCGCGACGGCCGGCTGAAGAAGCTCAAGGTCGAATTGATCGGCGCCAATGCCGAGGCCATCGACAAGGCCGAGGACCGCCTGCTGTTCCGCGAGGCCATGGTCAAGATCGGCCTGCAATGCCCCAAGAGCGAGGTCGTGCACAATCGCGAGGAGGCGATCTCTGCGCTCGACCATGTCGGCCTGCCGGCGATCATCCGGCCGTCCTTCACCTTGGGCGGTACCGGCGGCGGCATCGCCTACAATCGCGACGAATATTTCGAGATCGTCCAGGGCGGTCTCGACGCCTCGCCGGTCGGCGAGGTGCTGGTCGAGGAGTCGGTGCTCGGCTGGAAAGAGTACGAGATGGAGGTGGTTCGCGACAAACGCGACAACTGCATCATCATCTGTTCGATCGAGAACATCGATCCGATGGGCATCCACACCGGCGATTCCGTCACCGTGGCGCCGGCGTTGACGCTCACCGACAAGGAATACCAGATCATGCGCGACGCCTCGATCGCGTGCTTGCGCGAGATCGGCGTCGACACCGGCGGATCGAACGTGCAATTCGCCGTCGACCCGGCGAGCGGCCGCATGGTCGTGATCGAGATGAACCCGCGGGTGTCTCGTTCGTCTGCTCTGGCCTCGAAGGCCACGGGCTTCCCGATCGCCAAGGTCGCGGCGCGGCTCGCCGTCGGCTACACGCTCGATGAGCTTCTGAACGACATCACCGGCACGACGCCGGCTTCGTTCGAACCCACGATCGACTACGTCGTCACCAAGATGCCGCGCTTCGCCTTCGAGAAGTTCCCCGGCGCCGAGGCGCTCCTCACCACCTCGATGAAGAGTGTGGGCGAGGCGATGTCGATCGGCCGGACCTTCCAGGAATCGCTGCAGAAGGCGTTGCGCTCGATGGAGACGGGCCTGACCGGCCTGAACGAGATCGAGATCAAGGGCGCGCCCGACAAGGCGGCCATCGTCGGCGCCCTGGCCCGGCCCACGCCCGACCGCGTTCTGGTGATCGCCCAGGCCTTCCGCTTCGGGCTGACGGTCGAGGAGATCGCCCACGCTTCGAAGTACGAGCCGTGGTTCGTGCGCCAGATCGAGCAGCTGGTGAAGATCGAGGCCGAGGTCCGCGCCAAGGGCCTGCCGAAGGATGCCAAGGAGTTCATCGACCTCAAGAAGAAGGGCTTTTCGGACGAGCGGCTGGGCGAGCTAACCGGCCAGTCGGCCGCCGAGGTGGCGAGGAAGCGACGCGCCATGGGTATTCGCCCGGTGTTCAAGCGCATCGACACCTGCGCCGCCGAGTTCGCCTCGCGCACGCCCTATCTCTATTCCTGCTACGAGGGCGATGGGCTGCGGCCCGCCGAGTGCGAGGCCGAGCCGACCGAGCGGCGCAAGGTCATCATCCTGGGCGGCGGTCCCAACCGCATCGGCCAGGGCATCGAGTTCGACTATTGCTGCGTCCACGCCGTCTACGCCCTGCGCGAGGCCGGCTACGAGACCATCATGGTCAACTGCAACCCCGAGACCGTCTCGACCGACTACGACACCGCCGATCGGCTGTACTTCGAGCCGTTGACGGCCGAGGACGTGATCGAGCTGGTCGAGGTCGAGCGCAGCAAGGGCGAATTGCTGGGCCTGATCGTGCAGTTCGGCGGCCAGACGCCGCTCAAGCTCGCCAAGCCCCTCGAGGCCGCGGGCATCCCGATCCTCGGCACGTCGCCCGACGCGATCGATCTCGCCGAGGACCGCGAGCGCTTCCAGCAGCTCATCCACAAGCTCAAGCTGCGCCAGCCCGACAACGGCACGGCGACCTCGCAGGAGCAGGCGATCGCCATTGCCGACAAGATCGGCTACCCGGTGGTCATCCGGCCGTCCTACGTGCTGGGCGGCCGGGCCATGCAGATCGTCTACGATCGCGAGGGCACCGAGCGCTACATGCGCGACGCGGTCAAGGTGTCGGGCGCCAACCCGGTACTGGTCGATTCCTACCTGCGCGACGCCATCGAGGTCGATGTCGACGCGCTCGCCGACAAGGACCAGAACGTGTTCGTCGCCGGCATCATGGAGCACATCGAGGAGGCCGGGATTCATTCCGGCGATTCGGCCTGCTCGCTGCCGCCTTACTCGCTGCCGTCCAAGATCCTTGCCGAGATCGAGCGCCAGACCGAGGCGATGGCCAGGGCGCTGCAGGTCGTCGGCCTGATGAACGTGCAGTACGCCGTGAAGGACGGCGAGGTCTACGTGCTGGAGGTCAATCCGCGCGCCAGCCGCACCGTGCCGTTCGTCGCCAAGGCGACCGGCCAGCCGATCGCCAAGTTCGCCGCCCGCCTCATGGCCGGCGAATCGCTGAAGTCGCTCCATATCAAGAAGGCCAGAGGCAAGCATATCGCGGTCAAGGAAGCGGTGTTCCCCTTCGCGCGCTTCCCCGGCGTCGACGTCATCCTCGGTCCCGAGATGCGCTCGACAGGCGAGGTCATGGGGCTTGACGCGGATTTCGGGCGTGCCTTCGCCAAGTCGCAACTCGGCGCCGGCAGCAAGGTGCCGGTCGACGGCGTGGTCTTCGTGTCCGTCAAGGACCCGGACAAGGCGGCGATGGTGAAGCCGGTGAAGCGACTGGTCGAGCTCGGCTTCAAGGTCGTGGCGACCGGGGGAACTGCCGACTTTCTCCGCCGTCACGGCATCGGGGCGCAGCGCGTCAACAAGGTGCTGGAAGGCCGGCCGCACATCGTCGACCTGATGAAGGACGGCAAGGTGCAGCTCGTCTTCAATACAGTCGACGGCTCGGCAGCGCTGACCGACAGCTTCACGCTTCGTCGCACCGCCTTGATGCACAAGATCGCCTATTACACGACGGTGGCCGGCGCCAAGGCGTCGGTCGAAGGCATCAGGGCACTGAGCGAGGGGGCGCTGGACGTGGCGCCGCTGCAATCCTACTTCAAGACCGCCTTCTAGGCACCGAGCCCAAAATCAGCGCAATGCCACCGCCCTGATGGCGGGGATGGGCGTTGACGTCGCACGAATCATTAAGGACGATCAGACAATGGAACGGGTTCCGATGACGGCCGAGGGGCTGAAGGGCCTCGAAGACGAGCTGAAGCAGCTGAAGAGCGTGGAGCGCCCTGCGATCATCAAGGCGATCGCGGCGGCGCGCGAGCATGGCGATCTTTCGGAGAACGCCGAATACACCTCCGCGCGCGAGCGCCAGGGCTTCATCGAGGGCCGCATCGCCGAAATCGAAAATATCATTTCGCGTGCCGAGGTGATCGACTTCAGCAAGCTTTCCGGCAAGGTCGTGAAGTTCGGCGCCACCGTAAATCTCGCCGACGAGGACACCGACGAGAAGGTGAAGTACCAGATCGTCGGTCCCTACGAGGCCGACCTCACCAAGGGCCGCATCTCGGTGACCTCGCCGATCGGCCGCGCCCTGATCGGCAAGACGGTCGGCGACACCGTCGAGGTCCAGACGCCGCGCGGCGCGCGGTCCTACGAAGTCGTCGGGGTCCAGTTCAAGTAGACGCCGAGGCAGAGGCTGCGGCAGCCCGGCCGCGCCGCATGCCGATGAGGCGCATGGTCGCGTACTGGAACAGGAACAGTGCCACCTTGCTCGCAATGCCCCAGATCGACATCGTCGCCGACCAGCTGATCGGATCGAGCGCCAGCGCAAGCACGATGTTGAGCACGGCCGAGCCGAACATCAGGCCGGCCCACACGAACCCGAACATCCAGACGATGTCGGGCACCATCTGCACGGCGATCGGCGGCATGTAGCGGTTCATCCAGCCCGGCTTCAGCATGTAGGCGCCGACGATGCAGTAGATGACGGTGGGCTTCAGCATCACGAAACGCGGGTCGCTGGTCAGCATGGTGGCGATGCCCGAGACCACCACAAGGCCGATGCTCAGCCACTGCATGGTATCGATCTTCTGGCGGCGCAGCGTCATCCAGCCGATCTGGACGATGCCGAGACCGACGCCCAGCGCGACCGCCAGCATCAGGTCCCTGGTGATCAGCAGGACGACGAGGAACAGGATCGTCGAGGCGAAGTCCGAGACGAGCAGCCGGGCCGAATGCATCAGGTTGGCCATGCGAGCCTCCGTGAAGCGGTAACGCCGTGTATTTTTGGCACGCTATAGATACACACCGTTTCCCGCAAGGGCATTTTCACGGGATAGCGTCAGGCCACGACCTTGATGTACGTGTCCTTCATGACGATCATGCCGCGGCGGCTTCCACGCGATCTCGCCGGTCGAGGCGAACAACGGCTCGAAGTAGCTCCTGATCGCGGCCTTGCCCTTGAAACTCGCGCCCCAGCAGTGCGGGCCACGGGCGTTGCGGAACTCGCCGTCCTCGGCGAACGAATTGACGATGCCGTCCACGTCGCGGCGGGCGAAGGCGTCGGCGATTTCGTGCAGGCGCTCCAGCGTAACGTCGGGGGCGGCGCCGCCGTCCATGGTTCGCCCTCCTATTCCACCGGGATCGGCACTCCGGGGAACTGCTTGGCGGTGCGGAACACCATCATGGATTTCACATGGCTGACGTTGGGCGCCGAGGTGAGCCGCGTAGTCAGGAACTTCTGGTACTCGTCCCAGGTCTCGGCGACGATTTTCAGGAGGAAGTCGGCCTCGCCGGCCAGCATGTGGCATTCGCGCACCTCGTCCCACTTGGCGATGAGTTCCTCGAATGCCTTGAGGTCGATCTCGGCCTGGCTGTTGAGGCCGACCAGCGCGAACACCGAGACGCTGTAGCCCAGGGTCTCGGGGCTGAGTTCCGCGTGGTAACCCTTGATGATGCCCGCTCGCTCGAGCGCCCGCACACGCCGCAGGCAGGGCGGCGCGGAAATGCCGGCGCGTTCGGCCAGCTCCACGTTGGTCATGCGTCCGTTTGCCTGCAGGTCGCTGAGAATGCGCCGATCGATCCGATCGAGCTTTGCACGAGCCATCAATTCCCTCCGTTGGCCGCGCTCTATGCCAGAACCATGCCGGGCACGCAATAAAGTTGCGGGATTTCGCCAACTCTCTGTGAACAATTGCGCCCAAATATCAGATCATCCGTGCATCGCTGGCGAGGTTTGCATATATGTCGAAGATATGCGGTTTGCGGGATGCGGGTAGGTCATGGCGGCAACTCATCGGAGCAAAGTGCTCATTCTGGGATCGGGGCCGGCCGGTTATACGGCAGCCATCTATGCGGCGCGCGCCAGCCTGAAGCCGATGCTGGTCCAGGGCATCCAGCCGGGTGGCCAGCTCACCATCACTACCGATGTGGAGAACTACCCGGGCTTTGCCGACGTCATCCAGGGTCCCTGGCTGATGGAGCAGATGCAGAAGCAGGCCGAACATGTCGGCACGCAGCTCTTCTTCGACACGGTCGTCGACGTCGATCTGTCGCGCCGGCCATTCGTCTGCCTCGGCGATTCGGGCGACCGCTATGAAGCGGAGGCACTGATCATCTCGACCGGTGCCACCGCCAGGTGGCTCGGCATTCCGAGCGAGGAGACCTTCCGCGGCGGCGGCGTTTCGGCCTGCGCGACCTGCGACGGCTTCTTCTTCCGCGGCAAGGAAGTCGTCGTGGTGGGCGGCGGCAACACCGCCGTCGAGGAGGCGCTCTATCTCACGCACCACGCCTCGAAGGTGACGATCGTCCATCGCCGCGATGCCTTCCGCGCTGAAAAGATTCTGCAGGAGCGTCTGTTCAAGAATCCCAAGGTCGCGGTGCTGTGGGACCACACGTTGCAGGAGATTCTGGGCGAGGCCAAGCCGGCGCCGCTGGTCAAGGGCGTTCGCGTGAAGAACGTCAAGACCGGGGTTGAGACGGAATTCGCGACCGACGGCGTGTTCATCGCCATCGGCCATTCGCCCAACACGGAGCTGTTCAAGGGCAAGCTCGCCATGGACAGCGAGGGCTATCTCATCACCAGGCCTGATTCGACCGCGACCGACGTCGAAGGCGTCTGGGCGGCGGGCGACGTGCAGGACAAGATCTTCCGCCAAGCCGTGACGGCGGCCGGCACCGGGTGCATGGCGGCGCTGGAGGCGGAGAAATGGTTGGCGGGCCAGGAGGCCCGCCTCGCGGAGGCCGCGGAGTAACACGCGGCAAAGCGCGAAGCGGCCTTCGGTGTGAGCCGAGGGCCCTAGGGAGGCGATGTCATGGACTGGGACAAGCTGCGGATCTTCCAGGCCGTAGCTGACGCGGGAAGTTTTACTCACGCCGGCGAATCACTGAAGCTCAGCCAGTCGGCGATCTCGCGCCAGATCGGCGCCCTCGAAGAGCAGCTCGGCGTCATGCTGTTTCACCGCCATGCGCGCGGCCTGATCCTGACCGAGCAGGGCGAGCTCCTGTACCGCACGGCGCGCGACATGGCGGCCAAGGTCAACACCGCCGAGGCGCTGCTGCGCGCCAACCAGGACAAGCCCGCCGGCCGCCTGAAGATTCATGCCACGGTCGGCTTCGGCTCGACCTGGCTGACCGCGCAGATGCATGAGTTCATCACCACCTATCCCGAGATCGATGTCAGCCTGGTGCTCTCGGACAACGAGCTCGATCTCGGCATGCGCGAGGCCGATGTCGCCATCCGCATGATGATGCCGCGCCAGCCCGGCCTGGTGCAGCGCCATCTGCTGACGGTGCGCAGTCACGTCTATGCCTCGCACAGCTACATCCAGAAGTACGGCAAGCCCAAGTCGATCGATGAGCTCGACCAGCACCGGCTGATCATCTTCGGCGAGGATGCGCGCGCGCCCGTGCAGGACGTGAACTGGCTGCTGCGCGAGGGCAACCCGGATCAGAGAGCCCGCCTTGTCGTGCTGCGCGTCAACAACACCTACGGCATCTTTCGCGCCGTTGAATCCGGCCTGGGGATAGCCTCGCTGCCTGATTATCTGGCGCGCGAATCGACCAAGATCGACATGGTCCTGCCGGAGCTCAATGTTCGCACCACCGATGTGTATTTCACATATCCTGAGGAATTGCGGCACTCCAAACGCATCGCCGTGTTCCGGGATTTCCTGCTGCGGAAGGTCGCTGAAACACGATTCTGAAGATTAGATCTGCAGGATTGCATAGTCGGTGAAAGGCATGCGTCCACCGCATGCCAGTTCCCGGAAATAACCCCCTACCCATGTGCAATCTGAAGACTATTTTCCAAGCAGGTTTTCGACACGAACAGTCCTTTGCTTTTCGCGTTCGAAACTCGGGATCCTCATGATCCCACGTCTCCCAGACGTGAAGCCTCCCTGTTTGACTCGCCGGGCCTTTTGGCCCGGCGTCTTTTTTTGGCCCCCTGGTCCCGAGGCGGAATTCTATCGCTTTTGAATGAGACGTTCTGCCGCTAATAGGCCACAGCCCACAGGTTGCCCAAGCAATTGATGTGGAAGGCTTCCCACCCCACATGTATTTTCGGGACCAACAAGAACGATGTTTTCCGAAGTTCGCCAAGCAATCCTGCCCCTGGCTCTGCGCAAGATTAAGCGCAGGGGCGACTTGGAGCGTGCGGGTCTTCTCATCGAATCGCTGGCCAAGCACTGGCGTGACAGCAAGCCCTTCGAGCTCCTGATCGTCTCGCCGGGCAACGACACCCAACTGCTGCGCACCAGCCTGCCGCGCTTTCCCAACATCAACGTGTCGGTGCGGCCAGAGAGTGACTTTTTCTCCCTGTTCTCCAGCTTCTACCTGATGACCGGCTGGTACCGGCAGCAGATCGTCAAGCTGCAGGTGCCGGTGATGCTGGGCTTCGGCGGCTACCTGACGCTCGATTCGGACGTCTGCTGCGTCGGCGACTTCGATTCCCGGACCTTCGTCGACGACGGCCGTGGACTGTCGCGCTGGGAGCCCAAGGTTCATCACGATTGGTGGCGCAACGTTACCGAGATCGTCGGAACGAATTACGACGCCAAGGGCCATGGCCTGTCGGTGACGCCCAACCTGCTGCATGGCGACCTCGCCGCGCAGACGCTGGACTACATGCGCAACGGCTCGGGCTCGTCGACCAAGGCGTTGATGTCCTGGAAGATCCGCCGACCGATGCGGGTGCCGTGGACCGAGTATTCGCTCTACACGACCGTCGCCGAGCTGCAAGGCAACCTGTTCGACTATCACGTCGAATGGAACACCTGCTATGGCGCCAGCGTACACCTGTTTTCCGAGCAGTCCTGCGTCTGGGGCGCGGACGATTTCGAGCGGCTGGTCAAGCTGCCCAACGGCACCGATCCGGGCGGCAAGTTCATCATCGTGCAAAGCCACGCGCGCATCCCGCTTGAGCGGGTGCGCGAATATTGCCTGAGCTTCGCCGGGTAGCCTGGATCCAGGCCTTTGCTCGCAGCGGGTTTGGCGGCCTGCGATCCCTAAACCTTTCCGTTGTGCTCGCCGATCTTCGGCGCCTTGGCGACTTCGGCCGCGCGCTCGCCGTCGAAGCTGACCGGCAGGCCGTGGAACAGCGCGGCTGAGCCCTCGTAGGGCCTGGTAAACATGCCGAGAGCCGCCACCTGGGCGAGCTCGAGCACCTGCGGCACGGTGTTCAGCGGCCCGTTTGGCACGCCCAGCGCATCGAGCCTGCCCGACCAGTAGTCGCAGCTCCTGTGCTTCATGATGTCGGCGATCATGCCCAGCAGCAGCCCGCGATGCTGCATGCGCTCGACGTTGGTTTTGAAGCGCGGCTCGTCGGGCCATTCGGGATGGCCCAGCGCCTCGGCGAACTTGCGCCACAGCCGGTCGTTGCCCGGGCAGATCATGAGCGGTCCGTCGCTGCACTCGAACGCCTGATAGGGCGTGAGCGAGGGATGACCGGTGCCCTGGCGAGGTGCCATCCGGCCGGTCACCGAGTAGTTCGCGGCATGGTTCGACGCCCACATCAGCCCGCTCTCGAACAGCGAGGTGTTGACCAGGCTGCCGTGGCCCGTGGCAGCGCGCCGGGCGATTGCCGCCAGCACGCCGATCGCCGTCCACATGCCGGTCGACAGGTCGATGATGGAGACGCCGATGCGCGCCTCCGGCCCCGAAGGATCGCCGTTCAGCGAGATTAGGCCGGCCACTGCCTGGATGATGGGCTCATAGCCCGGTCGTTCGCTCCACGGCCCGACATGGCCGAAGGCACCGAGGTCGGCATAGATCAATCGTGGGAAGCGCTTGGTGAGCGTGGCCCCGTCGATGCCGAACTTGGCCGGCACGTCGGCGCGCAGATTGTGGATGAAGACGTCAGCCGCGCCGATTCGCTCGATCAGCGCCTCGCGCTGCGCCTTGTCGCCGAGATCGCAGGTGATCGACTTCTTGCCGCGGTTCAGCGCGATGAAGCCCACGGAGTCGCCCTCGATGAACGGAGGGCCCCATTTGCGGGCATCGTCGCCGTCGGGCCGCTCGACCTTCACGACCTCCGCACCGAGGAAGGCCAGGATCTGGCCGCAATAGGGGCCGGCGAGGTTCTGGCCGAACTCGACGACCTTGATCCCCTTCAGAGCGCTCGCGGCCATGGCGATTCCGATCCTTATTCACTGGTATTGGTCTCGCGCCAATGAACGACACATCGCGGCCACCGTCAAAGCGCTTGATCGACTGGTGGGCGTTCGCCTTCGGCCTGTCGACAGTGCTGGTCGCACTGTTCGTGCCGGTCGCGCGGCTCGGTCCCGACATCCTCGGCCATCCGCCGCTCAAGCTCGTCGTCTTCGCGCTCGGCGCGGTGACGGCCGTCCTCGTCGCCATTGCCCATGTGAACCGGGAGGACCGACGCCTCTATGCGGCCGCGCTCGCTGCCGCGGTGATCGGCATCTTCCTCCAGTATTTCGTGATCGCCGTCATCGTCGCGATCGTGATCGTGACGGTCCTGTCGGCACTGGGCTGACCGGACCTAGCGCAGGCTGCTGCCCAGGATCTCGCGCGCGATCACCACGCGCTGGACCTCGCTCGGGCCCTCGCCGACGCGGCGGATGCGCATCTCGCGGTACCAGCGCTCGAGCGGCAGGTCCTTGGTCATGCCCATGCCGCCATGGATCTGCATGGCGCGGTCGACGACGCGGCCGCCGCCTTCCGAGGCGGTGAGCTTGGCGATGGCCGCCTCGGTGCGGAACGGCTGTCCGCGGCGTGCCTTCTCGGCGGCCTCGAGCGTGAAATGGCGGGCGGTGCGGATATCGATCTCGTTGTCGACCAGCATCCACTGGATGGCCTGCCGGTGGGCGAGTTTGTCGCCGAAGGTGCTGCGCATCTTGGCCCATTCGATCGCCATCTCGTGGGCAGCGATGGCCACGCCGATGCAGCCCGCGGCGTAGGGGATGCGCTGTCGCGTCAGGCGGTCGTTGGCGACCGCGAAGCCCTTGTTGACCTCGCCCAGCACCTGGTGGTCGGAGACCCAGCAATCCTTGAATTCGAGCTCGGTGGCGTAGCTCGACGAGCGCAGCGTGTGCACGACGCGCCGCACATGGAAGCCGGGCGTGCCGGCATCGACGATGAAGCAGGTAATGCCGGCGCGGCCCTTGGAGGCGTCGGTGCGGGCAAAGACGATGCCGTACTGGGCGCGGTCGGCGCCCGAGATGAAGATCTTGGCGCCGTTCAGCACCCAGCCATTGCCCTTGCGCTCGGCGCGCGTCTGGATGGCGCGCGCCGGATCGCTGCCGCCCGACGGCTCGGTCAGACCGAAGAACGGCTTCTTCTCGCCGCGCAGCGTCGGATATAGGTAGCGCTCCTTCTGGTCCTCGTTGGCCTCGAAGATCTGGGCGAGACCCGCGCCGCCGAACGTGCCGTAGCAGGGCACGTAGAGGCCGGCGCGATGCTGGGCCATTTCGATGGCGAGCAGCACGCGCGTCACGATGTCGATGTCGGGCCCACCGAACTCCTTGGGGATGTCGATTCCGTACAGGCCCATCGCCTTGGTCTTCTCGACCAGCCGGGCGTGATCGGCGGGATCGAGCTCGGAGGCGTCGGGATCGAGCCTGGCCTCGAGCGGAATGATCTCCTCGCGAACGTACCGCCGTACCTGGTCGATCAGCATCTGCTGCTCGGAGCTGGGCTCGAAGTCCATGGTTGCCTCGTCAGTTCGGGCTGAGCCTGCCAAGCGCAGGTGGCGGGTTCCTGGCATTGTCGGTGGGCAGGCTGCCGTGGTCGGCCTGATGCACCATGAGGAGCTCGAACCAGCGCGTGCGGTACTGCTGGTTGACCTCGACACGGAACTGATGGCCCGAGCCACGCTGGCTCGCTTCGCGCTGCAGCTCGCTGCGCAGGCCGAAGGCCGAACGCGCGCCGGCCTGGCCGATGTAGACGATCGTGCCCTTGTCATCGGCGATCTGATAGACGCCGAGCTGACCGGGCAGGCGGTCGACGACTTCCGCCGTCAGCGGACGCCAAGGTTTGTCGAGGCGCAGGCGGAGCGCCACGTCACTTGCCCTGGAACTTCGCGGTGCGCTTCTCCAGGCGGGCCTTCATGCCCTCCTGCGCGTCCTGGCTCTGCATCGCAGCCACGACGAGGGCGTCGACGTCGTCGTGCTTGATCGTGTCGCGGAACTCGAGCTGGCGCACGGTCAGCGCCTTCATGGCCTTGAGCGACAAGGGTGCGTTGGCGGCAAGGCGATCGATCACCTTGGTCGCTTCAGCCTCGATCTGGTCGGCCGGCACGCAGCGCGCGATCAGGCCGAGCGCATGCAGCTTGGTCGAGGGCAGGGGATCGCCCAGCAGCAGCATCTCGCGCGTCGTCACCGGTCCCAGCACTTCCATCAGCTTCTTGGCCAGGAACCAGTTGGGCGCCAGGCCAACCTGGGCCAGCGACATGCCGAAGCGCGCCTTCTGGCTGGCCACCACGATGTCGCAATGCAGCGCCAGCTCGTTGCCGCCGGCGATGGCGTCGCCCTGGACGACAGCGACAACGGGGAGAGGACATAGCTCGATGGCGCGCAACATCACCTCGATGCCGCTCGCCTTGCCATCGCCGGCCGACTTGCTGCGCTCGGCCATGTCGAGACCGGCGCAGAACACGTCGCCCTTGCCGCGGATCACCATGACGCGGTCTTCCGGCGCTACCGGGGCGCCCAGCGCCTCGATCATCTCGCGCAACAGCTCGCTATCGAGCGCGTTGCGCTTCTCTGGCCGGTTCATCCAGATGGTCTTGATCGGGCCCTTCTTTTCGATGATGACCTTGTTCATCCTCTTCACTCCGGTTCGATGCCTGCCGCCTTGATCTCTGTGGTCCACCACGTCGTCTGTTCCTTGACGTAGGCGGCGAACTGCTCGAGCGGCAACGGCGAGATCTCCATGCGTCCCTGGGTCATGGCCTTGGCCGTCGCCGGGTCCTTCAGTGCCTCGGCGATCGCGTCGGCCAGCGTCTTCTGGATGTCCTTGGGTGTACCGGCCGGAGCGAACACCGCCAGCCAATAGACCAGCGAGTAGCCCGGCACGGCCTCGGCGATGGGCGGCAGGTCGGGTGCGACCGACGTCCGCTGCGGGCCCGTGGTGGCGAGGCCGCGCACCTTGCCGGCCTCGATTTGCGCCAGGCCCTGCGGCAGGTCGGGGAACATGAGCTGGACCTGGCCGGAGATGACGTCGCCCAGCGCCTGAGGGCTTGCCTTGTAGGGCACGCGCTCGATCTTCACGCCGGCCAGCTTGTTGAACATCTCTCCCGACAGGCGTTGCGAGGCGCTGGCCTCCGCATAGTTCAGCTTGCCGGGGTTCTTCTTGGCGTAGTCGACCAGCTCGGCCACCGACTTGATGGGCAGATCGTTGTTGACCACCAGGACGTTGACGCCTGTCACGCAGCGCATGATCGGCGCGAAGTCCTTGTCGGGGTCGTAGGAGAGCTTCTTGAACAAGGCCGGATTGGCGGCGTTGGTCGTGTTGGTGCCCATCAGCAGCGTGTAGCCGTCGGGCGGCGCCGTCGCGACCGCCGAAGCACCGAGCTGGCCGGAAGCGCCGGGCTTGTCGTCGACGACGATGGGCTGCTTCAGGATGTCCTGCAGCTTGGCAGCAAGCCCGCGCGCGGTCAGGTCGGTGGCGCTGCCGGCCGCGAAGGGCACGACCATCTTGATCGGCTTGTTGGGATACGCCTGTGCAAACGCTTTCGGCGACGCTGACAGGGCGGCGGCACCTGCAAGCACGAAGCGGCGATTAAACTTCACTTATAATCCTCCCTTGGCCTCACTTCCTCCGAGGAGGGCCGACACGTTTTAGCGCGGGCCGGCGCGGCAAGGCAAAGGCAGGGCTACATGAAGAGTTTTTCCGCTTTGCGGTTGGCGTACAGCCCGGCCACGAACTCGCCGTAACCGTTGTAAAGCAGCGTCGGGATTCGCTCGTCGCTGCCCAACGGCTTTTCGGTCGCCTGGCTCCAGCGCGGGTGCGGCACCTGCGGATTCACATTGGCCCAGAAGCCGTATTCGCTCGACTGCAGTTTCTCCCAGAACGAAACGGGTCGCTTGTCGCTGAACTCGACGGAGACGATCGACTTCACGTTCTTGAAGCCGTACTTCCACGGCGCCACCAAGCGCAGCGGCGCGCCATTCTGCTTGTGGATCGGCTTGCCGTAGAGGCCGGTGGCGATGAAGGTGAGATCGTTCATCGCCTCGTCCATCGCCAGGCCCTCGGTATAGGGCCAGGGATAGAGCATGTCGCGCTGCTCGCGCATCACCGAGGGCTTGCTGAGCGTCTTCATCACCACGAACTTGGCGCCGCTCGTCGGCTTGCATAACTCGACCAGGGAGCGCATCGGAAAGCCGCTCCACGGCACGATCATCGACCATGTCTCGACGCAGCGATGGCGGTAGACGCGCTCCTCGAGCTGCACCTTGGCCAAAAGATCGTCGATGCCGATCTCGAACGGCTGCTCGACCATGCCCGAGACCTTGATGGTCCACGGGCGGACTTCGAGTTTCTGGGCATCCCGCCAGATGCTCTTGTCGGTGCCGAATTCGTAGAAGTTGTTGTAGGTCGTCGCCAGCTTCTCGGCGGTCATCGGCGTCGGGACGCCATACTTGTCGTTGCGCTTGGCGGGATAGAGCGCGGCCGACGGGTCCTTGTTCTTGTCTTGGGCGGCGGCGATGGCCGGCAGGGCGAGCGACGCGGCGCCGAGCCCCATCGCCTTCACCAGCGAGCGGCGCTGCAGATAGGTGCCCTCGGGGGTTGCCTGGTTTTCGCCCAATTCCCAGCCGCGGTTGCGCTTGATCAGCATGACTAAGTCTCCTTACACCCGGGGCCTATCTGATGTCGCGTCTGCCCGAGGGCAAATCAACCCTGCTCACCGCGCCGTGACTCCCGCTTCGCCGATGACCTCGGCGAGATCGCGGCGGTGGCCGATTGCCACCATGGCCTCGGCCAACAAAAACATCGGCCCGATGAAGGCCTGGAAGATATTGTCGATCAGCGCCGGGCGCTTGCCTTCGTAGTGATGGCCGAGGAACTGCAGGATCCAGCCGCCGACGAACAGGGCGGCGAAGGCAATCCACACGGCCTGCGTCGACCCCAGAGCGCCGACGAAGGCCTCGGCGGCAAACCAGGCGACCGCCATGATCAGGCCCAAGACGAGGCCGATGCCGAGATCGAGCGCCATCCAGCCCAGGACCGCGAAGATGGTGACGGCGAGTGACAGCGTCCACTGCCGGTCGCCCACTTCGAAGCGCCACAGTGAAAGGATCAGCAACAGCGAGAAGACGATCACCGGAATTCCCACGAAGTGGGTCGCCTTGTTACGCCAGTCGCGGTGCACCAAAGCATAGGATGTAAGTTGATTGCGGAACAGCTCGCTGGCCATGGCGCCCCCACCTAGGGTCTGGTGTTCGTCACATCGAGGATCGCCGGCCACATGAACTCGCGCCAGCCGTTGTTGCCGGCGGTGCTGGTCGTGGGCCGCATCATCGCCTTGGCCGTGGTGCGCCGATGGTCGGGACATCGATCGTCTTGCAGGTGGGAGACCCGGCGAACAGCGGCTGCCACTGGCATGCGCCATGCCTTGCACGCTTCCGACGGATGGTGACAGACGAGGACCGGCACCGCGCGGGGCGCTCTGCTTGGCGGCGGGCGTTTTCGCTTCGACGACGGCGTGCACGACGCCGCGACCGCGATCACAAGACGTCTCGAGACCATACGACTTCCATCTCCCCGGGGAAACGCTCCGCGGGCCAATATGGTCCAAGCTCACAATTAGTAGAAGCAGACGCCGTTCGCCAATGCTCATGCTCCTCTCCCCCCGCCAGGGGCCCTGGCGGGGGAGAGAAGTCCGAGGAAGAAGCGAGCGTGATCAAGCCTTTGCTTCGGTCACTTCCAGGATCTTGGGCCACATCTTGTCCTTCCAGCCAACGTTGCCGGTGACCGCAAGAACGACCTTGCCATCCTGGGCGAGGATGAAGCGTGGCGTCGCGTCCGGGCGCGACTTGCCCTCGTCGCTATCGAGGAATGCGGTGCGGACCCACAGCGCGTCGGCGGGCCAATTCTCTTCCTTCAGCACCAGCGTCTGGTTGGCAGGATGCACCACGCGATAGTCGAGCTTCTTGGCCGCATCCGATTTCACGAAGTCGGGTTCAGACTGGGCACGCCAGATCTTGCAACCGCCTCAAAGTTCGTGACCGACGAACACCAGCACCGGCTTCCCAGACTGGGCTTGCGCGATGCGGGCCAATGACGGTGCGGCGACCATCGCCAGGCCGCCCACCATCACAGACCTTCTACTGAACATGATCGCTCTCCGATGAAACCACTCCACAGGAAAACTATGGAGGCCGCAAAAGGCTGCGTGAAGCCGCCGGAAGGCGGCTTCACTGCCTTGTGACCGTTGTCAGGCCGCAGCGCGCTTCTTGGTCTCTTCCACGATGCGCTCGGCGGTGCGTCCGACCAGTTCCTGCAGATGGTCGAACTCGGTGCGGAAGGTGCCCACGCCCTGCGTGACGGAGCGGATCTCGACGATCATGTCGGCGATCTCGGCTTCGGGCATCAGGGCGGAGACCTCGTCCCAACCGTTCCACCCTTCACGCGAGTCGTAGCCGAGAATCTGGCCGCGGCGACCGGAGATCAGGCGCTGGATGCGCGGCGTGGCGTCGTTGGGCGCTGCCACCGTGACCTTGAGGATGGGCTCCAGAAGCACCGGCTTGCACTTGGGCATGGCCTCGCTCATGGCGATGCGCGCGGCCATCTTGAACGACATTTCCGAGCTGTCGACGGAGTGATACTGGCCGTCGAACAGGGTGACTTCGAGGTCGACCACGGGCTGACCGAGTGGACCTTCCCTCAGATAGTCGATCAGGCCTTCCTCGACGGCCGGGATGAAGTTGCGCGGCACCACGCCGCCCACGATCCTGTCGACGAAGCGGAAACCCGCCCCGCGCGCCAGCGGCTTGATCTCGACCTTGATGTCGGCGAACTGGCCGTGTCCGCCGGTCTGGCGCTTGTAGCGGGCATGCTGCGTGCTGCCGCCCTGGATGGTCTCGCGGTAGGCGACACGCGGCGTCTCGGTGTCGACGGCGACGTTGTAGCGACCGGCGAGCTTGTCGACCGCGACCTTGAGATGCATCTCGCCCTGGCCTTTGAGCAGCAGCTCATGGGTCTCGGCGCGCGCTTCGAACGATAGCGATGGGTCTTCTTCGACGATCTTGTGCAGGGCGCCCGAGAGCTTGACCTCGTCGTTGCGGTTCTTGGCGCGCAGCGACAGGGCGAACACCGGCGAATCCGCCTTGGGGAAGTCCTCGGTCGCGGCAATGCCGGAGGCCGACAGCGACTGGCCGCCCGAAAGCGCGTCCACCTTGGCCAGCGCCACGATTTCGCCGGCCTTGGCCTCGCCGATCTTGTCGAGGCGCTGCCCGAACGGCCGGAGCACGGTGCCGATGCGCTGGCCGCCGACGCTCTGGCCCTCGACTAGGCTGCCCGACCAGACGCGGCAGAGCGACAGCTTGCCGGCATGGCTCTGGTGCAGGACCTTGAAGCACTCGGCCATGGCGACGCCATTGGATGGAAGCGAACGCCGCTTGGCGGTCTCGGCGACGAACGGCGTGTCGTGGCGCAGCGCCTTCAGGAGGCGGCGCACGCCGTTTTCGCGATCGCCGGCGCCCAGCAGCACGGGCGCGATCTGGTCGGCGCCGAACTCATCGTGCAGGTCGCGGTAGATCAGCGACTTCTCGGGCGCGACGTCCTCGATGAGCTGTTCGAGGAGCTGGTCGTCGAACTCCGACAGCGTCTCCAGCATCTCGCGGCGCGCTTCGCTCTCGCGCGGCAGGATCTCGGCCGGCATCTCGATCAGGTCGGAGGCGCCGCTCGACTTGTAGCGGTAGGCGCGTTCGCTCACGAGGTCGACGTAACCCACCGTCTCGTCGCTGCCGTCGGCTGCGGTCTGGCGGATCGGTACCTGGCGCAGCAGCAGCTTGCGCGACGAGATGGATTGCAGCGCCGACAGCATGTCGCGCACGCGGACTTCGGCGGAATCGATCTTGTTGATGAAGATGATATGGGGAATGTGGTGGTCTTCGATGAATTTCACCAGAGGCGTCAGCGCCACGACGCGGTCAGGCGAGGGTTCGCAGACCAGGACGGCCGCGTCGCACACGGCGAGCGCCGCGAAGGTGTCGTTCTGGAATTCGATCGAGCCCGGGACATCGAGGAAGGTCCATTGGTCGCCGAGATAGTCGACCGAGGCCACGTTGATCTCGGTGCCCATGCCCCGCTTGCGCGCTTCGGCGGCGCCGTCGCCAATCGAGGTGCCGGCGCGAGTCGACCCGCGTCGGCCGATGGCCCCCGTGGCGTATAGGATGCTCTCGAGCAGGCTGGTCTTGCCCGAGAGATACGGCCCGCACAGCGCCACCACGCGGTGCGCGCCGCTACCTGGTCTGCCTCCAGGGATGGTCTCGGATTTGATGTCGCTCATGACAACGTCCTCCTTCTTGCGCGTTCGCCTGCGCCTAAGAAGCTCCGGACGGTGGGTCGCTGCCGAACACGTCCGGAGCGAAGCCTTGTCCCGGAAATCGTTTCACCCTGGATTGGGGGAGTCAATCCGTCGGTGTGGAGAAGCGCGTCCACAAAAGTCTTCACCGCGGAACTATCGACGTCTTTCAGTGCAGCGATCGGCGGATGGCGTGGGCGCGCAAAGACGCCTCCTCCTGCAGATCAGAGCCGGCCGCAGTTGCAGCGGCATATATTTTCACCGCTATGGCAATGCATCCACTACGGAACCATAAAAAGGTGGACCCTTGCCCTGCGGTGCACCACAGTTTGTGTCTCCGGTTTTTCGACCGGAACGGGGGCTTCTATAGTGTCCATGGTCCGGCCGCGCGGTCCGGTAGTCGCTCGGCCGTAGTTGATGCACGTCGTTGACCTCATCCGTTCTTTCCCTGACCAGGCCAAGCTGGCGCTCGGCACGCGCGGTGTCGTTTGGGCGTCGGTGGCGGGGACGATTGGTCTCCTGTCTTGTACGATATCGATCGTAAGCATCGCAATGTCGCTACATGCCGCCGACGCCCGCCATACCCGGCACCGGGCGGCCGATCTGCTGGCGCTCGATCAGGGCACGCGACAGTTGATGCACTCCCTTCATGTCACCACCTTTGAGCAGTTGCGGCCTGCCGAGGACGAAGCCGCATTGCGCAAGGCGTGGGCGGGGTTCGAGACGGCGCTGACGGCGGCATGCGGTGGATCGTCTAGCGCTGTGCGCGCCCTTGCAATGTGCGCTGAAGCCACGGCGATGCGCAGCCTGCTCGAGGGCGAGATCAAGGCGTCCGGCCCGTCGGGTCGGATGCTCGACCGAGCGGTGCTGAGCAAGGCGATGGTCCTGCTCGGTCGGTTCAATGCGGCGAGTGCGGCGGACGCGCAGAGTGTGGATGCGCTGGTCGGCAAGCTGGTCGACGACTATGGCTGGGCGCTGCTGGTGCTGACGCTGAGCACGGTGGGCTTCGTTGCCGCGGGCCTGGTGCTGATCCTGCTGGTCGGCCGCGCCTCGATGGAGCATCAGCGGCAATGGCAGGCGGCCGGAGACGCACGCGACCTCCTGCAGGAGACGATCGACAGCTTGCCGGCCGGCGTCGTGCTTTACGACAAGGACGAGCGGCTGGTGATGTACAACAAGGCCGCCGTCGCCACCGCGCCTCACATCGCCAAGCCCGGCGCCATCGGCATGACCTATAGCCAGATGGCGTACGATACCGAGCGCGACCTCGATGCCAAGGGAGTGGGACGCATCGGTGGGGCGAAGGAGTGGGTGGCGCGTTTTCGATCGAAAGGCATACGGCACCTGCGGACGGCGCCAGACGGTCGCTGGATCGAGTGGATGGAGAAGGGCACCGATAGCGGCGGCACGGTGGGCCTGCGGGTCGATGTCACCGATCTCAAGAACAAGGAGCTCGAGGTCGAGAGAGCCCGGGCCGAGTACCAGTCGCTGGTCGATTCTCTTTCCGACATGGTCTACGCGCTCGATTCAAAGGGCGTCTTCACCTTCGCCAGCGCCGCCGCCATCGACCTGCTGGAAGTGCCGGCTGCGGAGGTAGTCGGCCGACGGTTTGCCGATTTCCTGGAGGCCGAGGACCTGGAGCGCGCCACCGTTGCCACCCGCGTCCATCTGCGGTCGACCGACCAGGCGGTGCGCCATATCAATCTGCGCCTGAAGCGGGCCGACGGTTCGATCCGGCACATGGAGTGCCGCTATCGGCGGCCACCGGGCGATGGCCGGGCGATCATGGCGGTCGGCGTGATGCGCGACATTACCGAACGTGTCGAGCTCATCGGACGGCTGGAACAGCACATGGCGGAGATCGAGCATGCGCGCGCCGACTACCAGGCGTTGCTCGATTCCATCGGTGACGTGGTGCTTAAGGTCGACCCCCATACCAACCGGGTCGTCTTCGCCAACGCGGCCGCTGTGGAACGGTGGGGCCTGCAGATGGTGGGTGCCGATGCGTTCGACCACATTGCCGGCGGGGACAGGGCGCGGGTGAGCGACGCCGCTCGGAGTAGCCTCGCCGGCCGCCTGCCGCGGCTCGTGCAGTTGCACTACCGCGTCGTCACGGCGAGCGGCGAGCTGAGACACGTCGAAGCCAACTGCCGCAAAGTGTGGGATCCCGACGGCAAGTCGCTCGTGGTCGCCATCGTGCGCGACATCGAGGATCGCGTCCGGCTCGAGCGTCGCCTGGCCGACGAGATGGGGCGTCTGCGTTCGATCGTCGAATCGATCGGTGCGGGCGTCATACTGGCCGACCGCGACCTCAAGCTCATCGTGGTCAACCGCGAGGTCTTGAACATCCACGGCGTGACCGAGGAATACCTGCTGGACCGGCCGGTTGCCGACACCGTCGGCATCGCTCTCGACAAGGAAGTGTACCGGCAATGGCTGGCCGGCGAGCAGACACGCCCGGTCAGGTATAGGCGCTCGGTCGTCGATGCGGCGGGCCGGCAGCGGCTGTTCGACGTGACGGCAAGCCCGATCATCGATGCTTCGGGCGTTATGCGCCAGATCGTCTTTCTCGGCGTCGACGACACCGAGCGGCATGACACCGAGCGGGCGTTGTTCGCAGCCGAGCGGCTCGCCACGGTCGGCGAAATGGCGGCCACGGTCGCGCATGAGCTCAGCCAGCCGCTGCAGGTGATCGATCTCGCCTGTCAAGCGGCCAGGGACGAGCTTACGGAGGCGGCCGAGCGGGGCCGTCCCGGCAACCCGCAGTTCTTGTCCGCCAAGCTCGAGCGCATTTCCAACCAGGTCGAGCGTGCCGCGCGCATCGTCGGCGAGCTCAGGGCCTTCGTGCGCGGTACCGGCGCCGGCGACGATCCCGCGCCGTTCCGCATCGCCGACGCGATGCGCGGCGCGGTCGATCTCACGAGCCATGGCCTGCAGCAGCAGCAGGCAAGTCTTTCGGTGTCGCTGCCTGACGAACTCCCGGCCGTCCTCGGCGACGTCGCCAAGCTCGAGCAGGTTCTGGTCAATCTCATCAACAACGCGCGCGATGCCGGCGGCCGCGCCATCTCCGTCGCCGCCAGCGCCGTCGAGCGGGAGGGCCGCTCGCTGGTACGCATCGCCGTCGAGGATTCGGGACCGGGCATCGCACCCGAGGTGCTGCCCCGCCTGTTCGTGGGCTTCGTCACCACCAAGGCGCGCGGCAAGGGCACCGGACTGGGCCTGCGCATCTGCCGGCGCATTGTCGAGGAGATGGGTGGCTCGATCTCGGCCGGCAATCGGGCCGAAGGCGGCGCGCGCTTCGAGATCCTGCTGCCGGCGGCAGAGCCAGTCATCGCGACCATCTGATCCCGCGTTCAGCGGGAAATGCTACCGCCTCGTCACGAGAAGCGGAGTGAAACGCCGAAGGCAAAGGTGTTGCCGCCAGGGTAGTGCAAGCTGCCGAGATCAGCAGCCCTCAATCGATTGTTGAGGCGTAGGGTCAACTGCTGAGTGTTCTCACTCCGGACATTGTGCTTGGGATCGTTCGTGATCAGCCGGAACTCGACCGTGATCGAAAATTTGCTCGGATGCGATGGTGCAAACGAGCCGCCACGGCACGTCCGCACATCGTCAAGTGTACGGACTGGGCCTGTTCATATGCCGGCGCATCGTCGAGGAGATGGGCGGCTCGACCTCGGCCAGCAGTCGGACCAAGGGCGGCGCTTGCCAAGATTCTGCTGTCGGCCGTGGTGAAGGATAGTTGGCCCGCTTCAGCGATCTGGGTGCTCGTGACTGGTCTGCCTACGCGAAAATAACTATGGTGTACAAATGATAACTATGGTAACATTCGTCGCATCATGAGGGAGCGGCAAATGTTCAACGTTCGAGACACCAAATTTGTGCCAGGGTTTCGCGTCAAAGAGCCTGTGGAAGAGGTTCCAGGCTTTCGTCTGCCACTAATTGGTTCAGTTCGCGAAAGCTCCCCAGACATCGATTCCTCGGGAGACCGAAGCTTCCTTACCCCTGAGAACTGGCTGCGGCATTGGCCAACGTTTGGGCCTGAGTCAGCGAACAGGCTGGCATTGCTTGGTGGTGGGCTGGCTGGCATGGCGGGTGGTCTGACGCTCCAACCAGGGCAGAACGTTGAGCCTGTTGCTGCCGGCGACCTGAAGTGCCAAGGCGCTTGTTCGCAGGGCGGCGACAGGGGGATGACGGGGGCGTTCCGCCAAGGCGGGGATGTTCTGTGCGCCAAATGCCTTGTAAAGAGATTGGGATACGGAGACGTCCCTAGCTCTGAGCTTCCAAAGCTTCTCGCGCCTTGGAGTCTTGATCGCAAATAGGAGAAGGGTGGTTGCGAAGTTGGGAATCTGTTCTTGGCCGTTTGGCTGCTGGCGACATCTTCCATGCGGCCTGCCCGGGCAACGCAAGCTACATTTGCCTTGTCGAGGCCGTCGCTGACGACAGGATAGTCTCGCGAAGAATAACAACTCAGGAACGCGTGGATTTCGAACTCGCCACGGGTCTGACGTTGCCGGCGGACGATGAAGTTCGCTGTCGAATCGATTCGATCGCCCCGCTGCCAGTGCCGGTACACAACGTCATGCTGGGGCTGGAACGCAAAATGCGACTGTGCCGCGGCGAAAAAGTGCGGCTCAGCGAAGAAGAAAAGGACGCATTGAGGTTCGTGGCAGACTTCTATTCCGCGAACCCGATTGACGAAGAGTGAGCAGGAACACCCCGGTTCCTGCCCAACCGATCGGTCGTCCGAAAAGTCTAGGAAAGCGCGCCGCAGGCCCGCTGGATGCGCCGGCCGGCTTCTTCCAGCAGGTCGGTCGCCGTGGCGTAGGAGATGCGGAAGGCCGGGCCCTGGCCGAAAGCCGAGCCCTGCACGACCGACAGGCCCTCGGCCTCGAGCAGGTAGTTCACGAAGTCGGTGTCGTTCCCGATCACCTTGCCGTCCGGGGTCCGCTTGCCGATCGTGCCGGCGCACGACGGATAGACGTAGAAGGCGCCTTCCGGCCGCGGGCACTTCAGGCCCTTGGCCTGGTTCAGCATCGACACGATGAGGTCGCGGCGCTGCTTGAAGACGGCGACGTTCTTCGGGATGAAGTCGGTCGGGCCGTTCAGCGCCGCCACCGACGCCGCCTGGCTGATCGAGCTGGCGTTCGACGTACTCTGCGACTGCACGGTGATCATGGCGTCGATCAGCTTCTGCGGGCCGGCCGCGTAGCCGATGCGCCATCCCGTCATGTTGTAGGCCTTGGACACGCCGTTCATGGTGAGCGTGCGGTCGTAGAGCTTGGGTTCGACCTCGGCCGGGGTGGCGAACACGAAGTCGTCGTAGACCAGCTTCTCGTACATGTCGTCGGTCAGGACATGGACCTGCGGATGACGCAGCAGCACGTCGCACAGCGCCCGAAGGTCGGCGCGGGTGTAGGCGGCGCCGGGCGGATTGCTGGGCGAGTTCAGGATCAGCCACTTGGTCTTGGGCGTGATGGCGCGCTCGAGATCCGCGGGGCGCAGCTGGAAGCCCGACGACTCCGGGCACTGGACGATGACGGGCGTGCCGTCGCCGAACAGCACCATCTCCGGGTACGACACCCAGTAGGGCGCCGGGATGATGACCTCGTCGCCCGGGTTCATGGTGGCCAGCATGGCGTTGAAGATGATCTGCTTGCCGCCCGAGGTGACGACGGTCTGCGACGGCTTGTAGTCGAGCCCGTGGTCGCGCTTCATCTTGGCGCAGATCGCCTGGCGCAGCGCCGGGGTACCCGGGACGGCGGTGTACTTGGTGTCGTTGGAGTGGATCGCCCTGATCGCCGCTTCCTTGATGTGGTCGGGCGTCGGGAAGTCGGGCTCGCCGGCAGCCAGGCCGATCACGTCCTTGCCGGCCGCTTTCATCTCCAGGAACTTGCCCTGAGCGGCGTTCGTGGGAGAGGGCTTGATGCGGCTCAGACGATCGGCAATGAAGGCCATGACGGCGGCGCCTCCTTTCAGGCTTGAAAAAGCGGGCGGAAAGTACTGGCGAGGGGTCATTTCCGCAAGCCAAGCAAGTCGTCGCGGCCGCTATTTCTGGTAGGTTCGTGCCGTATTCCCCCTAGGCCTTCATCGTCGCGGTTTGACCGCACTTGGGCTTGGTTACTCGATCAGCTTGACCGCCGCCTCCGCCGTCATCTTGGCATTGCCGAAGCCTACGCGTCGGCCGCTGACCGGTGCCGCGTCACGATAATCCAGGCCGACCGCGACCCGCAGGCTGTCTCCGCGCGGGCTCATGTTGTTGGCCGGGTCGAAGCCTACCCATTCGAGGCCCGGTACCCACGCCTCGGCCCAGGAATGGCTGGTGCGTCCGACATGCAACTCGGGATCGTCATTGCGCAGGTAGCCGCTGACGTAGCGCGCCGGCACGCCGAGGCGGCGGCAGGCGGCGATGAAGACATGCGCCTGGTCCTGGGCCACACCAGCGCCCCGCGCCAGCGCCTCTGCGGCGGTCGTCTCCACGGTCGAAACGCCGGTCTTGTAGGCGATGCCCTGGCAGACGCGCTTCATCAGTTCGTGCAGGACCTCGACGCGCTTGCTGGCTTCGGCGGCCCTGTCGGCCAGGCCGTCGATCAATGGATCGAAGCTCGTGTCGTGCTGCGCCAGGCCCGCGTTGCGCAGCCAGAACGGCGCCGGCAGGGTCGGTGTCTCGGCATAGCGCAGCCACTGGTCGCCGCCGATGTACTCGTAGATGCCGTGGACCACGATCTCGACCCGATCGTGCTGGTGCGCCACCGAGAAGGTCGTGACCTGGTTGCCGTGGCCGTCGAGCCATTCCGAGCGCTTGCCCGGCCCGTCGATGCGCCAGGAAATGAGACGCTGGCCGCTCGCCGGCTTGGGCGTCAACCGCACGTCATGGATCGAATGGCCCGAGGGCTGGTCGAATTCGAAGTGCGTGGCGTGGTGGACGGAAAGGCGCATGGTCAGTCCAGCAGGAACTGGCGGCCGATTTCGTCGGACAACTTGCCCATGTCGGTGCGCAGGCCACCCAGGAACTTGCGAAGGCCGACCTCGAAGACGTGATCGATGCGGGCATAGCGCAGGCGCGCGTGAAGCTCACCCGCCAAGCGGTCGGCCTCGCCGTGGGTGCCGTAGGCTTCGGCGAGCTCGTTCATGCTGCGATCGACCATCCACAGGCAGTGATGCACCGAGCGCGGCACGTCGCGACGCAGCATCATCAGCTCGGCGACCTTCATGGGATCGAGCGCACTGCGATAGATGCGCCGGTAGGTGCGCACCGCGCCGATGCAGGCCAGCACTTCGGACCAGGCAAAATAGTCGAGCTCCTGGGAGTGCGGGCTGCCGTCCGGCCGCAGCAGATGGAACTTCACATCGAGGATGCGGGCGGTGTTGTCGGCGCGCTCGAGGAAAGCGCCGAGTTGCAGGAAGTTGTAGGCCTCGTCGCGCAACAGGGTCACCTGCGCGGCGCCGAAGATCATGACCGCCTGCTTCTTCACCGATTCGATCAGCGCGCCGCGGTCGAGCAGGGCACGATTGCCGCGCAGGCGTTCGCTGAGCTCGAGCCAAAGGCCGTTCAGGCTCTCCCAGACGTCGACGGTGATGTTGTTGCGTTCCTCGCGGGCATTGCGCCGGGCTGCGCCGATCGAACTCACCAGCGAGGAGGGATTGTTCTCGTCGATCACCAGGAAGTCGATCAGGCTCGCCAGCCGGCCGCTCGACTGTTGCTGGCGCTGCCGGAACTCGTCCTCCATGCCGAAGATCACCGCCACGCCCGCGGCCTCCTCGCCGCGCGACTGCAGAGCCATGCGCTGTGTCGCCTCGATCAGCCGCGCCGTCGACTTGGCGCGCTGCAGGTAGCGGCCCATCCAGTAGATGTTCTTGGCGGTGCTGCTCAGCATGGGCCGGCGGCACGCGACTCCAGCGGCGCGCTCTTCTCTGCGTTGGGCGAACGACGCGTCACGGGAGTGACGCGCCCCCGGCGATGAGCGTCCATCCTAATCACCTGCCGCCCCGCCCGGCGCCAGGACCCAGGTGTCCTTGGTGCCGCCGCCCTGGCTCGAATTGACGACCAGCGAGCCCTCCTTCAGCGCCACGCGCGTCAGTCCGCCGGGGATGATGGTGGTCTTGCGGCCCGACAGCACGAAGGGGCGGAGATCGACGTGACGTGGCGCCACCCCCTGGCCGACGAAGGTCGGGCAAGTCGAGAGCGCCAGTGTCGGCTGGGCGATGTAGTTGTCGGGCCGTGCCTTGAGCAGTTTGGTGAATTCCTCGATCTCGGCCTTGCTCGAGGTCGGCCCGACCAGCATGCCCTTGCCGCCCGAGCCGTGGATCTCCTTGACCACCAGCTCGGGCAGGCGCTCGAGCACGTACTTGAAGTCGTCGGCACGATCGCAGCGCCAGGTCGGCACGTTGTTGAGGATCGGCTCCTCGCCGAGATAGAAGCGCACCATCTCCGGCACGTAGGTATAGGTCGACTTGTCGTCGGCCACGCCGTTGCCGAGGGCGTTGACGATGTTGACGCGACCGGCGCGCAGCGCGCCGAGCAGGCCGGCGACGCCGAGAAAGGAATCCGGCCGCATCGCCAGCGGATCGAGGAAGGCGTCGTCGACGCGGCGGTAGATGACGTCGACGCGCTGCGGCCCGCGCGGCGTGCGCATGTAGACGCGGCCCTCGTCGACGAACAGGTCGGAGCCCTTGACCAGCTCGATGCCCATCTCGTCGGCCAGAAAGGCATGCTCGAAGTAGGCGCTGTTGTAGTGGCCCGGCGTCAGCAGCACGACGTTGGGCTCGGCATCGTCGCTGAACGACACCGAGCGCAGGGTCGCCAGCAGCTCCTCGCTGTAGTCGGCGACCGGCAGCACGCGCATGGCCGAGAACAGTTCGGGGGCGAGCCGCATCATCACTTCGCGATTCTCGAGGACGTAGGACACGCCCGACGGCGTGCGCACGTTGTCCTCGAGGACGTAGAAGTCCTTCTCGCCGACGCGCACCAGATCGATTCCGGCGATGTGGGCGTGCACACCGCCCGGCAATTCGAGGCCCTGCGCCATGGCGACGAACTCGGCGTTCATCAGCACCTGCTGCTCGGGGATGACGCCGGCGCGGCAGATCTCGCGTGCCCGGTAGGCATCGGCCAGGAAGGCGTTGAGCGCGCGCACGCGCTGGACGAGGCCCTTGTGCAGATACTCCCATTCGTCCCAGGCGATGACGCGCGGGATGATGTCGAAGGGGATCGTCGTTTCCGCGCCGTCGACGGCGCCATAGGCTCCGAAGGTAATGCCGTGGCGGCGATAGAAGACGTCGACTTCGTGCCGCGTCGCCGCGACCTTCTCGGGCGACGTCTGCGCCAGCCAGTTGGCGACGGTGCGATAGGGCGCGCGGACCGAGTCCGCCGCTCCCGAGTTCATCTCATCGAATGCCTTGGCCGCCATCCGGCATTTCACCCCCTGCCGAATCACAATATAAGCAATCGACGGGCCAACGAGAACAGGCTCTGCCTCTTCGGCGGCGCTGGGGAGGGGGCACGCACAAGGAGGAGCAGCGTGAAGCAGGTCCTGATCGACCGCTACGGGACGCCCTGGGACGTCGCGCGCTGCGCCGACGTGGCCGACGTCGGTGAGCCGGCGTCCGACGAAGTCGTGTTCGACGTGCTGGCCTTTCCCGTCAACCCCGCCGACATGTGGTTCTGCCGCGGCAGCTACCGCCTGAAGCCGCCGCTGCCGGCGACCCCGGGCGCGGAGTGCGTCGGCCTCGTGACGGCCGTCGGCTCGGCCGTGACGCACGTCAAGAAGGGCGACCTGGTCATCAACCTGCAGCGCGAGAACTGGGCGCAGCGCCGCAAGGTGAAGGGCGACGACGCCATTCCGCTGCCGGCCGGCATCGACCTCAAGCAGGCGGCGATGGTCCGCATCAACCCGCCGACTGCGCAGCTCATACTCTCCGACTTCGTCGACCTCGAGCCCGGAGACTGGGTGATCCAGAACGTCGCCAACTCAGCCGTCGGCCGGTTGCTGATCGTGCTCGCCAGACAGCGCGGCCTGCGCACGGTCAATGTCGTGCGCCGCGCCGACCTTGCCGGCGAGCTGAAGGCGCTCGGCGCCGATATCGTGGTCACGGACGGCAGCGATCTGGCCCGGCAGGTCGGCGAGGCGACGGGCGAGGCCAGGATCATGCTGGGCGTCGAGGCGATCGGTGGTGCGGCCACCGGGCGGCTGGCCGATTGCATCGCGACGGACGGCACGCTCGTCCATTACGGCTCGATGAGCGGCGAGGATCCCAAGGTCACGCGCAACAATTTCATCTATCGCGGCGTGCGGCTCACCGGCTTCATGCTGGGCCGCTTCCTCGCCCGGCGCAGTGCCGAGCAGGTCCGCGCGATCTATGCCGATCTCGGCGGGCAGGTCATGTCCGGCAAGCTTTTCGCGCCGGTGGACACGGTCTACCCGATCGAGAATATCAAGGAAGCGCTGGCGCACGCCGACCGGGGCGGGCGCAACGGCAAGATCCTGGTCAGCCCGAACGGGGCGATCTGAACACGGAGGATTGGGTGATGAGCTCGGAAGTCTCGGCGGTCGAGAAGGTGCTGCAGGTCTATTTCGACGGCCTCTACGAAGGCGACACCAAGAAGCTCGGCGAGGCATTCCATCCCGCCTCGCATCTCTACGCCGCGGGTGGCGACGGCAAGGCCACCGACTGGCCGCGCGGCGAATGGTTCAAGATGGTGGATGGCCGCCCGTCAGGGAAGGCCAAGGGCAGCGCCCGCGCCGATCGCATCGTGTCCATCGACTTCTCCGGCCCGACCACGGCCATCGCCAAGGTCGAATGCCAGCTGCCGCCGCGCTACTTCACGGACTATCTGACGTTGCTGAAGGTGGACGGTCGCTGGCAGATCATCTCCAAGACCTTCCACACGGTGACGAAGGAATAGGCCCTTCTCTTCTCCTCCCCCGCAAGCCGGGGGGAGGAGAGGGTATCGTCTTGCATTAGTCCTTCGCGTCGGCTGCGACCTGGACCTTGATCATCTTGTCCTGCGGCGCCGGAACCGAGCCCGACTGGCCCTGGCCGCGCTTGATCTTGTCGACGAATTCCATGCCCTTGGTGACCTTGCCCCACACCGTGTACTGGTTGTCGAGGAAGTTCGAATCCTTGAACACGATGAAGAACTGACTGCGCGCGCTGTTGGGATCGCTGGTGCGCGCCATCGACACGGAGCCGCGCACATGCGGCTCCTTGGAGAACTCGGCCTTCAGCGTCTCGCCCATGCCGCCCGAGCCGGTGCCGGTCGGGTCGCCGGTCTGGGCCATGAAGCCTTCGATCACGCGATGGAACACGACGCCGTCGTACTTGCCTTCGCGGGCGAGCTTCTTGATCTGCGCCACGTGGTTTGGCGCGAGATCCGGACGCATCTCGATGACCACGCGGCCATCCTTGAGATCGATATAGAGCGTGTTTTCCTTGTCCATGGCGGCGGTCGCTCCTGCGAACATTAAAGAGATGGCGACGAATAACGGCGTCAGTGCCAGACGCATCATGGGACCCTCACTATCACCACGCCGATAGGGTCGGCGCGCGACCATACTGGCCGATCCCGGAAAGACAAGCGTCAACTCGGCCGCCAAACCGGGCCGGCAGTGCTGCGCGTTGCCCATGGCGTTCCTGCGGAACCGGCATCCGGAGTCCAGGAATAGTGGGGAGTCATCGATGGATCGGAGTGTCGGTGGGGGACCGTCCTGGGCGGCGGAGTAAGGCTTATCACCAGCAGATCGGGCAGGATCGCTGACCGCCGGGCCAGCGGCCCCACGGACGAGGCGGAGCCGCAGGCGCCGGCAAGGCTGCCACGTCAATCAGTCGATCTCCTGGTCAGCGCCGGTCGCCTGCACGGATCGTTCGTCGCCACCGCCATCGAGGACGCGACCGGCGTTTAGTTCGCCGCCCATCGGACGGATGGTGGCCGTCAGCGTTGGGCGAGCGCACCGTCATTCGCCCGCACCGTGCACGAGGCGGACCATGTCGCTCCAGGGGGCTACGATAACGAGTGCGACCGGCCGCCACATACCGATGAAGGCCGAAAACCCGTTACGTCACAGGCCTGTATCTGGTACTAACCGCTTTGAAATGCGGGGATTTTGCGGGTCGGAACCCTCCAGAGAGAGCGGCCTGCTGAAGGGACGATTGCATGAGCGGCAAGCGCGTTTTGGGCATTCTCGGGATGGTGGTGGGCGTCGCGCTTGGGTTCGCGGGTAGCGCCCTGGCGCAGCCGGTCATCGGTGTGCCGCACGACTGGCAGACGAACTTCCCGCCTGCCTTTACGCCGGTGATGGAGAAGGTCGAATCGCTGAACGGCCTGCTGCTGGTCATCATCACGCTGATCTGCATCTTCGTGCTGGTCCTGCTGGTCTATGCGGTGTGGCGCTTCCATGCTTCGCGCAGCCCGGTGGCGACAACGACGACGCACAACACCGTGCTCGAGATCGCCTGGACGGTCGTGCCCATCCTCATCCTGGTGGTCATCGCCATTCCGTCGTTCCGTCTGCTGTACTACAGCGACAAGGCAGTCGACCCGGCCTTCACCATCAAGGTGACGGGCAACCAGTGGTACTGGACCTACAACTACCCCGACCAGGGCGACTTCACGGTCGAGAGCCGCATGCTGCCCGAGGCCGATCGCATCAAGCAGAAGCCCAGCATGCCTCGCCTGCTGGCGGTCGATGAGGAGATGGTGATCCCCAAGGGCACCACCGTCCGCGTGATCGGCACTGCCGTCGGCAACTCCATGCACGGCTGGACCGTTCCGGGCTTCGGCATCAAGAAGACGGTGATTCCCGGCCGCCTCAACGAGGGCTGGATCAACGTCAAGGAAGAGGGCTTCTACTTCGGCCAGTGCTCGCAGATCTGTGGTGACAATCACACTTACATGCCGATCGCGGTGCGCGTGGTCTCTCAGGACGTCTTCGACAAGTGGGTGGAGCAGAAGAAGAAGGCGGCCGGCCTGTTGCCGACGACCGACTTCGCATCCGCCACCACTCCCGCCACCCGCTAAGCGCATCGCCGCAGGAGAAACAGAATGGCCACCGCGCACGGCGCCGCCCACGACCATCACGCCCACGACGACCATCACACGCCGACGGGCATCAAGCGCTGGCTGTACAGCACCAACCACAAGGACATCGGCACGATGTACCTTGTGTTCTCGATCTTCGCCGCCCTGATCGGCGCCACCTTCTCGGTGGTCATGCGTCTCGAACTGCTGCAGCCGGGCGTCCAGTACTTCAACGGGCCGGACGGCACGCCGAACGGCCACCTGTGGAACACCGTCGTCACGGCGCACGGCCTGATCATGGTGTTCTTCGTCGTCATGCCGGCTCTCATCGGCGGGTTCGGCAACTGGTTCGTTCCGCTGATGATCGGGGCGCCGGACATGGCCTTCCCGCGCATGAACAACATCAGCTTCTGGCTGCTGCCGCCGGCGTTCCTCCTGCTGCTGGCGTCGGCCGTCATCGGCGGCGGCGTCGGCACCGGCTGGACGATCTATCCGCCCCTGACCATAAGTCAGGGCGCAGGCATGGATCTCGCGATCTTCTCGCTGCACATCGCGGGCGCATCGTCGATCCTGGGCGCCATCAACTTCATCACCACGATCTTCAACATGCGCGCGCCGGGCATGACGCTCCACCGCATGCCGCTGTTCGCCTGGTCGATCCTGGTGACGGCCTTCCTGCTGCTGCTGGCCCTGCCGGTCCTGGCCGGCGCCATCACCATGCTCCTGACCGACCGCAACTTCGGCACCTCGTTCTTCAAGCCCGAGGGCGGCGGCGACCCGACCCTGTTCCTGCACCTCTTCTGGTTCTTCGGCCATCCCGAGGTGTACATCATGATCCTGCCGGCCTTCG
>JAEZIF010000055.1 GCA_023416135.1 Pseudomonadota bacterium
ACCGCGGTCAGGCCCAACCCGATGAACAGCGTGCCGCTGACATAGCGCTCGACCTCGAGGTAGCGCTTGTTGCGGCGCAGCCACTTGCCGGCGGTGCCGGCGAGGAAGGCGTAGCAGCCGTCGGTGATGAAGCCGAGGACGGCGAACAGCAGGCCGAGGAAGACGATCTGCGACACGAGATGTCCGCGCTCGGGCTCGACGAACTGGGGCAGGAAGGCGAGGAAGAAGAGGGCCGTCTTGGGGTTCAGCAGGTTGACGATGAAGCCATCGCGGAACAGGCGGGCATAGCTGTGGCGCGGCAGGTTGCCGTCGGCGTCGGCTTCTTCGGCGCGACCGAAGATCTTCTTCAGCCCGAGCCAGATGAGATAGGCCGCGCCGGCCCACTTCACGATGCTGAAGGCGAGCGCCGATGAAGCGAGAAGCGCCGACAGGCCGAGCGCCGCAGCCAGCACGTGGACGAGCGTCGCAGAATGGATGCCGAGATCGGAAACGAAGCCCGCCATCCGGCCCTGCGCCACCGACCGGGCGACGATGTAGAGCACGGCGGGGCCGGGAATCAGCAGCAGCACCAGGGCGGCACCCAGAAACAGGCCGATGTTCGCGGTGCCGGGAATGACGATCTCCATCGCGGGACCCTCTTTCAACTCCGAAGGGGCAGCAGAAAGTCCCGGTCGGCGCCGTGTGTCAATGGCCCCGAACAGGCAAGGCTCGCCTGAAATTGGCCTCGATGTCGTCCTGGCTCTGCTTCACGAAGCCATGCCGCTCATAGAAGCGGTCGGCCGGGCTGCCGAGCAGCACGTCGAGTTCGCAAGGCAGGCCGATGGCGTCGGCCTCGGCCAGCAGGACCTTGAGAATCTCCGTGCCCAGCCCGCGATTGTGATGGTGCCGGGCCAGGTAGAAGGAATCGATCTTGATCTCGGCCTCGCCGACGCGGAAGCCTACGCAGCCCGCGATGTCGTTGCCCACCAGGATGAGGCGCAAGCCGGGCTTGGCGAAATGCTCGCGGAAGACGCGCCGCGCGCGCTCCGGATCGTAGCGGAATACGCGTTCGAGATGCTCGCGCATCACTGCGATGCGGATCGCCAGCAATGGTTCGAAGTGGGCCTCAGCGGCCGGCGCAAAACGCCAAGACGTGGTCATGCCCTTGCTTAGTGAATGCGGCCGAGGATCCGCCCCGGCCGGAAAAAGTGCGACCAACCGGCCACGTCGGACCAGGCGACGGTCGGATCGCGCGACAGCAGGACCAGGTCGGCGCGGCCCACCAGATTGTCTTCCGGCACGAACCCGACGCCGCCGCCGGCGATGGAAATGCGGCTGTCGACCGAGTTGTCGCGGTTGTCGCCCATCATGAAATAGTGCCCGGCCGGCACCACGAAGACCGGAGTGTCGTCCTGCTGGTCGACATCGGTCATCTCGACGATCTCGTGCTCGCGGCCGCCCGGCAACGTCTCGACGTACAAAGTGGCCGTGCCGCGACCCCCGGCGTCGCCGGTGAACGGACCGACGGGGCGGCGAGGGACGACGGCGTCGTTGATGTAGAGTCGCCCGCTCTTCATCTGGATGCGATCGCCGGGCAGGCCGATCAGGCGCTTCACGTAGGTCGTCGAGGGATCGCGCGGCAGGCGGAAAACGATGACGTCACCGCGCTCGGGCGCCTTGCCGAGCAGTCGGCCCGAGAAATCCGGCAACAGGTCGATGGGTGAGGAGTATCGGCTGTACCCGTAGGCGTATTTGCTGGCGACGAGCTGGTCGCCGGTGAGAAGCGTCGGCACCATCGACGGCGAAGGCACGTGATAGGGCTCGGCGAGCACGGTGCGGACGATCAGCACGAAGCCGACAGCCAGCACGATCGATTTCAGCTCGCCGCTCCAGCCGACCAAGCGCCGCCACAGAGAAGAACGGTCCATGATCGAACTATAGTTCGACCTGAGGCGTTTCCAAGGCGGCCCTATGCCGGCGCGGCGATCCTGGCGATGCGCGGCTGCGCCACCGTCAGCCAGTCCTTGGTGTCGAGCTCCAGCGAGCGATCAAGGCGGCCGGCATTGAAGAACAGCGTGTCGTTGCCGAGCAGATCCTGTTCGACGACGATTGCGAGCGCTGGGTTGAGCGAGAACGGCGGCACCGACCCCATGACGCAGCCGGTCAGCTCCTGTGCCGTGTCGGGCGAGGCGAAGCCGCATTTGCGCGCTTCGAACAGATTTGCAACGGCAGTGAAATCGAGCTTGCGGTTGCCCGGCAGGATCGCCAGCACATGGCGCTTGCCTGCGCCGCCGCCACGTACGTCGAGCACCATGGCCTTGGCCGCCTGGTCGGGGCGATTGCCGCGGATGGCGCTGATCTTGTCGGAGCGGCCTTCGGGTTCGTGCTCGATGACGCGAAACTTGGCATTGGCCTCGTCCAGCATCGCCACGATCCGGTCGAACACGTCAACGGCCACGAATCACCTTCTCCGACAGGATCTTCAGCGCCTCCTCGAGGCTCGGCACCTTGCCGTCGGCCGGGGCAATGCCGGCATCGACGGTGCGTCGATGGCTCTTCTCGATCACCTCGGTCATCAGCGGATCGACGCCGGTCTCGCGCAGGGTCTGGCCGACCAGCCCCATTTCCTCCCAGCGCCGGTGCGCGTGCACGAGATGGGTCTGCACCAGCATCCCGACGAACTGGGCGAAACCGATCTGGTCGACATCCCCCATGCAGCCCATGACCTCCTTGAGGATGCCCTGGCGTTCGGCGGTGACGTAGGCTTCCACGCCCAGCGCCTCGACGCCCTTGATCAGGACGCTGCGGATCATCTTCACCGACGAAGCGCTGCCGGGCTTGGGCCCCAGCATCTTGGCCTCGAAGCCGCTGGCGTTCATCCAGGCCACGACCCGCTCCACCTCCTCGCCGGCCACCAGCATGGGCGCCCTGATGCCCTGCTTGAAGAAGCCGCCCATGACGGCGATGTCGATGTAGCGGCCGCCCGCTGCCTCGATCGGCGCTCGGTCCTCGTCGGACATGCGGCCGGTCACGGTGCAGAGGTCGAGATAGTGCGCGCCCCTCTTGAGCAATGGCGCGGCCGACTGCGCGGCCGCGAGCGCATGCTCACCCTGGACGGCGCAGATCACGAGATCGGCGTCGCCGAGTGCGGCCGTATAGCGGCCCTCGATCGCGACATCGAGCCGCCGCGCTTCCTTGCCGAGCGCAATGCCCCGTGCATCCTGGTCCAGCGCGGTGTCGATGGCGATGACGCGGCGCGGGGCGTTGTCGCCGGGCCGCGGCGTGCCGCGCCAGCCGCTTTCGGCGCACAGCCCGCGCGCGATGGCCGACCCCGCCTCACCAAAGCCCAGCAGCGCGATCACGCGCGGAGACAGCGACATGCAAATGCTCTCGATGATGTGTCGGGATCAGGACGCCGGTGCTTCGCCGTCCTCGGCGTTGCGCGTGCGTGCAGCTTGCGTGTCGCGCGAGCTCGCGATCCTGAGCTTGGGCCGCACGACGGCGAGCTCGGGCACGCTATGGCGCTCGGCGATGCCGGCATAGAGCTGCTTGCCAGCTTCGATGACGCTCACGCCGGCAAAGCGGCCGAGCCACCTCTGGCCGAACCGTTCGAACGCCGGCGACATGCGCAGCATCAGCCGCGAATGGGTGGGCGGCATGTAGAGGGCGCGGCTCTGACGCAGCGGCGCGAACATGTTGGCGCGCAGGAGGCCCGCGAGCTGGCCGGCGGAGTAGGGATGGCCCTGATAGAACGGCGAGAGATCAATCTGCGACCACAGGCCGGCGCGCGTCGGCGCCACGGTGACCAGGCGGCCGCCGTCGGCCATGACGCGCCAGATCTCGCGCAGCATCGGCCGCACCTGCTCGGTGCATTCGACGGCGTGGACCAGCAGCACGCGGTCGACCGAGCGATCGGGCAGGGGCAGGTCATTCTCGTCGACCAGAGTCGTGAGGTTGCGGCCCTCGCGCGGCCAGCGCGTCACGCCCTGCTGTGCCGGCATGAAGGCCAAGGTTCGCTCGGCTTCCTCGCGGAACGGCCGCAGGAAGGGCGTCGCATAGCCCAGGCCCAACACGGTCTCGCCGCGCACGTTCGGCCATACCTCGCGCAATCGGGCGCGCAGCAGCCGCACCGTCATCTGTCCGAGCGTGCTGCTGTAGAACTCGTTGAGATCGAGGACGTCCGTCCACATCGGGTGATACTAGCAGAAGCCGCGCTGCCGCGGCCATGGGGCGGCCCTTAGCAGTAACAAGGCAGCCTTGCTAACCTTGCAACATGAGCACGACGCTAGACATCGTTAGAATCCCGGTCCTGAATGACAATTACGTGTGGTTGATGCGCGAACCGCAGGGCGGCGTGGTCGCGGTCGTCGACCCGGCGGTGGCCGGGCCGGTGCTGGCCGAGGCGGCCAGGCGACGCTGGAGGATCACCCATATCCTGAACACGCATCATCACGGCGACCACGTCGGCGGCAACCGCGAGATCAAGGAGGAGGCTACCGGCTGCACCATCGTCGGCCCGCGGCGCGACCGCGCCCGCATTCCCGGCATCGACGTCGAGGTCGATGACGGCGAGCGTTACCGCCTGGGCGGGGCCGAGGCCGACGTGTTCTTCGTGCCGGGCCATACCAGCGGGCACATCGCCTACGCCTTCCGCGAGCAGAAGGCCCTGTTCTGCGGCGACACGCTGTTCGCCCTGGGCTGCGGCCGCCTGTTCGAGGGTACCCCGCAGCAGATGTGGACCTCGCTCAGCCGTCTGCGAGCGCTGCCCGACGACATGCGCGTCTACTGCGCACATGAATACACGCAGTCGAACGCCCGCTTCGCGATGACGGTCGAGGCCGACAACGACAAGCTGCTGAAGCGATCGGCCGCGATCGACGCGGCCCGCGCCAAGGGCGAGGCCACGGTGCCCTCGCTGCTCGGGGGAGGAGAAGGCGACCAACCCGTTCCTGCGGGCCGACGTGCCGGCCGTGCAGCGCGCCGTCGGCATGCCGAGCGGCGACCCGGTCGCGGTATTCGCCGAGGTGCGCCATCGCAAGGACGTATTCCGGTGAAACACACGAAGTTCGCTACGCCGAATACTGTCATCAGCGCCTTGCCAGGCAGAAATACGCACTGATGCCGAGCAACCCCGCGAGCGCAGCGTAGAGCGGCGCCTGCGGGACGTTGAGGAACAGCCACGGCGCCGAGAGCGGGCCGACGGCGGCGCCGAAGTCGCGCCAGGTCGAGTAGCTCGCCTGCGAGCTCAGCACGCTCGACCGGCCGCGTTCGAGCACCAGCACCGGGATCAGGGTGTTGAACATGCCGCGCGTCATGACCACGACCAGGGCGCCCAGCAGCTCGTGGCCGAGCGCGATCAGCGCGAAGCCCGCGACCAGCAGCACGCCGTTGACGATCGAGATGCGCCGCGCGCCGAAGCGGTCGCCGATCCAGCCTCCGAGCGGACCGGTGGTGATCTCGACGAGCCAGCGCAGCGCGAGAAGGGTCGCCGTCGCCAGCACCGGCGCGACCCAGGTGATCGAATCCTTCATCAGGAAGGAGAGTGTCAGCAGGAACACGCCGTCGCCGGTGAAGCCCAGCGTGAAGCCCCAGAGCTCGAGACGATGCGGGACCGGCAGCCGGAACGGCTTCCTGTCCGCGACCTCGCGTGGCAGAGGCGGCAGGGCCAAGGCAGCAATCACCGAGATCAACGTCAGGCCGCCGAAGATCAGGAACACCGAACGCGGCCCGACATGCAAGGCGATCCACGCGCCGCCGACCAGCGACATGACCTGGACGATGCCGATGGCGGCGCGGCTGGCGCCCACGCGCTTGCCTGCATTGGCCCGGTCGCTGGCGGCATAGGCCAGCGTCGACAGATTGAGCGAGGCGTAGGAGATGCCCCACAGGACGCGCGCGGCGACCTGGACGGCGTCGTTCTCGACCAGCCCATAGAGCGTGGTCGAGAGGACTGAGCCGATGGCAGCCATCACCATCAGCGCACGAGGCCCGACGCGCTCGCCGATCGCGGCCACGCCGGAGTTGGCCAAAAGCCGGATCCAGCGGTTGAGCGACAGCAGCACGCCGACCATGGCGAGGCTGACGCCGAAATCCTGGTGATAGAGCGGCAGCACGACGTAGAGCAGCGTGTCGCCGACCATGGCGACCGCGATGACAAGGCCAGGGAGCGCCATGCCCACCGGCACGGCGCGTGACGATGGGCTCGCGGTGCTCACGCGCTGGCTCTACACCCTCACTGGGCGCGGTGCACCAGCGCTTCGCGCAACGCGGCTGCAGCCAGTGACGTGCCGCGCCGCGCGCCGTGCAGCAGCATCGGCGAGCTCAGGAAGCCGTGCAGCATACCGCCGAACTCCACCAGATCCGCCTGCGTCCCTTCCTGGTGCAGGCGGAAAGCGTAGGCGCGGCCCTCGTCGCGCAGCGGGTCGTAGCCCGCGGTGATCACAAGCGCCGGCGGCAGGCCGCCGAGCGACCTGGCCCGTAAAGGCGAGACGCGCCAGTCGCCGCGGCTCGACTTGTCCGGCGTATAGTGGTCGAAGAACCACTCCATGGTGGCGGCGTTCAGGCCGTAGCCGTCCTCGTAGCGGCGATAGGACTCGGCGCGGCCGACCGCATCGGTCACGGGATAGGCGAGGAGCTGCAGGCGGAGGTGTGGGCCGCCATCGTCACGCGCCCAGATCGAGACCGCCGCGGCGAGGTTGCCGCCGGCGCTGTCGCCGCCGATGGCGAGCTTGTCGGTATCGACGCCGATCGAGGCGCCGTTCGCGGCCACCCACTTCAATCCGGCCACGACATCGTCGAAGGCGCCCGGGAAACGCGCCTCCGGCGCCAGCCGGTAGTCGATGGCGACGACAACGATGCCCGCTTCCAGCGCGAACTGAGCGCACAGCACATCGTGGCTGTCGAGATTGCCGAACACCCAGCCGCCGCCATGGGCGTAGACCAGGCACGGCAGCTTCGCATCAGCCAACGCCGAGGCCGGGCGATAGATTCGCACCGCGAGATCGCTTGCAGGACCCGGAATCGTGCGGTCGACGACCGTGACCTCCGCCGGCCGCGGGCCTTGGGCGCCCGGACGCAGCGAGAGGTAGAGGTCGCGCGCCGCCTGCGGCGAGAGCGTGTTCCACGCCGGTCGATTGGCCGCGGCCATCAAGTCGATCAAGCGCTGCGATTCGGGATCGAGTGCCATTCCTCCAACTCCATTCAACAACAAACGCGCCACTCTACCAGTCGTCGCCCCTGTTTCGTCACGAGACGAATGGTAAGGTGAGCCATGACGTTCGAACCGGACCACGGCGCGCCTTCCTCGCCAGCCACCTCGTGGTGGCGCAGCAGCTGGGGTCGCCTGAAGACCTGGCGTCCGGGATCGGGTCCTGCAGCGGGATCCGCGCCGAGCGGCCGCCGTCGGCTGTGGAGCTGGACGTGGCGCATCGTCGTCGTGGCGCTGGTGCTGTTCTTCCCGATCGGTGCCCTGATCGTGGAGAATATCGACGACGATCCGCAGTTCGCTCCGCGCAACGTGGCCCCCGGTGAAAGCCGCGCGGTCGCGGCGGCGGCGGACCTGGTCACCCGCGAGGTCGACCAGAAGACCTGGGCGCCGATGATGCCGTTCTTCGTGCCGGCCGGCATCCTCGACAACATGCCGAACTTCCAGCGCGGCGAGATGGCGGCCCTCGGGCGTTTCAGCACCGAGCTGATGGACCAGGTGGGCCGGGTGCGCGGCACCAGCCAGGTCGACCGAGACCTCGAACAGGCCCGCGGCTTCCTGAATGAGCAACCCAACATCTGGCTCTGGCAGCCCAGCGTCTCGCTGATGCCGTCGACGACCTCGGCACAAAAGTATCGCGCCGGGCGCGACAGGCTGCTGGCCTACAATAAGCGGCTGGCGTCTGGACAGGCGGTGTTCGAGCGTCGTGCCGACAACCTGCAGGCCCTGATCGACCGCATCGCCAACGACGAGGGTTCGGATTCGGCGGTCATCGACCAGCATATCATCGAGAGCGCCGGCGACATATTCGACATGCGCGCCGACGACATCTTCTATTTCAACAAGGGCCGGCTCTACGCCAATTACATCCTGCTGCGCGAGCTCGGCTTGGACTTCGAGAACGTCATCCGCGAACGCAACCTCACCAACGCCTGGAATGGGACGGTCGAGACCTTCCGCATCGCCGCCGAGTTGCAGCCCTGGGTCGTGTGGAACGGGTATCCAGACGGCCTGTTCATTCCCAACCATCTCGCCGCGCAAGGCTTCTACCTGCTGCGCGCCCGCACGCAGCTGCGCGAGATCAGCGCCATCCTGCTGAGATAGGCGGCACGTGGAAATCTACCTGCCCATTGCCGAGCAGTCGATGAACGTGTTCGTTCTGCTCGGCCTGGGAGGCGCCGCCGGATTGCTGGCCGGCATGTTCGGTGTGGGTGGTGGCTTCCTGGCCACGCCGCTGCTGATCTTCGTCGGCATCCCGCCTGCCGTCGCCGTGGCCAGCCAGGCCAATCAGGTGATCGCCAACTCGGTCTCCTCCCTGCAGGTGCAATGGCGGCGCGGCAACGTCGATCTGCGCATGGGCCTGATCCTGCTGCTCGGCGGCATGATCGGCTCGTCGGCCGGCGTGTCGCTGTTCACCTACCTCACGGCGATCGGCCAGATCGATTTCGTGATTGCCGTGCTCTACGTCGTCATGCTGTCGGCGATCGGCATCCTGATGCTGTTCGAGAGCGCCCGGACCTACATCCGGCGGCGGCGCAATCCCGAGGCGCCGCGCGGCAAGCTGCACACTCACTACCTGGTGCACCGACTGCCGCTGAAGCTGCGCTTCTACAAATCCAAGCTCTACATCAGCGCCCTGTTGCCGATCGGCATCGGCTTCGCCATCGGCGTCTTGTCGGCGATCCTGGGCGTCGGCGGCGGCTTCGTGCGGGTCCCGGCGATGATCTACATCCTCGGCATGCCGACCGCGGTGGTCATCGGCACGTCAAACTTCCAGATCCTGTTCGTGGCGGCCAACGTCACCTTCCTGCAGGCTGCGACCAACGGCACGGTCGATGTGGTGCTGGCGCTGCTGCTGATCCTGGGCGGCGTGGTCGGCGCACCGATCGGGTCGCGGCTCGCCGCCAAGCTGCCGGGCGTTGCGCTGCGCGGGCTGATGTCGGTGCTGATCCTGGTCGTGGCCGCCGAGCTCCTGACCGAACTGCTGCGCACTCCGAGCTCGCTCTACTCGCTCGGCACCCGGCAGGTCATGCCATGAGCAGGCTGGGCGTCATTGCCGCGTCGCTGATCGCCATCCTGCTGGCGACGCCGCTTGCCGCCCAGGGCCCGCGCATAGAGCCGCCGGCGGGCGGCATCTTCGGCCCCTTGCCGGGCAGCGGGCAGGCGACGGACCCGACCGTGCCTCCGTCCGTGCCCCACCAGTTCGAGACGCCCGACCTGATCGTCGACCTGTCGCGGCCCCGCGTGTCGATCACCTCGGCCTTCCAGGGCGAGAGCATCCTGCTGTTCGGCATGTTCGACCCGCCGGGCGAGATCGTCGTGGTCGTGGTCGGCCCGCCCGCGCGTGAGACGGTGCTGCGCAAGCAGCGTGTGTTGGGCCTGTGGCTCAATACCGGCCGCCAGGCGTTCGACGATGTCCCGGCCTACTATTTCATCGCCGCGAGCCAGCCCCTGCAACGCCTGTTGGCACGCAGCGCCGGCGGCGAGATCCTGTCGCTGGAGGACCGGATGCAGAGCGTGAGCTCGGTCGGCCAGCGCGAGCATGAGGACCTGATCAGGTTCCGCCTCGGCCTGGTCGAGGTGAAGCGGCGCGAGGGCCTTTACCCCGCAGCGATCGGCCAGGTCACCATCCAGGCGAACCGGCTGTTCCGGGTCGATCTGCCGTTCCCTTCGCGCTTGCCGGAGGGTACTTACGACGTCAGGACCTACCTTTTGCGCGAGGGCAAGATCGTGGCTGCCGTGTCGCGGCCGCTGCCCGTCGGCAAGGTCGGGTTCAGTGCCCAGCTTGCAGGCTGGGCGGACAATGAGGGGCCGCTCTACGGGGTCGGCGCAGTCATCATGGCCCTGCTCGCCGGCTGGATCGGCGGTGCGGTCATGCGGCGCATTTAACTGAGGGAGCGAGCCATGAGCGAACAGGCCAGCCGGGCCGATGAGCGCGTCTTCCTGGTCGTCGTCGACGAAAGCCCGGAAATGGGCAACGCATTGCGTTACGCCTGCCGTCGCGCGAAGCGGACGGGTGGCCGGGTGGCGATGCTCTACGTCATGGAGCCGCCCGAAGGCCAGCAATGGGGGGCGGTCATGGACCTGATGCGCCAGGAAGCGCGCCAACAGGCCGAGGATGTGATCGCCAAGCACGCCGAAGTCGCCGTTTCCCTGACCGGACAACCGCCGACAATCCATATTCGCGAAGGCAAGAGTCGCGACGAGCTGGTCAAGCTGATCACCGAGGATCGCTCGATCTCCGTCCTGGTGCTGGCAAGCGCATCGAGCAGCGAAGGCCCGGGGCCGCTGGTTACCGCTTTCGCCGGCAAGCTCGGCAACCAGCTTCGCGTACCGCTCACCATCGTTCCGGGCGCTCTGAGCGAGGCGGAGATCGACGCAATCTCCTGAGGCGTGCGCAAAGTTTCTGCGACGATTTTGGCAAGGGCGATCGGCGAACTCCAATTGTGTTCCGGGCATCGGCCTGGGTCACAACTTGGTCTCTGACCTGTATCTGATTGTTATTTAAGGATAATATATTATTATTTCATAATAATTATTGCGTCTGGTCCAAGAATCGACTTGATCGGTTTGCGCTTGGTTCCTACCTCAAAGGCCATCGATCGGGGGCGGACTCGTCCGGTCCCTGTCCCAAGCGACGCCAAGCGGAGGGCCGCGAAGCGTGCGACACGGAGGTAGGTTTGTTCATCCAGACCGAGCAGACGCCAAATCCTTCAACCCTGAAATTCCTCCCCGGCCGCGTGGTCATGGAGAAGGGGACGATGGATTTTGCGACCGCCGAAGCCGCAACACCCTCGCCTCTGGCGAAGAGGCTGTTCGCGGTCGAAGGCGTGGAACGCGTGTTCTTCGGCTCCGACTTCGTAACCGTCACCAAGTCGGCCGACCGCGACTGGCAGGTCCTCAAGCCGTCGATCCTCGGCGGCATCATGGAGCATTACACGTCCGGCGATCCGGTGATCGCCGACGCCGCCGAAGCGCATGCCGCGGCGGCCGACGATGATGAAGTCGTCGCCCAGATCAAGGAGCTTCTCGATACGCGCGTTCGTCCGGCGGTGGCGCAGGACGGCGGCGATATCGTCTTCCAGGACTTCCGGGACGGTGTGGTCTACCTGCACATGCAGGGTTCGTGCTCGGGCTGCCCGAGTTCGACGGCCACGCTCAAGATGGGCATCGAGAATCTTCTGAAGCACTACGTGCCGGAAGTGGTGGAAGTGCAGGCGGCCCAGTAGGTCGCCTGCCGCTCAAGCGTACAGCGTAGAGGTGCAACGCCGCGGTCGTGGGGGCCGCGCGATGGGCCGTTCGTTTGAGCAAACGAAACGAGGGTGTTGCATGCCTTGCTCGATTCAGCCTGCGATCAATCGTGGGCGTCAGTATGCTTTCCCGGTGGTGTGGGCGGCTGTGCTCGCAACCGGCGTCGGCCTCAGTGAGCCGCTTCCTTCCTTCGATGCCGCCCCCTATCTCTCCTTCGCTCCGATCGGCAAGGCCCACGCCTCCTCCCCCGGCGAGGCGACGCTTTCTGCAATGGATTCCGAGCCGCAGGCGCTGACCTTCCTGCCGCCGCCAGCCAACGATCCCGACGACGTCCATCGCACGATCGTCGATCCGTCGATGGGCCACGGCCGTTTCGCCGCGCCGGGCAATGCGCTGCGCCGCCAGGTCCAGCTCCGTGCGGTCAGCCCACGTACTGCCGACGAACTCGCCGGCTTCTTCCGCGACGTCTCCTTTACGCTGCTTACCGACATCCGTCAGGGCGAGGCCGTGCCGGCGATCAAAGTCGACCGCGTGCCGGCCGACCTCGGCAACAAGGATGGCTACGAGCGCAAGGAGCTCTTCATCACCGCCATTCTGCCCGTCGTGCTGGAGGCCAATCAGCGCGTCATGGTCGACCGCGAGCAGCTCCTGGCGCTGCGCGACAAGGTCGCCATCGATCCGTACGCCATGAGCCCGATCGAGCGTATCTGGCTCGAGGACCTTGCCGACCGCTACGAGACGACTCCCGACCGCATGGATGAGCTGGTGCGCCGCGTCGACATCGTGCCGCCGTCGATGGCGATCGCCCAAGGTGGTGTCGAATCGGGCTGGGGCACCTCCTTTGCGGCGCGCACCGGCAATGCGCTGTACGGCCAGATCCAGGCGGTCGGCCGTCATGCCGTCGAAGTGCCGTGGAAGCCGGGCAACGGCATGCCGCAGCCTTTCTCGAGCGTCGGCGAGGCTACCGATGCCTACATCACCAACCTCAACACCCATCCCGCCTATGACGGTTTTCGCGTCGCCCGTGCGGTCGCGCGCGAACGTGGTGAGGATCTGGAGGGCTACCGGCTGATCGGCACGCTCCTGCGCTATTCCGAACGCGGCCTGAACTACGTGCAGTTCGTGCGCCAGATCATGCGCGAGAACGATCTGCACGACTTCGACAAGGCCAAGCTGTCGGGGTTTCAGTGATTTCGCCCGGGATGACGGTTTTCACATCATCGGTCGCGGCAGGTCGGCATCGCTGACCAGCGGATAGCGCCGCTGGTCGAAGAGCTGATAGTGCCACCATTCGTTGCGATAGAAGTCCCAGCCGGCGCTGGTCATCAGCCCCATCAGCAGCAGGCGGTTGCGCTGGGCTTCCGGCGAAACGTCGATGCGGCCATGATGCGACAGCGGGGTGAAGGCGTCGAACGGCGTGCCCATGTCGAGTTCGCGATCGCCGTCCAGCAGGCTGAGGTCGATGGCAACGCCGCGCGAATGCGGCGAACCGCGCCGAGGATCAGCCAGGAATTCTGGATCGGGCCGGGCGTTCCACAGCGCCCATTGTGCCTCGACGGGTCGCAGGGCATCGAAGATGCGCAGCCTGAGCCCAAGCGGCCGGGCGAGTCCGACAGCGGCAGCGAGCCTGTCGGCGGCTTCGCGATGCAGCCAGCATTCGGCATTCCGGTAGACCGGCTGCCCCGTTAGATTGGCCTCCGTCGCGTAGGCGAGCGTCACATCGACGTCGAAGTCGGGCGGGGCGATTGCAACAAGATCGAGTTTCATGATCGAAGAATACACATGACGGTCCTCGCCTTCGATTGCGCCGTCAGCGGCCTTGGCGTTGCCGTCGTTCGCGATGGCGTGCGATTGGCCGGTCTCAGCGAAGGTGGCCGCGACCAGGCGGCGCGTCTGCTGCCGGCAATCGACGCTGTCCTTACCGAGGCCGCCGTCGATCGACGCCAGCTTTCGCTCGTCGCCGTGACCATCGGCCCGGGCAGCTTCACCGGCGTGCGCGTTGGCCTTGCGGCCGCCCGCGGACTGGCCGTTGGTCTCGCTGTGCCGCTGGCAGGCATCACCACGACGGCAGTGCTGCTCGCGCAGGCCGTGCCGCGCGGCAGGCTGGTGATCGCCGCCGTCGATAGCCGGCTCGGCGACTGGTTCTGCGCCTTGGGCGACGGCAATGCCGCGCCCTTCGTGTCATCGGCGCGCGAGCTTGCGGTCCGCATTGCCGGCCGGCGCTGCCTCGTGATCGGCTGCGGCTCGAAGGCGTTGGTGGATGACCTCCTGACCGCCGGGATCGACGCGATGGCCGAGGAGGCGGTTCCCGATGCCGTCACGCTTGCCCGCCTGGCTGCAGACGCGGGCATCGAAGCCTGGCGCAGCCGCAATGCCGAGGAGGGCCTGCCGCGGCCGCTCTACCTGCGCGGGGTCAACATCACCTTGCCGGACGGCGCACGCCGTACCGTCGATTGAAATGAGCGACCGTTTCGTCATCGTGCCGCTGGGGGCGCTCGATCTCGACCGAGCATCGGCGCTGCACGCCGAATCGTTCGGTCCCCTCGGCGAGCGCATCTGGACACGGCAGGACCTCGCTGAGCTGGCGAGCTTGCCCGGCGTGGCCGGTCTGTTGCTGCAGGCCGATGGCCATGATGTCGGCCTCGCTGTATGCCAGGTGACGGTCGACGAGGCAGAACTCCTGACCCTCGTCGTACGACCGAGCCATCGCCGCCAGGGCGGCGCGCGGCGCCTGCTCGCTGCGGTCATCGATCATGTCCGGAAGGCGGGAGCGCGAGCCCTGTTCCTCGAGGTCGGCGTGGATAACCCGGCCGCGCGATACCTCTATCACTCGCAGGGCTTTCGTCCGGTCGGAGAACGTCGCGCTTACTACCAGCGCGGCCAGGGACCGCCGGCGGACGGCGTCGTCATGCGTCTCAATCTCATCTGATGACGGGATGATCAGGCCCGTCGGATAGTTACGACATGGGCATCGCCGGCGTCTTCGATGGAAAGGATGCTGTGGCCTTCCTCGCGTGCGGCGCGGGGAACGTTGCGCAAAGGTTCTTCGCCCCTGAGGCGCACGCTCAGGATCTCTCCCGGCTTCATGCGCTCGAGCCTGAGCTTGGTACGCACGAAGGTCATCGGGCAGACCTCGGCCGTGATGTCGATCGTCTGGTCGGGATGGAATGTCATCACCCGACAACTATACCCCGACCGCAGAGCGGTGTAGGGTAACGTTGCATGCCTGATCGTAAATCCAAACTCGAGATCCTGTGCGCCGAGCGCGGTCTCAAGATGACGGACCAACGGCGCGTGACCGCGCGCGTGCTCTCGGAGGCGCACGATCATCCGGACGTCGAGGCCGTGCATCGTCGCGCCACCGCGATCGATCCGAACATCTCCATTGCCACGGTCTATCGGACTGTGCGGCTGTTCGAGGAAGCCGGCATTCTCGCCAAGCATGATTTCGGAGATGGTCGCGCTCGATATGAAGAAACGCCGGACGAGCACCACGACCATCTGATCGACATCCAGAGCGGCAAGGTCGTGGAATTCCACAACGACGAGATCGAGGAACTGCAGCGCAGGATCGCCGAAAAGGCCGGCTACAAGCTGGTCGGTCACCGACTCGAGCTGTACGGTGTGCCCCTGGACGGGAAAACCAGTCGCCAAAAATGAGTGGACGGGGCCATCGACACCCCGATAATGGAGCAATGATCGGGGCGGCCCCCTTGCGGATTCAACATGCGCATTGACCGCGCTGACAGCGAAGCCGAGTTGCTGGGCGCGCCTGCCTCCAGTGCGGAGATCGTCAGGGTTGTTGCCGGCGACTTCGAGGTCCGGTTGGCCGAGAACGCCGCCGAGATCGATGCCGCGCAGGCGCTCCGCTATCGGGTCTTCTATGAAGAGATGACAGCGCATCCGACGCCCGAGATGGCGGCGCGGCGGCGCGACTTCGACGCCTTCGACACGGTCTGCGATCACCTGCTGGTGCTCGATCATCGCCGTGGCGAGGGGCCGAAGGGCATCGTCGGCACCTATCGCCTGATCCGCCGCTCGGCAGCGGCGGCAATGGGACGCTTCTATTCGTCGGCCGAGTACGACATCCAGCCGCTGATCGAGTACCCCGGCGAAGTCCTCGAGGTCGGCCGTTCGTGCATCGAGAAGGACGCGCGCAACACCGCGACCATGCAGATGCTGTGGCGCGGCATCGCGCTTTACGCGTACCACTACAACATCCAGGTGATGTTCGGCTGCGCCAGCCTGCCGGGCGCCGATCCGTCGCAGCACTCGCAGGCGCTGTCATATCTCTATCACCATCACTTGGCGCCGCCACCGATCCGCGTGCGCGCGCTGGCCAGCCGCTACGTCAAGATGGACGTGCTCGAACCCGGCAGCTACGACCCTCGCAAGGCAATGGCGCGGGTGGCACCGCTCATCAAGGGTTACCTGCGGCTGGGTGGCTTCGTCGGCGACGGCGCGGTGATCGACGCGCAGTTCAACACGACGGACGTCTTCATCACCGTCAAGACGGAAATCATTACCGAGAAGTACATCCGCCACTACGAACGCGGGATGCGCGAGCAGGAAGGCTGACGTCTCCGACACCCGATGTGGATTGGTTCTCCTCTGCGAGGCGCCTTCCGGCTGCTGACCTACCTTCTGGTGACGCTTGTCCTGGTGCCGCTTTATCTCGTGGCAATGGCTCTGCGCATCCAGCCGGTCATCCGCTGGATGCCGGTCGCCTATCATCGTCTCGTCCGCATCATCCTCGGCATCAAGGTGCGCGTGCACGGACAGCGCTCGGACGTGATCCCGACGCTCTACGTCTGTAATCACGTCTCGTACCTCGACATCGTGGTTCTGGGCGGACTGGTCCCGTGCAGCTTCGTCGCCAAGGCCGAGGTCGCGACGTGGCCGTTCTTTTCGACGCTTGCCAAGGCGCAGCGCACCATCTTCATCGAACGCAGCAGCGGCAAGACCAGCCGAAGCCGCGACGAGATGATGAGCCGGCTCAACACCGGCGACAATCTCGTGCTGTTTCCCGAAGGCACTTCGAGCGACGGCCAGCGCGTTCTTCCCTTCCGCAGCGCGCTGTTCGGCGTGGCGCAGTTGCGCCGTGACGAGAAGCCCATCGCGGTGCAGTCGGTGGCGGTCGCCTATACGCGCCTCGACGGCATTCCGCTCGGCCGCTACTGGCGCCCGCTGTTCGCCTGGTTCGGCGATCTCGATCTGGTGCCCCATCTTTGGCAGATGGTGTGTCTCGGCGAGACCGAGGCCGTCGTCACGTTCTTCCCGCCGGTCGACATCGACCAGCTCGGCGACCGCAAGAAGCTCTGCGAGTACTGCTTCAAGCAGGTTTCGTCGGCCGTCCAGGCGGCCAACTCCGGCCGCCACGAGCTCCTGCCGCCGGAGAAGGCGGCGTAGGGCCGCATAGGTCGAACAGCGTGTTTCGACCGGTTCCGGGGAGTCGACCACGGCCCGCCGCGATGATAGAACCCGGCCGTTTCTGCAGTGGAGGCAGATGACGGACGTCCGTACCGACGGGCAGCGCAAGCGCGTGTTCATCCGCACCTACGGGTGCCAGATGAACGTCTACGATTCGGACCGCATGGCCGACGTCCTGCGGCCGCTCGGCTATGCCATGACCGATACGCCCGAGCAGGCCGATCTGGTCGTGCTGAATACGTGCCACATCCGCGAGCATGCTTCGGAGAAGGTCTATTCCGAGCTCGGACGTCTGCGCGACGCCAAGCACGAGCGCCGCGCCGAGGGCCGTGATCTCACCATCGCGGTCGCCGGCTGCGTCGCCCAGGCCGAGGGCGAGGAGATCGTGCGGCGCCAGCCCGCCGTCGACATCGTCGTCGGCCCGCAGGCCTATCACCGCCTGCCCGAGCTCCTGGCCGAGGCCGAGCGCAAGGCGGCCGTCCGCCGCGCCGGCAGGCGCCTGCCGGGTGCGGGTGTGCTCGATACCGACTTTCCGGCCGAGAGCAAGTTCGACCATCTGCCATCGCCCCAGGGTGTGCGCGCCGGCTCGGCCTTCCTGTCGATCCAGGAAGGCTGCGACAAGTTCTGCACCTTCTGCGTTGTGCCCTATACGCGCGGCGCCGAATACTCGCGACCGGTGTCGGCGGTGCTCGCCGAGGCGCGGCAGCTCGTGGCCGCCGGCGCGATCGAGATCACGCTGCTCGGCCAGAACGTCAACGCCTACCATGGCGAGGCGGCCCCCGGCTCCAATGGCGGGTCGACCTGGTCGCTGGCGCGGCTGATCCATGCCCTGGCCGAGATCGATGGCGTCGCGCGCATCCGTTACACGACCTCCCATCCGCGCGACATGGACGACGATCTGATCGCAGCCCACGGCGCGGTGCCGCAGCTCATGCCCTACCTGCACCTGCCGGTGCAGTCGGGCTCCGACCGCATCCTCGAGGCGATGAACCGTCGGCACGGCCGTGATCTCTTCCTCGGGCTCGTCGATCGTCTGCGTCATGCACGCGCCGATCTCGCGCTCTCCTCCGATTTCATCGTCGGCTTCCCGGGCGAAAGCGATGCCGATTTCGACGACACGATGCGGCTCGTCGACCGGGTAGGCTTCGCCTCGGCTTTCTCCTTCAAGTACAGCCGCCGTCCGGGAACGCCGGGCTCGGCGATGCTCGATCAGGTGCCCGAGACGGTGAAGTCCGCCCGGCTTGCCGCACTTCAGGCGCTGCTCGGCCAGCAGGCTCGCGGCTTCAACATTTCCAAGGTCGGCGGGATCGTGCCGGTGCTGTTCGCCGAAAGCGGTCGAAAGCCCGGCCAGATCGTCGGCAAGACGCCGTGGCTGCAGTCGGTCTATGCCGAGGGCAATGAACGGCTGATCGGCCGTATCGTCGATGCCCGCCTGATCGAAGGTCATGCCAACAGCCTGGCCGGCGAGATCGTCACCCCGTCCTACGAGGCCGCCGCGTGAGCGACACTGCAGCCACCGGCCGCTCGGCCGACGTGCGCCGCATGACGTTCGACGACAACGCGCTGCTGCCCGTGCTCTACGGCAATCACGATCGCCATCTCGTGCGCATAGAACAGCTCGCGAACGTCCAGTTGAGCGCGCGCGGCAACCAGCTCGCCATCGCCGGATCTACCGACGACGCTGCAGTCGCCCACAAGGCCATCACCGGCCTCTACGAGCGGCTGAAGCGCGGCCTGTCGATCGAGATCGCCGACATCGATGCCGCCGTCCGCTTCGCCCGCACCGGCGCCGAGGGCGGCGACAATGACGGCATCCGCACGCGCCGCCGCACCGTGCAGGCGCGCTCGCCCGGCCAGCGCACCTATCTTGCCGCGTTGCGCGAGCGCGACATGGTGTTCGCCCTGGGACCGGCGGGCAGCGGCAAGACCTATCTCGCGGTCGCCATGGGCGTATCGTTGCTGCTGGCCGGCAAGGTCGAGCGCATCGTGCTGTCGCGGCCGGCGGTCGAGGCCGGCGAGCGGCTGGGCTTCCTGCCCGGCGACATGAAGGACAAGATCGATCCTTACCTGCGGCCGCTCTACGACGCGCTGCACGACATGCTGCCGGCCGAGCAGATCGCCAACCGCATGGAATCGGGCGAGATCGAGATTGCGCCGCTCGCCTTCATGCGCGGCCGCACCTTGGCGCATTGCTACGTCATCCTCGACGAAGCGCAGAACACGACGCCCATGCAGATGCGTATGTTCCTGACGCGGCTCGGCGAGGGCTCGCGAATGGTGATCACCGGCGATCCCAGCCAGACCGACCTGCCGGGCGGCCAGCGCTCGGGCCTGGCCGACGCCGTCGAGACGCTGAAGACCGTCGACGGCGTGCGCTTCGTGCGGCTGACGTCGCAGGACGTCGTGCGCCACGACCTGGTGACCCGCATCGTCGAGGCCTATGACGCGCGCGACAAGAAAGCGAAGCCGGACAACCGTTGATGTCGTCGTCCTCGATCCGGCATGGGCCAAGGCCCTGCCGGGCGTCGAGCGATTGGTGCGCAAGGCGGCGCGTGCCGCGACCAGCAACCGCAAACACTCGCTCACCATCGCGCTTGCCGATGATCGGCGGGTCCGCGCACTGAACGCGCGCGACCGAAAGAAGGACAAGCCGACCAACGTGCTGTCCTATCCATCGGGCGAGCGCGACTTCCTGGGCGATGTCGTGCTGGCACGCCAGACCGTCTGGCGAGAGGCCAAGTCGCAAGGCAAGACGGCTGCCGATCATCTCGCCCATCTCGTCGTGCATGGCACGCTTCATCTGATCGGCTACGATCACGAGACGAGCGAGGCCGATGCCGAGCACATGGAAGCGCTGGAGCGGCGGATCCTCGCCAGGCTGGGAATCGCAGATCCATACTGAGGGAAGGAAACGACATGCGGGTGGGATTCATCGGCCTGGGCACGATGGGATCGGGCATCTCGGCAAACATGCGCAAGGCCGGCCACGAGATGGTGGTGCACGATGCGCGGCGTCAGGCTGCCGAAAAGATCTGCGCCGCCGGGGCCGAATGGGCCGATTCGCCCAAGGCGGTCGCCGAGGCCACCGAGGTGGTCTTCACCTCGCTGCCGGGGCCGAAGGAGTTCGAAGCGGTCGTGAAGGGCGACAAGGGTTTGCTCGCGGGCATGTCGCGCGGCCAGCCCCTGTTCGATCTCACGACCAATTCGCCGACCGTCATTCGCGGCCTCGAGCCTTTGTTCGCGGAGCGCGGCGCGGTGCTGCTCGACAGTCCCGTGAGCGGAGGTCCGGCGGGCGCCCAATCAGGCAAGATGGCGATCTGGGTCGGCGGTGACGAGCAGGTCTTCCAGCGTTACCGGCCGGTTCTCGACGCGGCGGGCGACCAGGTCTCCTATATCGGGCCGATCGGCTCGGCGTCGGTCGCCAAGCTGGTGCACAATCTCAGCGGCTACATGATCCAGACGGCGCTGGCCGAGGCCTTCACCATGGGCGTGAAGGCCGGAGTCGATCCGCTGACCCTGTGGAAGGCCGTACGCAACGGCGTCACCGGCCGGCGGCGCACGTTCGACGGGCTCGCCGACCACTTCCTGCCCGACGTCTACGATCCGCCGCGATTTGCGCTGAAGCTCGCGCACAAGGACGTGTCGCTCGCGACGCAGGTCGGCAAGGAGCACGGCGTGCCGATGCGGCTGGCCAACTTGACACTCGAGGAGATGACCGAGGCGCTGGCGCGTGGTTGGGAGGGGCGCGATTCGCGTTCCTCGATGATTCTTCAGAAGGAACGTTCAGGTCTTACGATCAAGTGCGATCCTGCCGACATCGCCGCCATCCTGCGCGACAAGAGCAACGCATAGCCGGCGGCCGAACGAGACTAAAGCATCTCCAGCGCCTGCTTGCCCTTGGGCGGCGGGAAGGCAAGGTCGAGGTCGGCGGCGACCTCAGGCGTGAGCCTGACCTCGAGCGCGCCGAGATTCTCCTTCACGCGGTCGCGGCTGGAGGATTTGGGGATCGTGACGACGCCCGGCTGGGCCATCACCCAGGCGAGTGCCAGTTGCGCCGGTGTGCAGCCGATCCCGTCGGCAAGCTTCTTCAGCGCGGGCTTGGTCAGCAGACGGCCCTGGTCGAGCGGCGAATAGGCCATCAGGGGAATCGATTTCCTGCGCATCAGTGGCAGCAGGTCGAACTCCGGCCCGCGCCGCGACAGGCAGTACAGCACCTGGTTGGAACCGGTCAGTCCCTTGTCGAGGCGGGCAGCATCTTCCATGTCGCCGCGATCGAAGTTGCTGACGCCGAAGTCGGCGATCTTCCCCGCCTCGCGCAGGTGATGGAACGCCTCGAATGTCTCCTCGAGCCGCGCTCCGCCGCGCCAGTGCAGCAGGTAGAGATCAATGCGTTCAATGCCCATGCGCTTCAGGCTTCGTTCGCAGGCTGCGACGGTGCCAGCGCGCGTCGCATTGTGGGGATAGACCTTGCTCACGATGTACGGGCGCTTGGCCCGGCCCTTGATCGCTTCGCCCACGATCTCCTCGGCGACGCCCTCGCCATACATCTCGGCCGTGTCGATCATGGGATAGCCGAGCTCCAGCCCGTATTTCAGCGCATCGAGCTCGTCCGGCCGCCGCCGGCCGCTTTCGCCCATGCGCCAGGTTCCGAGGCCGAGAACCGGCATTTCCGCACCGGAAGGAAGCTTGCAGGAACGCATAAAGAACATCCGTCGTTGCAACGCCGCAGCGATAGCCTATCTTAACCGCCATGCCGGACTCCACAGCGCACAGTACGCGACCGGGCAATGGCCCGGATTCGGTGAGTGAGCCCTCCGCAACCCAAACGCCTGCGCCGGCGACCGTTCCCGAGGTGCCTTCCAGTGGCGGCCTGCTGCGCGCCATCCTGCGCAAGCTGAGGCGCCGCGAGAAGAACGAGGCGGTGCGTGAGGCTATCGAGGAGCTCATCGAGGAGGCGCCCGAGAGCGACACGCCGATCAGCGAGGACCAGCGGGTCCTCCTCGCCAACATCCTGAAGCTGCGCGACAAGACGGTGGCCGACGTCATGGTGCCGCGCGTCGACATCGTCGGCATCGCCGCCGACATGCCGCTCGACGAGGTCGTGCGCCTGATCCAGACCGAGGCGCATTCGCGCTATCCGATCTATCGCGAATCGCTCGACGACGTGATCGGCATGATCCACATCAAGGACGTGCTTGCCTACTGGGGCACCGCCAAGAAGTTCAATCTGCGCGACATCTTGCGCCGCGTCGTGTTCGTGGCGCCGACCCTGCCGGTGCTCGACATGCTGCTCGACATGCGCCGCTCGCGGACTCACATGGCTCTGGTGGTCGACGAGTTCGGCGGCACCGACGGGCTCCTCACCATCGAGGATCTGGTCGAGGAAATCGTGGGCGAGATCGAGGACGAGCACGACGTCGCCGAGACCCCGACCGTCGCGCGCCGCGTCGACGGGACGATCGACGTCAACGGCCGCACGCCGGTCGAGCTGCTGGAGCAGGAAATCGGCAATGTGCTTTCGGAGGACGAGAGGCGCGAGATCGACACGGTGGGCGGGCTGATCTTCTCGCTGCTCGGCCGCATCCCCGAGCGCGGCGAGGTCGTGCGTCATCCATCGGGCGTCGAGTTCGAAGTTCTCGACGTCGACCCGAGGCGCATCAGGCGCCTGCGTGTGCGGCCGCCGACGACCTCGGCGACGGCCGTCGCCTGATCGCCACATCATCGTGAGCAAGTTTCAAGGATGGCGCGCCCTGGGCGCGGCGTTGGTCGCGGGAGCGTTGGCGGCGCTGGCCATGCCGCCGCTCCACTGGCTGCCGCTCGCGATCGTGGGCATCGTTGCCTACGTCTGGCTGTGGCAGGCGGCGCCGACGCCGCGTAGCGCCTTCTGGCGCGGCTTGGCCTGGGGCACGGGGCACTTCGCCGTCGGCTCCTACTGGATCCTCGAAGCCTTCTACGTTCCACCGGCCGACTTCGCGCTGCTGGGGCCGCCGATCGTCGCGGGCTTAGCGGTCGTGCTGGGGTTCTTTCCGGGCCTCGCCGCCTGGGTCGCGCGCCGCGTCGTCGATCGCTGGCCCGACCTCGGTGGTCGCTACAGTCGCTTGGTTGTGCTGGCGATCGCCTGGACGGTTGCGGAGTGGCTGCGCGGACACGTCTTCACCGGCTATCCCTGGAACCCGCTGGCACATGTGTGGGGCTTTGCCACTCCTTTGCTGCAGGGTGCGTCGCTGTTCGGTGTCTATGGCCTTGGCATGTTGACGTTCCTCGTGCTCGCGGCGCCGACGGCGGGCTGGCGGGCATCGATTGCGGCGCTTGTCGCCGTAGGCCTTGCCGGCTGGGGCGGCCAGTCGGCGATGGCCGCCATCGAAAATGGCAACGGGCCCTGGATCCGCATCGTGCAGCCCAACGTGCCGCAGTCGCAGAAATGGCGCCCGGAAACCCGCGCCAGCCAGATCGCCAAGCTGGTCGAGATGAGCCGTGCTCCCGGCTTCGATCGCATGGCGGCGGTGGTCTGGCCCGAGACGGCGCCGCCTCAGATCATCGAGCCCGGATCGGCAGCGCTGTCGATGATGGCCCAGGCGGTGCCGCCGGGCGGCCTGCTGTTGACCGGCGCGGCACGCGGCACCCCGAGGCCCGAGGACGGCGTATGGAATTCCCTGCTGGTGATCGATGGCGCGGGCACCATCGCCGCCCACTACGACAAGGTCCACCTCGTGCCGCTCGGCGAATACATCCCCTTTCACAAGCAACTGGCGCCGGTCTCGGGCATGATCGGCCGCGGCTCGTTCGAGGTGGGCGAGGGAAGAGTGACGCTGGTGCCATCGAATGGCCTGCCGTCCTTCTCGCCGGTGATCTGCTACGAAGTGATCTTCCCCGCCGCCGTGACGGGGCCCGGCGAGCGGCCGCAATGGCTGCTCAACATCACCAACGATGCCTGGTTCGGCCTGTCGAGCGGACCGTACCAACACTTGACCAGTGCGCGGTTGCGCACCATCGAGGAGGGCCTGCCCATGATCCGCGCGGCCAACACCGGCGTATCGGCGGTGATCGATGCTTACGGCCGCGTTCTGGCGTCCCTCGGGATGCAGCAGGAGGGCATTATCGACCACCGCCTTCCCGCATCGCGTGTGGCCACGCCCTACGCTCGCTGGGGCGATTGGACGCTGCTGGTCATGATTGCATTTCTTGTTGCGACGTTAATCGGTACGAGATTGTGGAAGAGCCGGTAAGTCCAATGAATCATTCGGCATTAGGAAAGCTAAGGATCAGCTTGCATTATCCCGGAGAGGGGCTAATGTAATATGCAGCCCTGACGTGTAGATATGCATTTTTGCACAGATGAGCTTGCCGACCGGCTGCACTTTGAAAGTGTTTGCCACCCTATTTGCACAACTGCGTTATAGGCTTGGCGCGCTATAGGCTTGGCGCGTGATAGGCTTAGAGAGACGAGCGAGAGGAATAACGAGCTATGGCAAGATCACATCCGGTAGACGTCCATGTCGGCGCGCGTATGCGCCAACGCCGCACGCTTCTCGGAATGAGCCAGGAAAAGCTCGGAACGGCCGTAGGCCTCACCTTCCAGCAGATTCAGAAATACGAGCGTGGCTCCAACCGTATCGGATCGAGCCGCCTCTATGAATTCGCCAAGGTGCTCGACGTACCGGTGTCATACTTCTTCGACGAGATGCCCTCCAATGCGCTTTCCGGTCGGCCGATGTCGGGTCGCGGCCGCAAGGGGTTCGGCGAGGCCGGCACGCCGTTCGAGCAGGAGAAAGACCCGCTGATCAAGCGCGAGACGCTGGAGTTGGTGCGTGCCTACTACAAGATTCGCGAGGGTCGTGTGCGCAAGCGCATCTTCGAGATGGTCAAGGCCGTTGGCGCGGCGAGCCATGCCGAAGTGCTGGGCGGTCGCAAGCGCGGTTGAGGCCTCAGGACCGGATGATACAGAGGAGGCGAGGCAAGCCTGAGGCAAACTGCCGGTCCCTCTTGATTTCCGTTTGTATCTGGAGTTTTTAGCCGGCGCGGCCCCGATGGGCGGCGCCGCCGCGGACGGATTTGGACGACTTGCCACCGCGACAATAAAGGCTAAGCCGGACGTTGGCGGCTCTTCCGCCCTGCCCGGAGTCCAGTGACCTGTGGGAGGGCTGTTTTGGCCATCAAGGACTATCTCTTCACCAGCGAATCGGTTTCCGAAGGCCATCCGGACAAGGTCTGCGACCAGATCTCGGACGCCATCCTCGACGCGTTCATCGCCAACGACGTCAAGCTCGGCCACGCCGATGACAGCCATGCCAACACGCGGCTGGGCTGCGAGACGCTCGCCACCACCAACAAGATCGTCATTGCCGGCGAAGGCCGCGCCTCGGCGCCGTACATGCGCAAGTACGGCAAGCACACGATCGTCAACCGCGAGGCCCTGACCGAGATCGCCCGCGAGGTCGTGCGCGACATCGGCTATGACCAGGACGGTTTCTCTTTCCATGGCGCCGACGTCGAGGTGCTGCTGCACGGCCAGTCGCCCGACATTGCCATGGGTGTCGATGCCAAGAAGAAGGGCGGCAATCTCGGCGAGCAGGAGGGCGCGGGCGATCAGGGCCTGATGTTCGGCTTCGCCTGCCGCGATAGTGAGGAATACGAGAAGGGCTCGTTCATGCCGGCCCCGATCTACTTCTCGCACAAGATTCTCGAGGTGCTGAGCAAGGCCCGCCGTTCGGGCGAGCTGCCCGATCTGCAGCCCGACGCCAAGAGTCAGGTCACGGTGCGCTATGTGAACGGCAAGGCCGTCGGTGCCACCAAGGTCGTGGTCTCGACCCAGCACAAGGAAGCCACGTCCAAGGGCAAGAAGTACAATTCCGGCATGATCAGGGAGATGATCGCCGGCCACGTGGCGAAGTCGCTGCCCAAGGGCTGGATGCCCAAGAAGGCGTCCGACTTCTTCGTCAATCCGACCGGGAATTTCGTCGTCGGTGGCCCCGACGGCGATTGCGGCCTGACCGGCCGCAAGATCATCGTCGATACCTACGGCGGCTTCGCCCCGCACGGCGGCGGCGCGTTCTCGGGCAAAGACCCGACCAAGGTCGACCGTTCTGCGGCGTACGCCGCGCGCTACCTCGCCAAGAACGTGGTGGCGGCCGGCCTCGCCGATCGCTGCCTGATCCAGGTGGCCTATGCGATCGGCGTTGCCGATCCGATGTCGCTCTATGTCGACACTCAGGGCACCGGCAAGGTCGACGAGCGCAAGCTGGAGAAGGTCCTGTCGGACATCTTCCCGCTGCGTCCGACCAACATCCGCCGGACGCTGCAGCTCAACAAGCCGATCTACAAGCGTACCGCTGCCTACGGCCATTTCGGCCGCAAGCCGGAGAGGGACGGCGGCTTTTCGTGGGAGCGCACCGACCTCGTGCCGGAACTGAAGCGGGCTTTCGGAACGCGTTAGGAATTTCTCCTAAACGTTTGATTTTCCGTAGATTTTTGATAGTGTCAGAGGGGCGGTAACAAGTCTGCTGGAGCAGACGGCAAATGGCCCCTCTGGAGAATGGCGGGTTTCAGCCATCGGTTTGGGCCGGCGATAGAAGCCGGCCCATCGACTCGCTCATGCGGGCGCTGCTTTACGTCGCCCAGCAGGTTGGTCGGCCTATCAGTGAAGCCGACGTGCGCCGCCTGGCAGCAGTGCCGGCGGCGGGCCTCGACGAGGCGGCCTTCCTCACTGCCTGCGAACGGCTCGGTCTCGATACCCACGCTTTCGATCTCACGCCTGAGCGGCTCGAATCGTTGCCGCTGCCTTTCGTGCTGCTGGCCGTGGGACACCCCGCTCATGTCGTCGTTGCCGGCCGGGCAGGACAATGGATGGTGCTCGATGTCGTCGACGGCCAGGTCTGGCAGCTGACGACCGACGAGGTGAGGGCGCTCGGCACGCGTGTCCTGGTGATGCGCGAGAAGCCGCCCGATGCGAAGGGCGCGCGCTGGTACGTGCCGCTCTGGATGCGGGTGCGGCCGGTCATCCTGAAGCTGGCGGCTGCCTCCTTCGTCATCAACCTGCTCGCGCTGGCGACGCCGCTCTTCATGATGCTGATGCTGAACACGGTGGTGGGCCACACGCCGCCGGCGAACGCCGCATCGTTGGTACTGATGCTCGCCGCCGGCATGCTCGTGGTCTACGGCCTGGACTTCGGCCTGCGTCTGGCGCGCGGCTGGCTGTCGGCGCGCACCGGCGCCAGTCTCGACGCGTTGATGAGCGGCGAAGCGCTGCATCATCTGATGCAGCTTCCCTACCGGCATTTCGAGCGCACACCGTCGGGCGTCATCGCCGAGCGCCTGCGCCAGCTCGACGTGTTGCGGAATTTCCTCACCGGCCAGATGCCGGTGCTGGCGATCGACATCGCCTTCGTCGTGCTGTTCCTCGCGGCCACCTTCTTCATCAGTCCGATACTGGGCGCCATCGCCGCCTTGGCAATTCCAGTGCTGATCGGCGTGTCGTTGGCGACTCATCGCGCGCAGCGTCGGCTGGCCGACGAGAGCTTTCAGGCGCTCGCCGCCAAGGGCTCGACGCTCGCCGAGACGGTGGCCAACGCCGCAACCATAAAGACGCTGGGGCTCGAGGCGGAGGTCGAGAAGCGCTGGCAGGCGCGCGTCGAGCGGTCGGCCTGGGCATCCTTTCGCGCCAACAACCTCGCCAACATCGCCGCCAGCGCCTCGGGCAGCCTGCAGCTCCTGGCTTCGCTGGTGATCGTCGTGATCGGCGTATGCCAGGTGGTCGATCATCACTTGACGATCGGAGCGCTGGTTGCCGCCAACATGCTGGCAGTGCGCGCGCTGCAGCCGATGCGCCAGCTCGCGGCGGCATGGCACCAGCTCCAGGCGACCAGCGCCGCATTCAAACGCATCGACGAGCTGATGAGCGAGGCGGCCGAGAGCCCGCCGGGCGAACTCGCTCCCATGCCGGCATTGACGGGCGACATCGTGTTCGATCGCGTCACCTATCGCGCCGACACCGACACGCCGGCAATCCTGCAAAACGCCGACTTCCAGGTCGTCGCCGGCGAGATTCTGGGCATCGTCGGCCCGTCGGGATCGGGCAAGACGACCATCGCCAACTTGGTGCAGGGGTTGTTCAAGCCTGCCGGTGGGCGTGTTCTGATCGACGGCATGGACATCGCCCACATCTCACCGGCGCAACTGCGCGCCCAGATCGGCGCCGTGCCGCAGGAGGTCCAGCTCTTTACCGGCTCGGTCCGTGAGAACATCGCCATGGGCGTAGTCGACAAGGATCCCGGCCGCGTCGTCGCCGTCGCCAAGTTCGTCGGCGCCCATGATTTCATCCAGCGCCTGTCGCACGGCTACAACACCGTGCTGGGCGAGCGCGGGCAGGGGCTGTCGAGCGGTCAGCGCCAGCTGCTCAGCATCGCCCGCGCACTGATCCGCAATCCACGCATCCTGGTGCTCGACGAAGCGACCAGCGCGCTCGATCCCGCGACCGAGGAAAAGCTCCTGCGTCAGCTCAAGGCCAACGCGCGCGGCCGCACCGTGATCATGATCACCCATCGGCTGGCGCCGCTTGCGATCGCCGATCGCGTGGCGCTCCTGATGGACGGCCGCATCGAGCGCATCGGCTCACCGACCGAGGTCATGGCCTACGCGCGCATCCGCATGGCCGAGGCGAGCCGCGGCCAGACCACCGCCGGTGCGGCGGCGGCACACACGGTGGCGATGCTGGCTTAGATGGCAGTGCAGCGCGGACCGCGGGTCGCCCGCCGTCCGACGAGGTCAAAGAAGCTCCACGAAATCCGGATCTTCCAGTCGCGCAAGGCGCTCCGAAGCGAGCCGCGCGCAGTCGATCAGCAGCGACTTGCGCCGCGCGGCCGCCATCGGCCGGCGCGGCGGATGGCGAAGCGATTCGCCGCCATAGGCGTCGGCAACGATCACCCCGATGTCTTCGGGGATCAGCGCTTGCGGGAAGTCGATCGGAACGGCGAAATAGAGCTGGTCGCACCAGCCGAGGTAGTCGGGCCACTTCTCGTCGACCCGCCAGTCCTCGATCGACGACTTGACCTCGACGATGGTGATGTCGCCTGCGCGGCCGACGGCGAAGATGTCGGCGCGCCGGCCGTCGGGCAGCGGCACTTCCAGCAGCACCGAATGGCCGGCTTGGCGCATCAGCCGGCAGGCGCCGCGACACACGGCCAAGGTTATCTCGGGTCGCGCCTGGCGCGCGACCGACGGCATGCTCATGCGCCGATTCTAGCGTCCGGAGGCGGGCTTGGGCACCGCGGTCGCGGCACGCGCCGATGCATCGTCGATCGGCCGCTCGAGCGCCGGCGTGAAGCGCTGCGCCAGAGTTTCGGCCTGTCGGCGATCCTTCTCGGCGAGCTGGCTGGCCGATTTTTCCCGCACCGCCCGCGAATCGGGATGGCCTGCCTTCTCGGCCAGCACCAGCCACTTGTAGCCCTCGACCGGATCGGGCGCGCCGGTGACGCCGCCCATCAGCATGATGCCCAGCGCATGCTGCGCCTGCGGCAGGCCTTGCTGTGCGGCGCGGCTGTACCACAGCATGGCCTGCGCGGGATCGCGCGCCACGCCGACGCCCGAGAAGTAGGCGTTGCCGAGTTTGAATTGGGCCGACGGTACGCCGGCCTGGGCGGCGACCTGGTACCAGTTGATGGCCGACTGCACCGTCCGCTCATTCAGCGCCTTGTCGCGCGATGCCGGCGTGCGCGCCGCCATGTCGCCCAGCGCCAGCGCGGCTTCGGGCACGCCGTTGTCGCGCGCCTGCACCAGCCATTTCTGGGCGGCGGGGATGTCGCGCTTGATGCCGACGCCTTCGCTCAGCGCCAACCCGTAGCGCAGCCCGGCCAGCACATGGCCCTTCTCGGCGGCGCGCCGATAGAGATCGGCGGCGCGCACCGGATCCGGCGCGATCTGCTCGGTGCTTTCATCCATGGCGCGGCCGAGAGTGTAGAGCGCCTGCGGGTCGCCGCTCGCTGCGGCCTTCTCGAGCCACGCCCGGGCGTTGACGAGATCGCGCTGCACGCCGAGGCCGCGCATATAGAGGATACCGAGATTGATCTGCGCCCGTGTATGTCCGGCCGACGCGGCTTTCTGGAACAGCTGGAGCGCGCGCGCCTCGTCACGCGGCGTGCCGGCAAGACCTTGCGCGTAGACGAGGGCCAAGCGATGCGCGCCCTCGCTCGAGCCCGCGTCGGTGGCGCGCTGGATGTGGCGCAGGCCGTCGCGATTGGCGCCGCGATCGAGCAGCACGGCGCCAAGCCACGCCTCGGCATCGGCATCGCTTGCGGCCATCGAGCGGAACGTCGCTTCGGCGGCGCCGAGATCCCCGGCGCGATAAGCGGCGACGGCCGAGCGCAACGGCGGCGCCACGTCGACGGCGTCCTGTTGAGCGAGCGCGGCACCGCTGACGGCAAGTGCTGCCGCTAGCACCGCCACCCGCAGCATCGTCATTTGGTCTTGAAGGTGTAGGCGACGGCGGCCGCCTTGGCCTTCTCGATCTCGTCGGGCTTCATCTCGCGTGCGAGTTGCTCGTAGGCCTGCGGCGAGACCGGTCCATGCCAGCGTTCGGCGATCGCCACCCACTTGTAGGCTTCGAACAGGCTCTTCGGCACGCCCTTGCCCTCGGCGTAGGCGCCGGCGATCGGCAACATGGCCGGCACATAGCCGCGCTCGGCGGCATCGAGCAGCATCGGCGTCGCCCTGGCGACGTCGTAAAATTTCGAATCGGGATTGCCGTAAATGTAGAGGCCGGCGAAGAACTGCGCGCGGGGATCGCGCTCCTTGACCAGCACCTGCAGTTCTTTCTCCGCGGTTGCCATGTCGCCCGCCTGCATCGCCTTGACGGCTTCCTCCACGCCCGCGGCCGCTGGCTGTGCCAGCGCAAGCAGCGCCGTGGCGCTTGAAAGAACAAGCAGGGCACGATGGCTACGGACGAATCGCACGATGAAGCACTCCCGAAAACGGCTGGCTGTGTTTCGCCCGTCTACCATGGAAATGCGGCCGAATCAGACCGCAAGCCGTTGGCGTCGCTGATTGGCGCTGGTTTTCAGGCCCGCCTGCGCGTTGTCGACAAATTTGCACTCGCGCGAACCCTGCAGATGCAACTACTTGAGCATTAAGTGCCTGTCAAATAACGAAAAACGGTCCATTCGATCCGTTTTGGATGGATTCCAGCCCACCCTTTCCCGAATATCTGCTGCCACGAAGACGCAGAAAATACGCGAAAATCCGGCCTCGTCCCCGAATCAGATATGCGCTTTTGCAGGTAACTAAGGCCGCACGCATTTGTTAAGTTTGCATCATTAGAGATGGTCCCTACCTGCTTGTAATTCATATCTGAAAGGCTTTTCCCACGAGATTGGCAGCGCTTCCCAAGTCAGGCGCGCCGACACCAGAGATCGACATAGCCCGCCGGCGGCCCCCCAAGCCGCTCATCGAAGCCCCCTTCCCACACACCCCAAGGCTTCGATACCCCACACCCAGGCGGGCTCCTGAGGAAGGCCGGTCGTTCCCCAAGCGACCGGCCTTTCATATTTCCGGATTTCCCACAGATCGGTCCGGCCGCGGGATTGACCCATGCAAAAAAAATCGGGAAAAGCCGTCGATATCGGGGCCGAGCCGCAGGTAGTTGCATGGTGAGCGCGATGTAAGATCACCCAAAACTGTCTATCTCCGTCAAAGAAGTCCAACAAATACAGGGACTAGACGGTCCTAGATATGCATTCTTGCAACTTATGAAGGCATAAGCCCGTGTTAAGGTGAGTGTATTAAAGCAATTCCTATTCTATTGGTTTCCATATGAAAATTGTCGGATTCCCGATCGACGTCTCTCGTTCCCAGGACGGCCGCATCGTCCGCGGCCTGCGGACGCGCCAGGCTCTCATCCAAGCCACGCTGGATTTGATCCAGGCTGGCGATGTCGAGCCGACCTCTGCGGCAATCGCGACCATCGCGGGCGTGTCCAGCCGAGCGCTGTTCCAGCATTTCACCAGCCTCGCTGACCTTTATGCGGCTGCATTCGATCTCGCGGTCAACCGCGAGTTCGATCGCAATCGGCCGGTCGATGCGGCGGCGCCGCTGTCCAATCGCATCGAGCTCTTGGTATCGGATCGTGCTCAACTCTTCGAGGAGTGGCTCCCGGTATGGCACTTCGCCGAGCGCGTGCGCAGCGTCGCGCCGGCGGTCGGCCTCGGCGTGGCTCAGCTGCGCAAGCTCCTGCGCGAGCGCCTCGCCGCATGGTTCTCGACCGAGCTCGGCAATCTCGCTCCCAGCTCGCGCGATCTGGTGCTCGACTCGCTCGATCTCGCCTTCGGTCTCGACAGCTGGATGAACATGCGCGAGCAGCTTCGCCTCTCGCCGGTTCATGCATCGCGCACATGGCGCTTCACCGCCGAGGCCATCGTCCTCCAGGCGCTCACGGTTCCCAACCCGCCTGCGGCGGTGTCCTGACAAGCAGCCAACGCACCCATTCCCGCCACGGGGCGACAGGAGGCAGTCGTTCCCGAGGCGACCGGCTCTCCAGATTCTGCGCCGAAGAAAAAAGGCGGCGACCCGAAGGCCGCCGCCTTTCACTGGGATTAGAGTCGGCGATCAGTTCGCCTTGGCGCGGAACTTGTCGTGGCAGGCGCCGCAGGCCTTGCCGGTATCAGCAAAGGCGGTGGCCAGCGCCTCCTGGTTGCCCGAACCCGCCGCGGCGGCGAGCTTGTCGTAGGCGGCTTCAACGTTCTTGCTGGCGGCCTGGAAGCCCGCCCAGTCGGTCCACACCGCTGGCAGGGCCTTGGTGTCCTTGTCCGAGCCCGCCGGGAACATCTTCACGAACGCAGCCTCGAGGGTCTTGAGCTTGGCGGCCTGCTCGACGGCGCTTGCGGTCGGCCCCTTGGCATCGATGACGCCTTTGATGGCACGCATCGCAGCAGCGGTCTGCTTGCGGTTCTCCTGACGCTCCTTGACCACGTCCGCCTGAGCAAGCGCGAAGGTGGCACCGCCCACCATCGCACCGGCGGCCAATGCACCAGCGATCGCCACAACCAGAGTCTTCCTCATCGATCCATCCCCTTTGAAAACTTCGCAACCATCGGCAAGTTTTTGCTCGACGGCCAGTTATTTGTTGCAGACGTTTGGAGCAAAGCGAACAGGGCCGGCGGCAAACTCCCATCACGACTGCGTGTGGTTCGCCGGGAAGGAGAACATCGGATGGCCAACAAGCTCGACAAGAAAGTCCGCGTCTGGGATGTGCCGATACGCCTGTTCCATTGGTCGCTGGTGATTCTGCTGGTGACGTCGTATTTCTCCGCTCGCGCCGGCGGCGATTGGATGAAACTCCACTTCTGGTCCGGCTACACCATCCTCACCTTGCTGCTGTTCCGAATCGCCTGGGGCTTCGTCGGCAGCACGACGGCGCGCTTCTCGAATTTCGTGAAAGGGCCGGGTGCGTGGTTCGACTATCTCAGGAGCTTCGTCACCGGTCGCAAGACCTATGACCTCGGCCACAATCCGGTGGGCGGCATCATGGTGGTGGTGCTGATCGTCGCGGTTCTGGCGCAAGCGGTCGCCGGCCTGTTCTCCGCCGACACCGACATGGGAATAGTCAACGGCCCGCTCGCCTACAACATCCCCGACAAGTGGGTCGATCGTCTGACGTCCTTCCACAAGTTCTGGGTGAACGTGGTTATCGGCTTGGCGGCACTGCATATCCTGGCGGCCCTGATCTACCTCGTACTCAAGCGACAGAACCTGATCGGATCCATGTTCACCGGCCGCAAGCCGTTGGAGGACATCGCCGAGGCGGGGCAGCCGGAACCGTCGCTCCGCTTCGGCTCGGGCCGGCTCGCGATCTCGCTCCTCATCGCGTCGGCGGCGATCGTCTATTTCTGCGTCCGCTGACCTGCGGTGGCGGTCTTGCTTGGGGGGGAGGCCGCCCCTAGGGTGCCCTTCCAAGCTTCCGTGAAACCTGGATTTTGCACCATGAAATTTACCGGTACCGACTCCTACGTCGCCAGCGACGACCTGCGCGTGGCGGTCAACGCCTCGATTGCGCTGCAGCGGCCGCTGCTGATCAAGGGTGAACCCGGCACCGGCAAGACCGTGCTGGCGCACGAGGTCGCCAAGGCGATCGGCGCGCCGTTGATCGAATGGCACATCAAGTCGACGACCAAGGCCCAGCAGGGTCTCTATGAATACGATGCTGTCTCCCGCCTGCGTGACAGCCAGCTCGGCGACGAGCGCGTGAAGGACATCCGCAACTACATCAAGCGCGGCAAGCTGTGGGAGGCCTTCACCTCGGAGAAGCGGCCGGTGCTGTTGATCGACGAGATCGACAAGGCCGACATCGAGTTCCCCAATGACCTGCTGCTCGAGCTCGATCGCATGGAGTTCTACGTCTACGAAACACAGGAGGTCGTGAAGGCGGCGCAACGGCCGGTGGTGATGATCACCTCCAACAACGAGAAGGAGCTTCCCGACGCCTTCCTGCGCCGCTGCTTTTTCCACTACATTCGTTTCCCTGATCGCGAAATCATGACCCAGATCGTGGACGTTCACTTCCCCGACCTGCAGCGCAACCTGCTGCGCGAGGCGCTGAACATCTTCTACGACATCCGCGAAGTGCCCGGCCTGAAGAAGAAGCCTTCGACGTCGGAGCTGCTCGACTGGCTGAAGCTCCTGATGGTCGAGGAGATGCCGCCGGAGGCGTTGCGGTCGAAGGACTCCAAGCAGCTCATTCCGCCGCTCCACGGCGCGCTGCTCAAGAACGAGCAGGACGTGCACCTCTTCGAGCGTCTGGCCTTCATGGCGCGGCGGGAGCAGCGCCAGTAGGGAGCAGCAGATCCCATGTTCACAAACTTCTTTCTCGAACTGCGCCAGGCCAAGGTGCCGGTCTCCATCAAGGAGTACCTGGCGCTGATGGAAGCGATGGATAAGCATGTCGCCGACTACAGCGTCGACGACTTCTACTATCTATCGCGCTCTATCCTGGTGAAGGACGAGCGTAACCTCGACAAGTTCGACAAGGTGTTCGGCCACGTCTTCAAGGGCCTCGAGGCGCCGGCCGGCGAGGGCGCCACCGCCGAGATCCCCGAGGAATGGCTGCGCAAGCTCGCCGAGAAGCTGCTGACCGACGACGAAAAGGCCCAGATCGAGGCGATGGGCGGCTGGGAGAAGCTCATGGAGACGCTGAAGAAGCGTCTCGAGGAGCAGCAGAAGCGCCATCAGGGCGGCAGCAAGTGGATCGGCACCGCCGGCACCTCGCCGTTCGGCGCCTACGGCTTCAATCCCGAGGGCGTGCGCATCGGTCAGGACAAGAACCGCGAGGGCCGCGCCGTCAAGGTATGGGACAAGCGCGAGTACAAGAACCTCGACGACACCGTCGAGATCGGCACACGCAACATCAAGATCGCGTTGCGCCGCCTACGCAAGTTCGCGCGCGAGGGCGCCGAGGTCGAGCTCGACATGCCCGACACCATCCGCTCGACGGCGCGCAACGCCGGCTATCTCGACATCAAGATGGTCCCCGAGCGGCGCAACAAGGTGAAGCTCCTGCTGCTGTTCGACATCGGCGGCTCGATGGACGCGCACATCCGCGTCTGCGAGGAGCTGTTCTCGGCGGCGCGCTCGGAGTTCAAGCACCTCGAATTCTTCTACTTCCACAACTGCCTCTACGAGAAGCTGTGGAAGGACAATCGCCGCCGCCATGTCGACACCTACCCGACGCAGCAGCTGCTCCATACCTTCCCGCCTGACTACAAGGTCATCTTCGTCGGCGACGCCTCGATGAGTCCCTACGAGATCGCCTATCCAGGCGGCTCGGTGGAGCACTGGAACGAGGAGGCGGGCCAGGTCTGGATCCAGCGCATGGCCGACACCTATCGCAGCATGGTGTGGCTGAACCCGGTGCCCGAGCGGCACTGGAGCTACACGCCCTCCATCCAACTGTTGCAGCAGCTATCTTCGAATCGCATGTTTCCGCTGACGCTCGGCGGCTTGGACAGTGCTATGAAGGAGCTGAACAAATAGTCTTCGGAGCGCGGACCTCCAGGTCCGCTCAAGAATGCGGACCTGGAG
>JAEZIF010000060.1 GCA_023416135.1 Pseudomonadota bacterium
CCGACCGCTGGTCGCTGCGCTGGTTCTACGCCATCGGCCGCTATCCCGAGTTCATCTCGGCCTTCTGGCGCAGCCTGTGGCTGGGCGCGCTGAGCTCGGCCATCGCCGTCGCCTTCTCGGTGCCGGCCGCGCTCGCCATCGGCCGCCATCGCTTCCGCGGTCGCGACGCCATGACGGCGCTCTTCATGTCGCCGCTGATGATCCCGCACGTCGTGCTGGGCATCGCCTTCCTGCGCTTCTTCACCGAGCTCGGTCTCGGCGGCACCTTCGTCGGCCTGGTGCTGGCGCATATCGTGATCGTGCTGCCCTTTGCGCTGCGACTGACGCTCGCCTCGGCGGTCGGCCTCGACCGCTCGATCGAGCATGCCGCCATCTCGCTCGGCGCCTCGGACGGCACGGTCCTGCGGCGCATCACCCTGCCGCTCGTGCTGCCCGGCCTGATCAGCGGCTGGGCGCTCGCTTTCATCAACTCGTTCGACGAAGTGACCATGACGGTGTTCATCGCCGCCCCCGGTACCGAGACGCTGCCGGTGCGCATGTTCCTCTACATCCAGGACAATATCGATCCGCTGGTCACCTCGGTGTCGGCCTGCGTCATCGCCATCACCGTGGCCGCGCTGATCGCGCTCGATCGCGCCTACGGCCTGGAGCGCCTGCTGGTGGGAAGGAGCGCCGATGGCCGCTAGCGAGTTCGACGTCGCCGTCGTCGGCGGCGGCCTGGTCGGCATCGCCACCGCCTGGGGGCTGGCGCGCGAGGGCTGCCGCGTCGTCGTGCTCGACGAGGGCGATCGCGCCGTGCGCGCGAGCCGCGGCAACTTCGCCCTGGTCTGGGTGCAGAGCAAGGGTCTGGGCCTCGCCCCCTACGCCGGCTGGACCATACGCTCGTCGAATGCCTGGGGAGGCTTCGCCGAGACGCTGAAGGAGGAGACCGGGCTCGACGTCTGCTTCCAGCGCCCGGGCGGCTTCCACCTGGCGCTGTCGGAACGCGAGCTCGAGGCGCGCGCCAACATCCTGAAGCGCCTGCACAACCAGCCGGGCATCGTCGACTACAAGACCGAGATCTTGGATCACGCGCAGGTGGCAAGGATGCTGCCAGACATCGGCCGCGAGGTGGTCGGCGGCAGCTTCTGTCCGCTCGACGGTCATGTGAACTCGCTTCGCCTGTTCCGCACCCTGCACACCGCCATCAACGCCCGCGGCGTCACCTACCTGCCGAGCCATCGCGTCGAGTCCATCGTGCGCGAAGGCGGCGAGTTCCGGCTCACGACCGCTCGTCGCGAGATCCGCGCCAACCGCGTGGCGCTGGCGGCGGGCAATGCCAACATGCACCTGGCGCCGATGGTCGGGCTGGAATGCCCGATGAAGCCCGAGCGCGGCCAGATCGTCGTCACCGAGCGGTTGCGGCCGTTCCTGCGCCATCCCGTCGTCACCCTGCGCCAGACCGACGAGGGCACGGTGATGATCGGTGATTCCAAGGAAGAGCGTACCGATCCGGCCGGCCTCACCATTGGAGTCGGCGCCACCGAGGCCGAGCGCGCGGTGCGCCAGTTCCCGCTGCTGGCCAACGTCAATGTCGTGCGCACCTGGAGCGCCATCCGCGTGATGACCCAGGACGGCTTCCCGATCTACGACGAATCGGAGAGCCATCCCGGCGCCTTCACGGTGTGTTGCCATTCGGGCGTGACGCTGGCGGCCAACCATGCGCTCGCCATCGCGCCGATGATCGCGCGCGGTGCCCTCGACAAATCCCTGGTCGCTCCCTTCAGTGCGCGGAGGTTCCATGTTCAAGAGGCTGGCTGATGCCGGCGCGGCCGTCGCGCTCACGATCGACGGCAAGCCCGTAAGCGCGAGGAGCGGCGATACCGTGGCGTCGGCCCTGCTGGCCGCGGGCGTCGAGCGTTGCCGCACGACGCCGGTGACGGGTGCGCCGCGCCTGCCGTACTGCCTGATGGGCGTCTGCTTCGACTGTCTGGTCTCCATCGACGGCGTCGGCAGCCGCCAGGCCTGCCTGGTGCCGGTGCGCGAGGGGATGCAGGTGGAGACGCAACAAGGCAAGCGCGAGGCGGGACGATGACGCACAGTGTCGGCCACGCCACCGCTGTCATCCCGAGCGCAGCGAGGGACCTTTCCTGTTGCCTAAAGGCCCCTCGCTGCGCTCGGGGTGACAGCCTTGCTTGGAGTGCGAGCAAATGAACGCCGCCGACCTCGCACCCTCCTACGACCTCGTCGTCATAGGCGGCGGCCCAGCCGGGCTCGCTGCCGCGTCATTGGCCGCGCGTGCCGGCGTTTCCACCGTCCTGTTCGACGAGAATCCCGGCGTCGGCGGTCAGATCTATCGCGGCATCACTTCGACGCCCGTCACGATTCGCTCGATCCTGGGCGAGGACTATTGGGCAGGGGAGGCGCTGGCCAACGAGGCCAAGGCAAGCGGCGCCGCGATCGTGAACGGCGCCACGGTGTGGAGCCTCGACCCGCAGCGCATCGTCGGGATCTCGATCGACGGCAAAGCGCGCATGATCGAAGCCAAGCGCGTCATCATCGCCACCGGCTCGCAGGAGCGGCCGTTCCCGATTCCCGGCTGGACCCTGCCGGGCGTGATGACGGCCGGCGCGGCGCAGACGGTTCTGAAGGCGCATGGGCTGCTGCCCGACGGCCGCACGGTCATGGCCGGCACCGGACCATTGATGTGGCTGCTGGCGGCGCAGATCCTGCGCGCCGGCGGCAGGGTCGACGCCATCCTCGACACGACGCCGCGCCGCAACCTGCTGCGCGCGGCCCCGCATCTGCCCGACTTCGCGCGGTCGCCGTACTTCGCCAAGGGCCTGGCGTTGTTGCGCGAGGTGAAGGCAAAGGTGCCGGTCCGTCGCGTCTCGAGTGTCGCGGCGGTGGGCGACGACAAGCTGCGTGAGGTCGCGACCGACCGTGGTCCGATACCGGCCGATCTTCTGCTGCTGCACCAGGGCGTGGTGCCCAACGTCAATCTCGCCCTCGCGGCCGGCGCGGCGCATGAATGGAATGAGCGCCAGCTCTGCTTCCAGCCCGTGCTCGACCAGGATTTCGGCTCCTCGGTGCCCGGCATCGCCGTGGCGGGCGACGGTGCCGGCATCGCCGGCGGCACGGCGGCGGCGGAGCGCGGGCGGCTCGCTGCCATGGCCGCGGTACGAGCGCTCAAGCCCGATGCCTCTCTGCCCGATCCGCAGAGCGTGCGCCGGCGCCTGCAGCGCGAGGAGATGGGCCGCGCCTTCCTCGACTGGCTGAACCGGCCGGCCGAGTCCTTCCGCCAGCCTGTGGGCGACACGCTGGTCTGCCGCTGCGAGGAGGTGACCGCGGCGCAGGTCCGCTCCACGGCGGACATGGGCTGCGAAGGCCCCAACCAGATGAAGGCCTTCCTGCGCTGCGGCATGGGTCCGTGCCAGGGCCGCCTGTGCGGCCTCACTGTCACCGAGCTCATCGCCGTCCAGCGCAAGACCACACCGGCCGAGGTCGGCTACTATCGGCTGAGGCCGCCGGTGAAACCCATCACCCTCGCCGAGCTCGCCTCGCTGCCGATCAGTGAAGCCGAGCGCAAGGCAGTGGAGCGGTAACGTGTTTTCAGTGGACCGCGGGCCTCCAGGCCCGCTCATGCCCTTCCATCATGAGGCTCGCGGGCACGCGCGCGGTCCGAAAGACCATGATCATGAGCGGGCCTGGAGGCCCGCGGTCCGATGAGCGTCCGCACCGCCGACGTCGTCGTCATCGGCGGCGGCCTGCATGGCTGCTCCACGGCCCTGCAGCTCGCGCTGCGCGGCCTGAAGCCCGTGCTGGTCGAGAAGGATTATGCCGGCCGCCACGCTTCCGGCGTCAATGCCGGCGGCGTGCGCCAGCTCGCCCGCCACATCGCCGAAATCCCGCTGTCGGTCGCTTCGATGGCGATCTGGGAGCATATCGAGGAGCTGGTCGGCGACGATTGCGGCTTCTCGAGTCACGGCACCGTGCTCGTGGCCGAAAGCGAGGACGAGCTGGCGAGCTTCCGCACCCGCGTCGACGACCTGCGGCTGAAGGGCTTCACCCACGAAGAGCTGGTCGACCGCGCCGAGCTGAAGCGCCTGGTGCCGGCGGTATCCGAGCACTGCCCGGGCGGCGTGGTCTCGCGTCGCGACGGCGCCGCCGATCCCTTCCGCACCACCCAGGCATTCCGGCGACGCGCAGTCGAGAAGGGAGCAAAGGTGATCGAAGGCGTGCGGGTGACCGGCCTCGCGCGCAACGGCTCGGTGTGGCGGGTCGCGACCAGCGACGGGCCGATCGAGGCGCCCAAGGTGGTGAACGCGGCCGGTGCCTGGGCCGACCGCATCGCCGCGCAGCTCGGCGAACCGGTGCCGCTGGAAGTGATCGCGCCCATGCTGATGGTGTCGAGTCGCGTGCCGCCGTTCATCGACCCGGTGGTGATCCTGCGCGGCCGCAAGCTCTCCTTCAAGCAGCTCGCCAACGGCACGGTGGTGATCGGCGGCGGCCATCTCGCGATGTCCTATCGCGACGAGAACCGCACTGTGCTCGACTGGACCAAGCTTGCGACGAGCGCCCGCACGGTGTGGGAGCTGTTCCCCGTGATGCGCGAGGCCACCATCGTGCGCGCCTGGGCCGGCATCGAGGCGCGCATGCCCGACGATATTCCCGTCGTCGGGCCGAGCGGCACCGAAGAGGGCGTGTTCCACCAGTTCGGCTTCTCCGCCCACGGCTTCCAGCTCGGACCGGCGGCGGGCGCGGTGATGGCCGAGCTGGTCGCCACCGGCGCCACGAACGTGCCGCTGGATGGGCTGGAGATCGGACGGTTCAAACGATAAGCGGCCGTTGTCATCCCGAGCGACAGCGTGTGCTTGGACTAATCTAGGCGCGCCGCCAGTCGTAGCCCAGCCTCGGAAAGTGCACGGCGACGCGGCCGACCCGCGGATCGTCGCGCAGCAGGGCGATCTCGTGGGCGTCGATGAAGCTCACCTCGCCTTCGACCCAGTCCTTGGCGTTGTCGCCCGGCCGCACGCGGGCCAACTCGCCCGGCTGCGGGTCGCCGTCCTGCGGCTGCGACGGTCGCGGCGGCGCCGGTGCGGCGTCGCGCGCGACGTCGAGCGCCTCGGCGGGATCGATCTCGGTGCGCCGGCCATGGCCGATCGCCGCCATGCGGTCGCGCCACGCGAGCAGGCGCGGGTAGGGCGCGAGCTCCTGCCGACAATCGATGTGCCGGCCCCTGAAGAACCAGACGACGTGATAGGCGGAGAAGTCGGCGATGCAGGGCGTGTCGCCGAGCAGATACGGGCGCCCGTCCTGCAGCATGTCGGCGAGCCAGGCGATCTGCGGGCGCACCAGGTGCATGTTGCGCGTCGCCGCCTTGCGCACGGCCTCGATCGAGGGCAGCGGCAGGCCATGCACGCGCGCGCGGTCCTCGTGCAGGCCGGCCGGCATGTGGTCGGCGTTGATGCCCGATACGAACAGCGCCACCGGCCGCATGAACTGTTGCTCGGCCCACCAGGCGATGGTCTCGGCGAAGCCGTGCGCCGCCTCCGGAAACAGGGTGGGCGAGGGCTCGCGCCGCTCCAGCTCGCGGGCGATCAGGCGCGTGTCGCACCAGAGATCGGCGCCGTCCTGCAGCACCGGAATGCGGCGATAGCCGCCGGTCAGCGGCGTCAGGTCGGGCTTGGGCAGGATCGGCGGTTGCTCGACGCTGCGCCACGCCAGGCGCTTGAAGCCCAGCATCAGGCGCGCCTTCTCGGCGAAGTTCGAGAAGTCGTAGTGGTGCAGAATGAGACTCATCCTTCGGCGAACTTTCTGAGGTCGTCCCCCGACAGGCGATAGAAGGGTTTTTCGTGTCGCGGCACACCGAGCCGGTCGTAGAGGCGCTGGGCACCCTCGTTGATCGCGTCGGTCGTCCAGTCGATGCGGCAGTAGTTCTGTTCGACGGCGATACGCGCCATCGCCGTCAGCAAGGCCCGGCCGATGCCCAGTCCGCGCGCCTGCTCGGTCACGTACAAGTGCTTGAGGAACAGCAGCCACTGATAGGCGCCGCCGTAGAGCACCGGCGTCAGGGTCGCAAATCCCTTTACCGTGGCGTCGTGTTCGGCCAGCAGAGCGAACGGCAGGCGCTCCCCCTCGCGGGTCAGCAGCCGCGCCATTTCCTGCGCACCGCCCGGCGGATCGGGCGAGCGGTAATGCGCCTGCATGTCGGACAACAGGCGCGCCAGCACGGCCTGATCGGCCGCGACGGCGCGACGGACGGTGACGGCGCTCACGCAGCCTTCAGCACGCCGTCGTCGGCCTCGAGCGGCAGGGCGTGCCAATTGCGCGACACGACCCAGTCGGGACGCGGCGTGTCGGAAAGCCGCGGTTTGTTGGCGACGGTGTTGCACGACACGTAGATGTGCCAGCGGTCGTCGGCCGAGAGATTGTGACCCGAGGCGTGCAGCACGTTGCAATGGAACAGCACGCAGGTGCCGGCGCGGCCGGTGACGGCGACCGGCTCGGGCGAGCTCTTCAGGATCTCGATCATGCACTGCTTGGGCATCGCCCAGAACTTGTAGGACGTCGATTCATCCCACACCGGCTCGATGCGGCCGAGCTTGTGGCTGCCCGGGATGAGATAGAGCGCGCCGCCCATTTCGGTGGTGTCGGTCATCATCACGTTGAAGGTCGCCATGTCGGGCCGCGCGCAGCCGTCGCGCATCCACGAGCCGTAGTCCTGGTGCCACTGCCACACCGTGCCCTCGATGGCGGGCTTGGTGGTGATCTTGGTGTGGTAGACATAGACCGAGTCGTCCTTCAGCACCTGCTGGACCGGCCGCAGCAGACGCGGCGTGCGGACCAGGGCGCGGAACGGCTGCGACCGCGTCGCGCCGTCGCTCTCATGGACGCGGAAGATGGTGCGAACGCCGCCGGTGTGCTCGCGCACGACTTCCTCGCTCTCGATCTGGCTCAGTCGCGCCACCTCGCGGCGCAGCACCGCGACCTCGCTGCGCGCAAAGAGGTCGGGAAAGACCAGGAAACCGTCGCGAGCGAACCGTTCGAGCTGTTGGGCGCTCAACTCCATGGCGCTTCCTCCTTGGAGGAAACGCTAACTCACGCGTCCATCGCGTTGTAGGCCTTTTTCTCGCGCTGCATGCCCGGCCGAGCGAGCCGCAGGCCGGATCGACCAGGAGGCGAATTGGGCTTCGTCGCCGGCTTTTGCGCGCCTGATCTGCATGGCGGCTCGTCTAACATCGCTGGCAGGCGCCGCCAAAGACCGGCAAACTTCGGCTGTAACCGGAGCGAAACGCAATGCAGGGCGTCGTCAACATCGAGGATCTGCGCAAGCTCGCCAAGAAGCGGCTGCCCAAGATCGCCTACGACTTCATCGAGGGCGGCACCGACGACGAGGTCGGGCTGGTCACCAACGAGCAGGCTTTCCGCAATGCGCGCATCGTGCCGCGCTACCTCGTCGACGTGTCGGTGCGCGACCAGTCGACGACGCTGTTCGGGCGGACCTATTCCAGCGTCATCGGAATCGCGCCGACCGGCTTGGCTGGCCTGTTCCGCCGCGGCGCCGACCTGATGCTGGCCGAGGCGGCGCGCGACGCCAACGTGCCGTTCATCATGTCGGGCTCCAGCACCGGATCGATCGAGGCTCTCGGCAAGCTCGCCCCCGACCACGGCTGGTACCAGCTCTATTCCGCCAAGGACCAGGCGATCTCCGAGGACATGATCAAGCGCGCGGGCGACGCCGGGCTTAAGACCCTAGTCTTCACCGTCGACGTGCCCGAGGGATCCAACCGCGAGCGCAACACGCGCAACGGCTGGGGCCGGCCGCTCAAGCTCACCTGGAAGACCAAGTTCGAAGCGCTGATGCATCCGGCCTGGATGATGGAATGGATGAAGCACGGCACGCCCTATTTCGACAATTGGGCGAAGTACGCCGGCGACGGTGCCGATGCCGAGAAGATCGCCGATCTGGTCGGCTATCAGAACCGCGCGCCCATGACCTGGAAGCACGTCGAGCGCTACCGCGAGCTATGGAAGGGCAACTTCGTGCTCAAGGGGATCATGCATCCCGACGATGCGATCCGCGCCCAGTCGCTGGGCGTCGACGGCCTCATGGTGTCGAACCACGGCGCGCGCCAGCTCGACAATGCGCCTTCGCCGCTCGAGGTGCTGCCGGCGATCAACAGCGCCGTCGGCGACAAGATGACCTTGATGCTGGACGGCGGCGTGCGCCGCGGCCTCGACGCCCTGATCGCGATCTGCATGGGCGCCAAGTTCGTGTTCGTCGGCCGGCCGACGCTCTACGGCGTGACCGCGGGCGGCATCCCGGGCGCCAAGATGGCACTCAACATTTTCCGCCGCGAGATCGACCTCAGCATGGCGCAGATGGGCGCTCCCAGGATCTCCGACCTCGGCCCGCAATTCCTGATGTGGAAGGACGAGGAGGATCTGCGCCGTAACCGGCGGTGATGCAGACGGTCGACTTCTACCTCGGAATCGGCAGCCGCTATTCCTACTTGGCGGCGAGCCAGGTCGACCGCATCGAGAAGGCCCAGGGTTGCCGCTTCGTGTGGAAGCCGATCGCCAGCGGCGCCTTGATGGACCGCCGGGGCGGTAATCCATTCCACGGCGCGCCGCTTTCGGGCCAATACGACTGGGGCTATCGCGAATACGACGCAAAGTGCTGGGCCGCCTACTACGGCATCCCGTTCCGCGAGCCCGTCGCGTTCAGGACCGATCCTGCCATGCTGGCACTCGCCTGCCTCGCGGCCGATGCCCAGGCTGCGCTGGTGCCGTGCTGTCGGCTGCTGCAGCGGCTGATCTTCGTCGACGGCGTGGCGATCGACGACGCGGTGCTGGCGGGACTGGCCAAACCGCTGGGCCTCGACGCCGAGGCCTTCCGGCGCGACCTGCAGGCTCCGCAGACGCGCGGTCGGCACGAGCGGTTGCTGGACGAGGCCAGGGGACGAGGCGCCTTTGGCGTGCCGACGTTCTTCCTCGGCGATCGGATGTTCTGGGGCAACGACCGCCTCGTGCTGCTCGAGGCGGCGTTGGCGGCTTGAACCACAGAAGGGGGAAATCATGTCTCAGCTCTTTGCCGGCCGGGTGGCGCTGATCACGGGATCGGGCCACGGCATCGGCCGCGCCACGGCGCTGAGACTGGCCTCGCTCGGCGCCACGGTTGGCATCAACGATCTCAAGCCGGAGTTCGTCGACAAGGTCGTGAGCGAGGTGGCAGCAGCCGGCGGCAAGGCAATCGGCGTCACCGAGAACGTCGCGACGCGCGACGGCATGCGCAAGGCCGTGCTCGGCATGGCGGAGCAGGTGGGGCGCCTCGATGTCCTGGTCAACAACGCCGCCTGGGTACGCTATCAGGCGATCCCGGACGTCGCGCCGGAAACGGCCGACCGCATGGTCGAGATCGGCTTCAAGGCAGTGATCTGGGGCATCCAGGCCGCCGCCGAGGTGATGCACCCCGAGCGCGGTGGGACCATCGTCAACCTGGCTTCGGTCGCGGGCATCGTCTCGGCGCGCAACAGCGTCGTCTACAGCGGCATCAAGGCCGGCGTCATGGGCATCACGCGCGCCGCGGCCGCCGAGCTCGGAGCGCGCAGGATCCGTGTAAACGCCGTGGCACCGTCGGCCGTACCGACCGAGGGCACGCAGCGCAACCGCAACGCCCTCGGCCGCCTCGGCACGGTCGATGACATCGCACGCGTCATCTGCTTCCTGGCGAGCGAGGAGAGCGGCTTCCTGACCGGCCAGACGCTGACGGCCGACGGCGGCTTCACCAGCGCCAATCTCTAACGTCGACTTGCTTTGTGTGACGGAGCTGATCTGGAAATCGAAGCGGCTATTCGTCGTCCTCGTCCGGATATTGCTGGGGTGCCTCGCCCATTGTCGCCACGAGCCTTGGATAGCGCGTCTTCGCGACCTTCTTTCCCAGCGCCTTCAGTTCTACCTGGAAACGCCACTCGTCGCCGTAGTCGAACAGGAACAGCATCTTCTTGCCGATAGCGCTGAAAACCTGCGCGACCGTGGTCCGTTCTACGCTGCGCGCGTCGCTTTCCATATCCTTCATGTCGGCGAACAGCTCGTATCGTTCGCCGGACCGATCGTGGGGATTCTTGAGGTTGCTGTAGAAGCCAAAGGGGTGATCGAACTCGAAATCGAAGGCTCCGATGATGGCCTCGGCCAGGTCGTGGAGCGACCTGCTGCCTTCGATTTCGATGTCGCGATAGACCTTCGCCTTCAACAAGACACGGAAGATATGCGTCGTGCTCTCCATCGAACGACTACCCTAATGCACGACCTCGAAGAGGCCGGCCGCACCCATGCCGCCGCCGATGCACATCGTCACGACGACGTTCTTGGCCTTGCGGCGGCGGCCTTCGATCAGGGCGTGGCCGGTGCAGCGCGCGCCGGTCATGCCGAAGGGATGGCCGATCGAGATCGAGCCGCCGTTGACGTTCAGCTTCTCGTTGGGGATGCCGAGCTTGTCGCGGCAGTACAGCACCTGCACGGCGAAGGCCTCGTTCAGCTCCCAGAGATCGATGTCGTCCATCTTGAGCCCGAAGCGCTTGAGCAGCTTCGGCACGGCGTAGACCGGGCCGATTCCCATCTCGTCGGGCTCGCAGCCGGCCACCACCAGGCCCTTGTAGATGCCGAGCGGCTTCAGTCCGCGCTTGGCGGCCTCGGCGTCGCTCATGACGACCGCGGCCGAGGCGCCGTCGGAGAGCTGGCTGGCGTTGCCGGCGGTGATCCACTTGTCGGGGCCCATCACCGGCTGCAGCTTGGCGAGGCCCTCGATGTTCGTGTCGGGACGGTTGCCTTCGTCCTTGGCGAGCTTCACCGTCTTCTTCGACACCTCGTTGGTGTTCTTGTCGGTGACCAGCATCGTGGTTTCCATCGGCACGATCTCGTCGTCGAACTTGCCGGCCTGCTGGGCCGCCGCCGTGCGCAACTGGCTCTGCAGCGAGTACTCGTCCTGGTACTGGCGGCTGATGTTGTAGCGGCCGGCCACCGTGTCGGCGGTGGTGATCATGGCGTGGTAGATGCCCGGCACGTGCTCCTGCACCCACGGATTGACCAGGCGGTTCTTGTTGCCGCCCGGCGGGCCCTGGACGAGCGACACCGATTCGAGACCGCCGGCGATCATCACCGGTACCTTGTCGACCAGCACGCGCTGGGCGGCCATCGAGATGGTCTGCAGGCCCGACGAGCAGAAGCGGTTCACGGTCACGCCCGAGACGCTGACCGGCGCGCCGGCGCGGATCGCCGAGACGCGGGCGACGTTCGAGCCCTGGGTTCCCTCCGGCGCGGCACAGCCCAGGATCACGTCCTCGACCTCGCCGAGCTCGAGCTTGGCGCGCTCGGCGGCGTGCTTGATCACATGTGCGCCCATCTCGGCGGCATGGGTGTCGTTGAAGGCGCCGCGAAAGGCCTTGCCGATCGGCGTGCGGGCGGTTGAGACGATGACGGCATCAGCCATGGGTTTCCTCCTGAATTGCCGCCCGAATGGCACGGCGTTGATTCCGATGAGTGTCATCCCGAGCGTAGCGAGGGACCTTTCCCGTTGCCTGAAAGGTCCCTCGGGCTCTGCCTCGGGATGACAGCGATGTCAAACCGTAGAGAACTTCTTGTCTTCCTGCACCAGCTTCTTGAGCAGCGGCGCCGGTTCCCAGAACGGGTCGCCGGAGGCGTCGCGGTACTTGAGCAGGGCGTCGTGGATCTTCTTGAGGCCCACCACGTTGTCGGCCCACCACATCGGGCCGCCGCGATAGACCGGCCAGCCGTAGCCGTTGACCCAGATCACGTCGATGTCGAGCGAGCGCTGGGCCATGCCCTCGGCCAGGATCTTCGCACCCTCGTTGACCATGGGATAGAAGCAGCGCTCGAGGATCTCCTGGTCGGAGATGGCGCGGCGGGTGATGCCGAGCTTCTTGGACGTCTCCTCGATGATCTTCTCGACCTCGGGGTCGGGGATCGGGGTGCGGTCCGGCAGGTTGTACTTGTAGTAGCCGGCGCCGGTCTTCTGGCCGAAGCGGCCGAGCTCGCAGATCGCGTCGGCGATGTAGCCGGTGTAGCGGACGTTGCGCTGTTCCTTCTCCTTCTTTCCCTGGCGGATGCGCCAGCCGACGTCGTTGCCGGCGAGGTCGCTCATGGCGAACGGGCCCATCGGGAAGCCGTAGTCGTAGACCACCTTGTCGACCTGCTGCGGCAGCGCACCTTCCTCCAGCATGTAGGCCGACTGGATACTGCGCTGGCGCAGCATGCGGTTGCCGACGAAGCCCTCGCAGACGCCGACCAGCACCGGGATCTTGCCGATCTTCTTGGAGAGCGACATCACGGTCGCGATGACGTCCTTCTCGGTCGCCTCGCCGCGCACGTTCTCCAGGAGCTTCATGACGTTGGCGGGCGAGAAGAAGTGCATGCCGATCACGTCGCCGGGCCGCCGGGTGTAGTTGGCGATCTGGTTGACGTTCAGGCCCGAGGTGTTGGTGGCGAGGATGGCGCCCGGCTTGGCGACCTCGTCGAGCCGCTTGAAGACGCCTTCCTTCACCTCCATGGTCTCGAACACCGCCTCGATGACGACGTCGGCGTCCTTGAGGTCGTCGTAGGAGAGCGTGGGCTTGATCAGTGCCATGCGCTTGTCGACGTCCTCGGCCTTCATGCCGCCGCGCTTGGCGGTGTTCTCGTAGTTGGTGCGGATCGTCTTCAGGCCGCGGTCGAGGGCTTCCTGCTGCACTTCGAGAAGCGTCACCGGGATGCCGGCATTGGCGAAGTTCATGGCGATGCCGCCGCCCATCGTGCCGGCGCCGATGATGCCCGCGGTCCTGATCTCGCGCTGCGGCGTGTCGGACGGTACGTCCTTGACCTTGGCCGCTTCTCGCTCAGCGAAGAAGTAGTAGCGCTGCGCCGCCGATTCCGGCGACGTGAGGAGTTCCACGAACAGCTCGCGCTCGCGCTTAAGGCCCTCGTCGAACGGCAATTCGACGGCGGCCTGCACGCACTTGATGATGTTCCACGGCGCCTTGAAGCCGCGGGCGCGGCGCGCGATCGCCTTCTCGGTCTCGGCGAACAGGTCGGGCGATTCCAGGGTCACCGTGAGGTCGCGCACGCGTCGGCGCGGCGCGTTCTGCGCCACCAGCATCTGCGCGTGAGCCACGGCACCCTTGAGCAGGTCGCCCTCGACGATGGCGTCGACGATGCCCTTGTTCTTGGCCTCGGGCGCCGGGATGTGGCGGCCCGAGAGGATGGCGTCGAGCGCGTACTTCGCCCCGGTGAGCCGCGGCAGGCGCTGCGTGCCGCCGGCACCCGGCAGCAGGCCGAGATGCACCTCGGGCAGGCCCATGCGCGTCGAGGGCAGCGATACGCGATAGTGCGCGCCGAGCGCCGTCTCCAGGCCGCCACCCAGCGGCGTGCCGTGCAGCGCGGCCACGACGATCTTTGGGCAATTCTCCAGGGAGGCGATGACGTCGTTCAGGTTGGCGCCCTGCGGCGGCTTGCCGAACTCACGGATGTCGGCCCCGGCGATGAAGGTGCGCCCGCCGCCGATCAGCACGATGGCGTCGATGTCGGGATCCTGGGCGAAGGCTTCGACACCTTCCTTGATGCCGTCGCGCACGGCGGCGGCCAGCGCGTTCACGGGTGGATTGTTGATGGTGAGGATGCCGATGCGCCCCTCGGTGGAGCGCAGCACTGCGTCGGACATGGCGTTTACTTCCCTGGATAGGAGCCGGTGGATCTGGCTTCTCTTAGCAACAGGAACGTGCCCCGCCCAGCGGCCAAAGGTTCCGCCGTGCGGAGACTCGTCATCGCTAACGAAGGGTGAGATCGCGCACGACGATGCCGTCGTTGTTCGCCGCGCGCGCCTGATTCGGTCCCATGGCCTGGCGGCCGTGCTCGATCACGCAGACATGGGAGTAGAGGTTCGCGAGCCACAGGCGGCCTTCTGCGGTCATGTTCAGGGCATGGACCGCCTCGCCGAGGAAGGGCTCGACCTTGGACCAGAAGAAGCGCGGATAGTGATCGGCGACGTCGGCCGGCGTGGCGTAGCTCAGGAGCTTGTTGATCCCGATCTCCTCGAATTCGTGGAACAGCGCGTTGAGCTTGCGGGGATAGAGCGGATCGCCGAGCTGGCCGATGAGATCGGCGGCGCGTACGAACGCCGCCTCGGTGTCGGTCTCGGCATAATCCTCGTCGTCCGGCACCGGGAAGCGCGTGAGCTCGATGTTGCGCGCCAGCCGGTCTGGCTCGACCAGCGGATTGAAGGTGAAGCGCTCGCGCACGCAGATCTTGGAACGGTCGACGTGATAGGGGGCAAGCGCTGCGTCGGAGGCGCCGCGCGGCAGCTCGATCATGTCGCCCTTCTCGTTGGCGACGAAGCGATGATCGGTGTCGCCCCGGCAGACGCCGCGCAGATAGCCGATGTCGTGCAGCAGGGCGGCCAGCACGACGTGCAGCCACATGTCGGGCCGCACGTCGGTGCTGAGGCGCCGTCCGCGCAGGATGTCCTGCGCAACTAACGTCACCAGGGCCGTGTGCTCGGCGGTGTGATAGAGCGCGTCGCTGAGCGACAGGCGCTCGATCACCAGCCGCGCCGCCTCGCCGAGAAGCTCGGCCTGCGGCGTCACCACGCGGCCGTAACTGCGCACGAAGGTCTCGACCAGGCGGTCAGCCAGCGAGTTGGCCAGCAGGGAGGAGGTCTGGAGCATCATCGGTACCTTCGGATGATGGGCTGAAGATGGCGATGGGCGAACGGCCGAAAGCCGACGACGACCGACGGGGCTTCGTCGGCGAGGGCAGGGCTTGCGATGGGGAGCGGCGCAAGCAGCAGACTGGAAAGGCGCATCGTGGCCTCGGCATGGGCGAACGGTTCCGCCGTGCGGTGAGGGATCACGCTAGCACTGTCGGGCCTCAGTCGCTATGCATCGCCGCGCAAAAAGAAACTCAGGAGGCTGACAGAGTTATGACGACGACCAGACGCACCCTTCTTCGCGCCACGGCAGGCTTCGCCGTTGCAAGCCCCGCCATCCTTCCGGAAATCGTGAGGGCCCAGCCGGCGTGGCCCAACAAGCCGGTCACCATCCTGGTCAACTTCCCGGCGGGCGGGCTGACCGACGGCATCGCCCGGGCGTTCGGCCAGCATGTCCAGCAGGCGACGGGCCAGCAGGTCATCATCGACAACAGGCCCGGCGCCAGCGGCAATATCGGCGCCGCCCTGGTCGCCCGCGCGCCGGCCGACGGCTACACCTTCCTGCATTCGGTATCGAGCACGCTGGTGCAGAACCGCGTCATGTTCAAATCGCTGGGCTTCGACCCGGACAAGGACTTCACCATCGTCTCGGGCACCTCGTCAGGCGTGCTGCCGGTCGTCGTGCACAAGTCGGTGCCGGTCAGCAACCTCAAGGAACTCGTCGAGTACGCGAAGAAGAACAAGGTGAATTTCGGCTCGTGGGCGCTCGGCTCCTCGGCGCATGTCTTCGCCCAGGGCCTGAACCAGAAGTATGGGCTCAACATGGAGGTCGTGACCTACAAGGGCGAGGCGCCGATGTGGCAGGACATGGGCGCGGGCCAGCTGCAGGCCGCCATGGGCAGCCCGCAGGCTTTCAATGCGCTGCTGGTCAAGGGCGAGATCAAGCCGATCGCGGCACCCAGCCGCGTGCGCGCCGGCAAGCTGCCCGATGTGCCGACCTCGATCGAGCAGGGCTTCACGGACGATTCCTTCGTGGTGCGCGGCTGGCTGGCGCTGGCGGCGCCGGCGGCGACGCCCAAGCCGATCGTGCAGAAGATGTCCGACCTCTGGGTGGCCGCCGCCGATTCCGAGCCCGGCCGCAAGATGATGGAGAGCTTCGGCCTGACCGAGAAGCCGTTGAACCACGACGAGGTCATGAAGGACTACGAGGTCCTGAAGGCCACCATTATTCCGCGCATCGTGGCGCTCGGCATCACGCCCGAGTAGGCGTAGGCTTTCGGGCGGCCGGCCGCGTTGCGTCGCCGGCCGCAGATGAGCCATACAATCTACTAGGGAGTGAACCGTCATGCGTATCACTCGTCGTCACTTGGCTGCCGCCGGCGCATTGGCGCTCGCAACCCTGTCCACGATCGCCCATGGCGAATCCGCCGAGGAGGCGGCCGTCCGCAAGGCGGTGGACGATCTCACCAAGGCGATGATCGCCGCCGACCGCGCCCAGCTCGAGGCGCTGACGGCCGAAGCGCTGAGCTACGGCCACTCGGCCGGCAAGGTCGAGAGCAAGAAGGAGTTCATCGACGTCATCGCCGGCAAGAAGACGACCTACAAGTCGATCACGCTCAGTGATCCGGTGGTCAGCGTCGCCGGCAACAACGCCATCGCCCGCCACACCTTCGCCGCCGAGGTCGAGGCAGGGGGCCAGGCGAGCTCGCCCAAGATCGGCGTGATGCAGGTCTGGGTGAAGGACGGCGGCACCTGGAAACTACTGGCGCGCCAGGCCTTCAGGACGTCCTGACCGTCGTCTCGGCGAGGTGACGTTCAACACAACGGCATCGTCACCGCGCTGTCCGTGCGGGTCTCGGACAGCGCGAGGCCTCGTTCGCGATTATCGATGGCATCCACCGGCCGGGTGTGCTCGTTATCCAGGGCGCCATCATCGGCGCGATGGGTATTTGAACTGATGAACAAGCGTCCCCGCATCGAAGGCTACGCCATCGTCAGCCGCGAAGGCATGATCGCCAGGTCCGACGGCTCGTTTCCCGAGGAGCTGAAGATTCCGGCCGATCAGGTATTTTACCAGGAGTCGCTCGACCGGGCGTCGGCGGTCGCCAACGGCCGCCATTCGGCCGAAGGCGGGCCGAAGGAGAAGGGGCGCAAGCGCATCATTCTCAGCCGCCAGGTCCATCGCATCGTGCACGATCCCAGGAATCCCAACGCCATCCTGTGGAACCCCGCCACGGCGCCGTTCGAGGAAGCCTGGTTGAAGCTCGGACTTGAGGGCGGCATCCTCGCCGTGGTGGGCGGTACCGACGTGTTCGGCCTGTTCCTGACCATCGGCTACGACGCCTTCTATCTGTCGCGGGCGCTGGCCAGCGTGCCGCGCGGCCGGCCGGTGTTCCCCGGCGTCGGCCATGGCGTGCCGGCCGAAGGGCCTCTGATGAAGCACGGCCTGGTGCTGAAGAGCACGCGCATGCTCGATCCCGTGAGCGAGACCGTGGTTCAGGAATGGGGGCCGAAATGAGCGACAAGCATCCGACGATCGCCCGCATTTGGCGCGGCCGGGTGCGTCGCGAGCGCGCCGACGAATACGAGAAGTACAACTACGACGTCGGCATCAAGCCTCTGATCGAGAAGGCTCTGGGCGTGCAGACCTTCCGCGAGGACCGCGAGACCGAGAGCGAGTTCATGACCATCTCCTACTGGGAGGACATCCCGGCGATGGCCCGCTTCACCGGCCGCGATCCCACCGACATCCATCACCTCGACCGCGATCCGGAGTTTCTGATCGAATTGCCGAAGTCGGTGCAGATCGTCCGCCTGCTCACCAGCCACGGAAGTACGGGGTAGCGGCGG
>JAEZIF010000114.1 GCA_023416135.1 Pseudomonadota bacterium
CTCGGGTTCGGCATCGATGTCGATGCCGATGATGCGCGTGTCGGGCAGGCAGAGGCGCGCACCGACGACCAACCCGGCCTGCGTGGCGGCACTGCCCGAGCAATGGACGATGGCGCGCGGGGTGATGCCGCGCGTCGCGCACTGCTCGGCGATCTCGGCCACCGTCGAGGCGTAGCCGGCCGCGCCCAGCGCATTGGATACGCCGTAGGGCACGACACAGGTCTTGTGGCCTTCGGCCTGCAGACGCGCGGCGAGATCGCGGATGGCGCCGTTGCTCCACGCCGCCCGACACCAGCGTATCGACGCCGCTCTGCAGCGCATCGTGCAGCACATAGTCGAGCTTGCGCAGCTTGTTGCCGCCGAAGCCCGGCCCGCTGCAGTCCTCGCGCTTGACCCACAGGCGTGGGCCCGCGAGGTGCCGGCTGAGCCGCATCATGGGCTCGAAGGGCGTGGGCAGCGTGCACAGGCCGACGCGGGGGAAGCGCGCCAGCGCCTCGTTGAGGCGGCCGATGGCCTCGCGGCTCATGGCGTCAGAGAAGAAAGGCGCGGGCACGCGCCGCGATGTCGGTCGCCCGTTCCCAGCTCATGCAGAAGCGCCCGCCGGGCACGATCTCGAGCTTGGCGTGCGGGCATTTCGCCTGCATCAGCGCGCGATGCCTGCCGTAGATGAAATGCTCGCCGTACAGCATCAGCACCGGCAGCTCGAGCGCCGCCATGCCGGCCAGCGTGTCGAACCTGGCGAGCGCGCCCATTGCCTGCCAGCGGTCGCGGCCGATCTCGAGCTGGGCGGTGTTGATGCGGTCCATCCACGACTGCGTGGGCTGCATCGGCGCATGCTCGGGGTCGTTCTCGAGCAGGAACTTTATCGAGCGTGGCAAGGGGAAGCCCGATTCGTCGCTCGGCCGCACCTTGGCGATATCGGCGATGTCGTTCCTGGCGGTATCGGCGTCGCTGAAATAGGGGATGTTGATCAGTATCGACTTGTCGATGCGCTGCGGCCAGCGCGAGCCGAGCGCGATCGAGGTCGCCGCGCCCACCGCCTCGCCCATGGCGAACGCCTGCTCGATCCTGAGCTCATCCATCACCTCGACGACGCAGCGCGCGTAGTCCTCGATGCCGGGCTGCCAGTCGATGTGGTCGGAATGGCCGTGGCTCGGATAGTCGATGGCGATGGCGCGGAAGTCGGGCGCCAGCGCCTGCAGGAGTTCGATCATGACGGCCGAGCTCTGCTGGTTGATGTGGCTCAACATGACGACGGGAGCGTCGGCGTTGCCGCAGGCCCGCCAGTGGATATGCCCGGCGAAAGTCCTGGCCAGACCGCGATCGATGTTCAGGGTCACACGCCTACTCTACTCCAGCTTGACGTTTGCCGACTTGATGACGGCTGCCCACTTGACGACCTCCTCGGCGAGGAAGGCCTTCAGCTCCTCCGTGGTGCCGCCGCCGACTACGCCGCCGGCGGCGCTATAGGCGTCGGTGACCTCCTTGGTCTTGAGCGCGGCCGTAGCGGCATCGAAGATCTTCTTGCGTGCGTCGGCCGGTGCTGCGCCCGGCGAGATCAGGGCGTACCAGTTGTCGGAATTGACCTTGGGATAGCCCATCTCGCGCATGGTCGGCACGTCGGGCAGCAACGGCGCGCGCGTATCCGACGTCACGCCCAGCACCTTGATCGCGCCCGAGCGGGCGTGCGGGATCAACACCGAGATGTCGAGCAGTACGGTGTCGACGGTGCCGGCCAGCAGGTCGTTGGTCGCGGGCGCGGCGCCGCGGTAGGGCACATGCAGCAGATCGGTCCCGGTCTCGCGCTTGAACAGCTCGATGGCGAGATGGGTGATGCCGCCGGTGCCGGCCGAGCCGCATGTCACCTTGCCGGGATTGGCCTTGGCATGGGCGATGAAGCTCTTGAGGTCGTTGATGCCGAGCTTTGCGCTGACGGCAAGTACCTCCTGTACGCGCACCACCAGGATCTGCGGAGCGATGTCCTTGGCCGGGTCGAACGGCATCTTGGGCATCAGGCTTTGCATGATGGCCCCGGCCGACGCACTCATCAGGCCCATGACGTGCGGGTCGCCTGCCTTGGCGACGAAGTCGACGCCGGTGACGCCGGCGGCACCGCTCTTGTTCTCGACCAGCACCGGCTGGCCGAGGAAGGGCGACATGCGCTCGGCGAGATTGCGGCCGAAGATGTCCGCCGGACCACCCGCCGGGAACGGCACGACCATGGTCATCGGCCTGTTGGGAAAGTTCTGCTGGGCCTGGGCCTTCGTTTGGACAAAGGGCAGGGCCGCCAATCCGCCGACGGCAACGCGACGCGAAATGCTCAAGATTTTTTCCTCCCGATTCGTTGCGCGAAGTCTGCGCAAGGTTGGGAGGGCAGGCAAGCATCAAGCGGACTGCGCGCCTCGGGGCTGGCGTCCGATGATCAGAACTCGACGTCCAGTTCCTCGACCTCCTCAGGCTCCGACTTTGCCGCCAGAGTCCATTCCAGCATGGCCGGGAATTTCAGCATGAGGTCGCGATAGCCGGCCGAGGCGGCGTCGAGCTTCACGTCGTATGTGGCAAAGCGCGAGCAGACCGGCGCGTACATGGCGTCGGCCATGGTCGGCCTGGCGCCGAACAGGTAGGGTCCGCCATAGCGCTGCAGGCACTCGCGCCAGATTGTCGTCACGCGGTCGATGTCGGCCTGCGCGCCCGCCCACACCTTGAAGCCCTGGTGACGCACCTTGAGATTCATGGGCAGCGCCGAGCGAAGGTTGGCGAAGCCCGAATGCATCTCGCCGCATACCGCCCGGCAATGGGCGCGGGCGACCGGGTCCCTCGGCAGCAGGCCTGCCTCGGGTTTGATCTCGTTCAGGTACTCGGCGATCGCCAGTGTATCCCACACCTTGACCTGGCCGTGCTCCAGGCAGGGCACCAGGAAGGACGGCGAAAGCAGCAAGAGCTCGGCCCGTGTGGCCGGATCGTCGATCGGGGCGATCTTCTCTGCGAAATCCAGCCCGGCCATCCGGCACAGCAGGAAGCCGCGCAGCGACCAAGAGGAATAGTTCTTGCTACTGACGGTAAGCGAAGCCTCGGCCATGCGGTCGGGGATGCAAGTTCCGAGCCGTTTTCAGCCCATGCTTTATTCGCTGTACCAGACTGCTGCCGACCTGATGCTGCCGATGCGGCTCTGGGCGACGGCGGCCGGGCAGAGCCTGTCGGGCGGCGGCGACCTGGAAAGCTGGCGGGCCGCCGGCGCTCTCTGCGAAATGGTGAGCCGGGCGACCCTCACCCACCGCCGGCCCTCTTTCGGCATCACTGAATCGAAGGTCGGCAACCGCGTGGTGCCGGTGCACGAGGAGGAGATCTTCGGCACCCCCTTCGGCACCCTGCTGCGCTTCGCCAAGGAAGGCGTTCCGGCCCAGCCCAGGGTGCTGCTGGTGGCGCCCCTCAGCGGCCATTTCGCGACGCTGCTGCGCGATACCGTGCGCGTGCTGCTGCCCGAGCACGACGTGCACATCACCGACTGGGCCAACGCCCGCGATGTCGGCATTTGGCATGGCCGCTTCGGTTTCGACGAGTATGTCGAGCATCTGATGTGGTTCCTGCGGGCCATGGGGCCGGGCGCGCATGTCCTGGCGGTGTGCCAGCCCTGTGTGCAGGCGCTGGCCGCGGTGGCGCTGATGGCCGAGGAGGACCATCCCTGCCAGCCGCTGTCGCTTACCCTCATGGCAGGGCCGATCGACACGCGCATCAACCCGACCAAGGTGAACGAACTCGCCACCGGCCGGCCGATCTCGTGGTTCGAGCGCAACCTGATTGCGCGCGTGCCGTTGCGCTACCCCGGGGCGACGCGGCGCGTCTATCCCGGCTTCCTGCAGCTCACCGCCTTCATGAGCATGAACGCCGAGCGCCACATCAAGGCGCAGGTCGATCTCTACAAGGCGATGGCCAAGGGCGCCGACGTCGAGGCCAAGATCATCAAGGACTTTTACGACGAGTACTTCGCCGTGCTCGACATGACGGCCGAGTTCTATCTCGAGACCGTGCAATGGGTGTTCCAGGAGTTCCGCCTGGCCCGCGGTCAGCTCGACTGGAAGGATCGGCGCGTCAATCCCAAGGCGATCCGCCGCACCGCCCTGTTCACCGTCGAGGGCGAGCGCGACGACATTTGCTCGATCGGCCAGACGGTGGCCGCGCACGACGTCTGCACCAGCCTGCGTCCGTATCGCAAGAAGCACTATATGCAGGCAGGCGTCGGCCACTATGGCGTGTTCAGCGGCCGGCGGTGGGCCGGCCAGATCTATCCCTTGGTGCGGAATACGATCCTGGCGAACGAGTGAGGGTGCTCACGCTCTCACATCTTTTTTTCATATTCCTCTCCCCCAAGGGGGAGAGGAATATGAAGGAAGACAGGGGCGCGGTCGGCCGTTCAGTGGACTGAAATGACCTCACGGGATGGGGTGGCAAAACCGCCTCTTTGCGTTACATACTTTGCATCATGGCTGATTTTCCGAAGAAGACCCCGGCGGACTGGGAAAAGCTCGCTGCCAAGGAACTGCGCGACAAGCCCCTGTCGTCGCTCGACTGGATGACCCCCGAGGGCATCCCGGTGAAGCCGCTCTACACCGCGGCCGACCTCGAGGGCCTCGAATCCGTGGGCTCGCTTCCCGGCTTCCCGCCCTTCACCCGTGGACCCAAGGCGACGATGTACGCCGGCCGGCCCTGGACGGTGCGCCAGTACGCCGGCTTCTCGACCGCCGAGGAGAGCAACAAGTTCTATCGCGCCAACCTCGCGGCCGGCCAGATGGGCCTGTCGGTGGCGTTCGATCTCGCCACTCACCGCGGCTACGACTCGGATCATCCGCGCGTCGTCGGCGACGTCGGCAAGGCCGGCGTGGCGATCGACTCCGTCGAGGACATGAAGATCCTGTTCGACGGCATCCCGCTCGACAAGATGAGCGTCAGCATGACCATGAACGGTGCCGTGCTGCCGGTGCTGGCGGGCTACATCGTCGCCGCCGAGGAGCAGGGCGTGCCGCAGGACAAGCTCGCGGGCACGATCCAGAACGACATCCTCAAGGAGTTCATGGTCCGGAACACCTATATCTATCCGCCCGGACCCTCCATGCGCATCGTGGCCGACATCATCGAGCACACCGCGCAGCACATGCCCAAGTTCAACTCGATCTCGATCTCCGGCTATCACATGCAGGAGGCCGGGGCGACGCTCGTTCAGGAGCTGGCATTCACCCTTGCGGATGGGCTGGAATACGTGCGCGCCGCCAAGGCCAAGGGCCTCGACATCGACGCCTTCGCGCCGCGCCTGTCGTTCTTCTTCTGCATCGGCATGAACTTCTTCATGGAGGCGGCGAAGCTGCGTGCCGCGCGCTATCTGTGGGCCGAGCTGATCAAGCCGTTCGAGCCCAAGAAGGCCGATTCGCTGTCGCTGCGCACGCACTGCCAGACGTCGGGCGTGTCGCTGACCGAGAAGGATCCCTACAACAACATCATCCGCACCGCCTACGAGGCGATGGCGGCGGTGCTGGGCGGCACGCAGTCGCTGCACACCAACTCGTTCGACGAAGCGATCGCGCTGCCGACCGTGGCGTCGGCCCGCATCGCGCGCAACACGCAGCTCATCCTCCAGCACGAGACCGGCGTCACCAAGGTCGTCGACCCGCTGGCCGGCAGCTACTATGTCGAGGCCCTGACCTCGAGCCTGATCGCCGAGGCGCGCAAGCTCATCGCCGAGGTCGAGGCGCTGGGAGGCATGACCAAGGCGGTCGAGGCCGGCATGCCGAAGCTGCGCATCGAGGAGGCGGCCGCCCGCAAGCAGGCGCGCATCGATCGCGGCGAGGAAGTCGTGGTCGGCGTCAACAAATTCCAGCTCAAGGAAGAGCCTGCCATCGAGATCCTGGATGTCGACAACGACATGGTGCGCGAATCGCAGGTCAGCCGCCTGAACAAGATCCGCGCCAGCCGCGACGAGGCGAAGTGTGTGGCGGCGCTCAAGGCGCTGGGCGACGCGGCGCGCAACGGCACCGGCAACCTCCTGACTCTTTCCATCGAGGCGACGCGGGCGCGCGCCACGGTGGGCGAGATCTCCTCGGCGCTGGAAGGGGTCTACGGCCGCTACCAGGCCACCATCCGCTCGATCTCCGGCGTCTATGCCGGCGAGTGGGAGGGCGACCAGGGCCTGGAGCGCATCCGCACCGAGATCGCCTCGTTCGCCGAGGAAGAAGGCCGCCGGCCGCGTCTCATGGTCGTGAAGATGGGTCAGGACGGCCACGACCGCGGCGCCAAGGTGATCGCGACGGCCTTCGCCGACCTTGGGTTCGACGTCGATATCGGCCCGCTGTTCCAGACACCGGAGGAAGCCGCGCGCGCCGCGATCGAGAACGACGTCCACGTGATCGGCGTGTCGAGCCAGGCCGCCGGCCACAAGACTCTGGTGCCGCAGCTCATCGAGGAACTGGCCAGGCAGGGTGGTTCGGAAGTGCTGGTCGTGGTGGGCGGCGTCATTCCCGCCCAGGACTACGACTTCCTGAAGAAGGCGGGCGTCGCCGCGATCTACGGTCCCGGCACCAATATCCCGGCCGCGGCCGCCGAGATCTTGTCGATCCTGCGCCAACGCGACCAGAAGCGGGCGGCTTGAACTGATCTAAAGCACGATGGGTCCAGGTGGAATCACCTGGACCCATCGTGCCCGGTGAAACAAGCACCGCCCGGCGCGCGAATGAGATCAGGTGGAACCGCGTACGCGGTTCCACCTGATCTCATTCCGCTTTAGCCTCAGCGTCTTCCGGGGCGCTTCGATCCCCGCGAGGCCGTCGGGATTCGTCGCCTACAGTTTGAGTAGCCAGGCTTCGACCATGCCTTTGCCCTTGACCTCGATGGCGCCGCGCGGCTCGAAGACGAAGCGGTCCTTGAGCTTTTCGTAGACCGGGCGCGTCACCTGGATCATGTCGGGCACGCCACCCGATTCCATGCGGCTGGCCAGGTTCACGGTGTCGCCCCACAGGTCATAGATATACTTGCTCTTGCCGATGACGCCGGCGACCACCGGACCGCTGTTGACTCCGACGCGCAACTTCATCGTAACCTTGTGCTGCATCGCGTGCTCGCGGGTGATGTAGACCATCCGGATCGCCATTCGAACCATGCGCTCCGTATGGTCGGGGACTGGATTCGGCAAGCCACAGACCGCCATGTAGGCATCGCCGACTGTCTTGATCTTCTCGATGCCGAGCTCGTGGGGGGCATCGTCGAAGCGGCTGAACAGGCCATTGAGCAGGGCGACCACGTCGGCCGGCGGCATCCCTGCGGACATCTGAGTGAAGCCTTCGATGTCGGCGAAGCCAACGGTCACCTCGGCAAAGCCGTCGGCAATGCCCTGCTCGCCGCCGCGCAGACGATTGGCGATGGGCGCCGGTAGCACGTTCAGGAGCAGCTCCTCGATCTCGCGATTCTTGTTTTCGATCAGCACGTTCTTTTCCCGCAGCTGGTCGACCATCCGGTTGAAGGCCGCGCACAGGGCGCCGATCTCGTCGCGTGCCCGGACGGCTACTTTTGCGCCGTAGTCGCCGGCGGCAAAGAGCCTTACCCCAGCCGTGAGCTCGCGCAAGGGCCCGAGCAGGGAGCGCGCCAGCCAGGCGCTGGTCAGGAGAACCACCACGAGTGCCAACGCGCCGACCATCGTCAGTTCGCGCCGCAGCGTTTTAATCGGCGCCAGTGCCTCGTCGCTGTCGATCTTGGCGATCAACGCCCACTTCGTTCCCGGAATTGCGAGCGGCCCCCACGAAGCCAGGGTCGGCATGCCGTGGTAACCCAGAATCTCGCGAGTCCCTTCGAGGCCGGCCAATCCGGCGCGCGTGGCCTCCGTGTCGATGTGCTGGTGGAGCACCGGCGTGCCGTAGCGGCGAATGGCGTCGACATTTTCGGGCTCCTGCCCACCGCTTTTGAGGCCTGCAAAGTAAAGGTCGCGATTTTCGTAGAAGGCGCGCGGCGCCGAACGCACGCGGCTATCCGCGCCGACCACATAGGCCTCGCCGGTGGCGCCGAAGCCGTCCTGTCGCCATTGTCGGTCGCCGGTGACGACGTTGTCGATTTCCTGGATCGACAGCTGGGCTGCGAGGACGGCGATCACCTGCCCCTGGTCGACGATCGGGGCGGCCATGAAGGCGATTGGGGCGCCGCCGGAAGGCGTGTAAGGCGCGAAGTCCTCGAAACAGATTGCCGAGCGGTCGGCTGTCGCGGCGCATCGAGCGACCGCCGCCGCAAGGTTGGTCTGGCGGTAGAGCCCTGCGCGCAACGAGGCGCCGAGGTCCACTTCCTTGAGCACCCCGTAGACGATGCGGCCGCTGCGGGCGTCGATTAGGTTGAGATCGAAGAAGCCGAAGCTCTTGGCGGCGGACCGCAGCAGAGGATGAGAAACCGCGTGCTGCCGGCTCCAGGCGCTTCCGTCATGGGCATCGTCGAGAAGTTGTCGGCGGTCCGGCGGGTCGGGGTTGGCGACGATGTAGTGGTATTGAAGATAATAGGCGGCATCGCCGTCCGGCAGGTACTGCTTGATGTCCGGATCTTTACCCAGGATGCGTCGAAGGTCGGGAGCAAACCGGGTGGCATACCAATCGTCCACCTTGCGGCGCATATCGGCCGGTACCTCGGACTTTTCGAGCGCGTCGAAGCCGGCGCTGAACCCACGCGCCGCGTCGACGGCCATCTGCGTGGAGGCGAGGTGGCCGAGCTCGTTGCGCAGCGTGCGGAAGTAGGTCTCTACCTGGCGAGCCTTGCTCTTGCGTGCGGTCGTAAGCTGGTTGTAGATCGCTTCCTGCAGCGATTCGCGGGCCCGCAGGTAGCCCATGACGCTGGTGACCAGTACTGCGATGGCGCCAAGCAGCAGCAGGACGGCAAACAGCTTTGCGGCAAGACCCCACCGCACCTCGCGCTCGGCCGACCCTGAGTCCTTCGCGAGCATGTCACCTCAGCATACCCTGCCTTGGAATCGTCTGCTCAATCGCAATGATCGTATGACGCGGGGAGAGGCCAGGCAATCGAGGAGCCGCTTCCGAGGACGCCGCCTTCGCCCCGTTCGGAAACGGGCGCCGATCCTCGCGGGTCGCAGCAACACACACGACACATCTTTCCCTGTTTGCAACACGTTCGCGATACAGCGGTCCGGCAGCATAGTGAAGGTAGCGGGCTGGTTGGCTCCCTCGAGGACCGACCTCTGTACCAATACGAGGCACTGCTCGTGTGGTCATGTGCCCACATCCACACGAGGCCCGCTGCCCTCTCCCTACCGGCAACGGTCGCGAGGACCGGCCAGTTCTAGGACCGGCCAGCTCAGGCTGCCAGACATGGTCGCTCAACTTCCAATGGTGGGTCACGATTGCCAGATTGAGCTGCGCGCTGCCTGCGCAGAGGATGCCGCTTGAAAGCAGGCGAAACGGAAGCGGTTCCTGCCTGGCCCGGGGGGGCGTCATGTAACCTGTCGATCTGTACCTGTGATCTCCGGCCAGCGCGATGCGGTCGCAGACCCAAAGTCTCAACTCTTTTGTTCAATTGACGTCTTCGTTCACATCGCTGCCTCGCATACAGATGAATAGCGAGCTTGGCCGTGGCGGGACGTTCTCCATCATCAATCAGGAGATTTCCAATGTCCAAGCACAAGGGCCACAAGGACGATCCCAGCCAGGATCAGGACCAGCTGCAGGCGCAGCTCGAGGCGCAGCTCCAGGGCCAGCTCCAGGGCCAGGGCCAGCTTCAGGGTCAAGGCCAGGGTCAGGGCCAGGGTCAGGGCCAGGGCCAGGATCAGTACCAGACTCAGCTCGCCGCTCAGGGCGTCGCCCAGGGTGCCCTCCAGTACTCCGAGAACGAGAGCAAGAACGAGAACGACAACAAAAACGAGAACTCCAACGACAACAAGTTGGAAAACAGCGTCGACAACAAGCTCGACAACTCGGTTGACAACAAGGTCGACAACTCGATCGACAACAAGGTCGAGAACACTGTCGAGAACAAGGTCGAGAACAA
>JAEZIF010000177.1 GCA_023416135.1 Pseudomonadota bacterium
ACGTAGCGCCAGTGGCAGACCATGTCGAGGACGATGCCGCCGCCCTCCTCGGTGCGGTAGTTCCACGACGGCCGCTGGGCGGGCTGGCCCCAGTCGCCTTCGAACACCCAGTAGCCGAACTCGCCGCCGCACCGCGAAGATGCGGCCGAAGAAGCCCGAAGCGCGCAACAGCTTGATCTTCTGCAGGCCGGGCAGGAACAGCTTGTCCTGCACCGTGCCGTTCTTGATGCCCCTCTCCTTGGCCAGCCGGCAGATCTTCAGCGCCTCGGCGAGGTGGGTGGCGATCGGCTTCTCGCAATAAATGTGCTTGCCGGCGTTGATCGCCTTCTCCAGCAGGGTCGGCCGCATCTGCGTCGTCGCCGTGTCGAAGAAGATGTGGTTGCGTGGGCTTGCGATCTCGGCGTCGAGGTCGGTGGTCCAGCGCAGGCCGCCATGCTGCTCGGCGAGCGACTTCACCTTCTCGGGCGTGCGGCTGACCAGCACCGGGTCGAGCATGACGCGCGAGCCGTCCGACAGCAAAACGCCTCCCTGGGCGCGGATCGCCGCCACGGAGCGGATCAGGTGCTGGTTGACGCCCATGCGGCCCGAGACGCCGTTCATGATGAGGCCGAGAGTGCGTTGCGTCATGTTTGTAAGCCTCCCGTTATCGTTGCCCCGCGTTCCGCGCCAATCAAGTTCCCCTGGCGGAGGAGAGGAGCATGACATGAGGCATGAGGTACACGAGTCGTCTGTATCCTCACTTGTCCAGCCAGACGTCTTCGAACCGGAAGCCGTTGTAGACGCTGTTGACCTGGGCCACGTAGCCCTTGACGTAGGGCTGCATGCAGATCGCCGCGCGGTTCCACATGATGATCGGCCGGGCGCCGTCCTCCAGCAGCTTGCGATCGATCTCCCAGACGACCTTCTTGCGCTTCTCGATGTCGGTCTCCGCCGACTGCACGTCGAACAGCTTCTCGATCTCGGGATTGCAGTAGCCGGTGTAGTTGCGTTCCGACTTGCACGAGAAGTTCTCGTAGTAGTTCTGGTCGGGGTCATCGACGCCGTTGCCGGTCGTGTTGAGCCCGACCGAGTAGTTCTTGCGCGCCACCCTCGGAAACCACTGCGAGGTCTCGATGATGTCGACGTCGGCGTCGATCCAGATTTCCTTGAGCTGGCTCGCCAGGATGACCGCCGGGTCCTTGTAGAGCGGGATGCCGCGGGTGGCGACCTTGAGCGGCAGGCGCTTGTCGGGCCCGTAGCCCAGCTTCTTCATGATCTCGCGCGCCGCCTCGCGGTTCTTCTGCACATCCGCCCCGTAGCCCGGAACGGATTCGTACTTCTCTGGCGGCAGGCCCCACACGCCGTCGGTCACCGGCTGCATGGTGCCGCCGAGCTGGCCGTCGCCCTGGTTGATGATGTCGACGAACGACTTGCGGTCGATCGCCAGGACCAGCGCGCGGCGCAGGTCGGCATTGTCGAACGGCGGTGCGTCGCGGTTGACGATCAGGTTGGTGCTGTTGTTCATCGACGTGACCTGGCAGGCCACGTTGGGCATCTGGACCTTGAGGTCCTTCAGGATCGGCATCGTCACCTCCCACGGGAAGGTGATGTCGAACTTGCCCGACGCGAAGCTCAGCATCGCCGTGGCCCGGTTGGGCACGATCGTGAACTCGATGCCGTCGAGCCAGGGCTTGCCCTTCTTCCAGTAGTCGGCGTTCCTGGCGATCTTGATGACCTCGTTCTGCTTGAACTCGACGAACTTGAACGGGCCGGTGCCGATCGGCTTGGTGCGCATCTGCGCCACCGGCACGTGGCAGGGATAGATCGGCGAGAAGCCCGAGGCGAGCAGCGACAGGATAGAGGGCTGCGGACGCTTGAGATGCAGCGTCACCTCGTGATCGCCGTTGGCGGTCGCGCCCTCGACGTTGCCGTACCACGACTGGCGCGGGTTGCGGCGCAGCTTGTTCTCGGCCTTGCCGGTCAGGAGATCGATGGTGCAGACCACGTCCTTGGCGATGAAGGGCTGGCCGTCGTGCCACTTCACGCCCTCCTGCAGCTTGAAGGTCAGGTTCCTGTTGTCGGGACTCCAGGTCCACGACTTGGCGAGGTCGGGCACGATGTCGCTCGGGCTGTTCTGCGGCTTGTTCTGGTCGTAGAGCACCAGGTTGTTGAACAGCGACATGAACGGGACCACCGTCGAGTTGGTCGCCTCTTCGTGGATCGAGGCGCTCGGCGGGTTGTCGCGATGGTACATTTTCAGGACGCCACCGCTCTTCTGCGCCAGCGCTACGCTCGAACTCAAAGCAAGGGCAGCCGTCAGGCTGCCCAACAGAATCATTGGACGCATTACCGTTTCCTTCCCGATTGCCCCGCGTGTCGAGCCGCAGGTGTCGGAAGCTAGTCTTGCCCGGATTCCTTCGCCCCGCCAGGGGGCGAGGAGCATGAAGCGATGCGTCGCCATCGCGACGATCAGCGGTCGAGCCAGACGTCTTCGAAGCGGAAACCGTTGTAGACGCTGTTGACCTGCTGCACGTAGCCCTTGACGTAGGGCTGCATGCAGGTGCCCGAGCGGTTCCACATGATGACCGGCCGCGCCCCGTCCTCGAGGAGCCGGCGGTCGATCTCCCACACGATCTTCCTGCGCTTCTCGAAGTCGGTCTCCGCTGACTGGACCTCGAACAGCCTGTCGATCTCGGGGTTGCAGTAGCCGGTGTAGTTGCGTTCCGACTTGCAGGAGAAGTTCTCGAAGTAATTTTGGTCGGGATCGTCGACGCCGTTGCCGGTCGTGTTCAGCCCCACCGAGTAGGCCTTGCGGCCGATCTTGGCGAACCACTGCGAGGTTTCGATGATGTCGATCTCGGCGTCGATCCAGATCTCCTTGAGCTGGCCGGCGAGGATCACCGCGGG
>JAEZIF010000205.1 GCA_023416135.1 Pseudomonadota bacterium
TCGCGGCCGAGATCCGCAGCCTGCGTCCGCCCGAGCCCTACAAGGGCAAGGGCATCAAGTACTCGACCGAGACGATCCGGCGCAAGGAAGGCAAGAAGAAGTAGAGGCCGACCATGTCCAAGACCAATGCCCTTTTCGCTCGCCGCCAGCGGCGCACGCGCCATGCGTTGCGCCAGGCTGCCGGCGGCCGTCCGCGCCTCAGCGTCTTCCGCTCGGGCAAGCACATCTATGCCCAGGTCATCGACGACAAGAAGGGGGCGACGCTCGCCTCGGCCTCGTCGCTCGACGCCGACGTCAAGGGCAAGATCAAGACCGGTGCCGACAAGTCGGCGGCTACCGAGGTCGGCAAGCTGATCGCCGCCCGCGCAATCGCCGCCGGTGTGAAAGAAGTGATCTTCGATCGCGGCGGTTACATGTATCACGGCCGCGTCGAGGCGCTGGCCACTGCCGCCCGTGAGGGCGGCCTGTCGTTCTGAGGAGTTAGCACATGGCTCGTTCACCCGGAGGTTCCGGCCGTGGCCCGCGTGATCGTGGACGCGACCGCGACCGCGACGAGGAAAATGAACTGACCGACAAGCTGGTCACCATCAATCGCGTGGCGAAGGTGGTGAAGGGCGGCCGGCGCTTCGCCTTTGCCGCAATCGTCGTCGTCGGCGACCAGCGTGGCCGCGTCGGTCACGGCGCCGGCAAGGCGCGCGAGGTGCCCGAGGCGATCCGCAAGGCGACGGAAGCGGCCAAGCGCGGCCTGATCCGCGTGCCGCTGCGCGACGGACGCACCCTGCATCACGACGTCAAGGGCCGCTTTGGCGCCGGCAAGGTGACGCTGCGGGCCGCTCCGGCCGGAACCGGCATCATCGCCGGCGGTCCGATGCGTGCGGTGTTCGAGACGCTCGGCATCAAGGACATCGTCGCCAAGTCGGTCGGCACGTCAAATCCGCACAACATGATCAAGGCGACGTTCGCTGCCTTGCAGCTGCTCAACTCGCCGCGCATGGTCGCCACCCGCCGCGGCAAGAAGGGCGGCGACCTGCTGGGCCGCCGTGACGAGACCACCGCCGCCGCCGAGGCGACGGCTTAAGGAGCGCGGTCATGGCCGAAAGCAAGAAGACGATCAAGATTACCCAGACCGGCAGCCACATCGGCCGCACGGACGACCAGCGCGCCACGCTGAAAGGCCTGGGACTGAACAAGCGCCATCGCAGCCGCGAGCTCGTGGATAGCCCCGAGGTGCGTGGCATGATCAACAAGGTGCGCCATCTGGTGCGCGTTGAAGACGACAAGGCCGCCTGAGTCGGTGGCTTGAAGGGATCGACGATGAAACTCAACGAAATCGCCGACAACGCCGGAGCCCGCAAGGCGCGCATGCGCGTCGGCCGCGGCATCGGTTCGGGCAAGGGCAAGACCTCGGGACGCGGCGTCAAGGGCCAGAAGTCGCGCACGGGCGTCGCCATCAAGGGCTTCGAAGGCGGCCAGATGCCGCTCTACCGCCGCATTCCCAAGCGCGGCTTCCTGCCGCCGAACCAGAAGGCGTGGCAGGTGGTCAACCTCGGCACGCTGCAGAAGGCGATCGACGAGAACAAGCTGGACGCCGGCAAGACCATAGACGCCGCCGCCATGCAGGCCGCCGGGCTGTTCAAGAAGTCGTTGGACGGTGTGCGCCTCCTTGGCAAGGGCGAGATCAAGAGCAAGATCGAAGTGAAGGTCGCGGGTGCCTCGGCGTCGGCGATCGCCGCGGTCGAGAAGGCCGGCGGCAAGGTCGAGCTGCCGCCCAAGGCGCAGGCCGAGGCGGCCTGAACCGTTCACGACGTGAGGTTCCATGGCGTCCGCGGCTGAGCAACTTGCATCCAACCTGAACTGGGGCGCGATCGGCAAGGCGACCGAGCTCAAGAAGCGCCTGTGGTTCACCGTGGGCGCACTGGTAGTGTTCCGCGTCGGCGCCTACATCCCGGTGCCCGGCGTCGATCCTCACGCCCTGGCCGAGATTTTCCAGCAGAATGCCGGCGGCATCGCCGGCCTGCTCGACGTGTTCTCGGGAGGCTCGATCGGCCGCATGTCGGTGCTGGCGCTCAGCATCATGCCGTACATCTCGGCTTCGATCATCATGCAGATCCTGACGACGGTCGTGCCGTCGCTCGAGGCGCTGAAGAAGGAGGGCGAGGCTGGCCGTAAGAAGATCAACCAGTACACGCGCTACGGCACGGTGATCCTGGCGGCCTTCCAGGCCTACGGTATCGCCGTCGGCCTGGAAAGCCAGGTGGCCACGGCCGGGCCCGTCGTGATCGATCCCGGCGTGTTCTTCCGCTTCGTCACCGTGGTCACGCTGGTCGGCGGCACGCTTTTCCTGATGTGGCTCGGCGAGCAGATCACCGCTCGCGGCGTCGGCAACGGCGTTTCGCTGATCATCTTCGCCGGTATCGTGGCGGCCTTGCCCGGCGCCCTGATCCAGACCCTCGAGCTCGGCCGCACCGGCGCGCTGTCGGCCCTGTTCATCATCGCCCTGGCGGTCGGCGTCATCGTCGTCGTCGCGGTCGTGGTGTTCATGGAGACCGCGCAACGGCGGATCATCGTCCAGTATCCCAAGCGCCAGGTCGGCAACCGCATGTATGGCGGCGAGGCCTCGCACCTGCCGCTCAAGATCAACACCTCGGGCGTCATTCCGCCGATCTTCGCCTCCTCGCTGCTGCTCTTCCCGGCGACCATCGCCTCGTTCCAGGGCAACACCGGCGAGCCCGGCTGGATCCAGTGGATCTCGACCTATCTCGGCCACGGCCAGCCGCTATACCTCCTTGCCTATGTCGGCCTGATCGTCTTCTTCTGCTTCTTCTACACGACCGTCGTCTTCAACCCGAACGACACGGCCGACAACCTGAAGAAGAACGGCGGCTTCGTGCCGGGCATCCGTCCGGGCAAGAACACCGCCGAGTACCTGGAATACATCCTCAATCGCCTGACCGTGGTCGGCGCGCTCTACCTCTCGGCAGTCTGCATTTTGCCCGAGCTGCTGATCGCTCGCGGCGGCGTACCGTTCTACTTCGGCGGCACCAGCCTCCTGATCGTGGTCTCGGTGACGCTCGACACGGTGACCCAGATCCAGGCGCACCTTCTGGCCCATCAGTACGAGGGTCTCATCAAGAAGGCCCGTTTGCGAGGTCGTGGTCGATGAATATCATCCTTCTGGGACCGCCGGGCGCCGGAAAGGGCACCCAGGCGCAGCGCCTGCAGGCCGAGAAGGGCATGGTCCAGCTCTCGACCGGCGACATGCTGCGCGCCGCGGTCGCCTCAGGCAGCGAGCTCGGCCAGAACGCCAAGGGCATCATGGAGCGGGGCGAGCTGGTGCCCGATTCGCTGATGGTGGGGCTGATCCAGGACCGTATCGCGCAGCCGGATGCCGCCAAGGGTTTCATCCTGGACGGGTTTCCGCGCACCGAAGCCCAGGCCAAGGCGCTGGACGAGATGCTGGCCAAGGCGGGAAAGCAGCTCGACCGTGTGGTCGAAATGGAGGTCGACGAGAAGGCGCTGACCGAGCGCATTGTCGGCCGTTTCACCTGTGCCAAGTGCGGCACCGGATACCACGACAAGTTCAAGCGCCCCAAGGTCGACGGGGTCTGCGACGTCTGCGGGGCGAAGGAGTTCACTCGTCGCAAGGATGATAATGCAGAGACCATGAAGATACGTATGAGCGCCTACCGAGCGCAGACCGAGCCCCTGCTGCCTTATTACGGGGCCCGCGGTGTGCTGCGGAAAGTCGACGGAATGGCGCCGATGGATGAGGTTTACCGTCAAATTTCCGGGGTTTTATCGGGGGCTTGACAAGTTGGAGTTCCGTTGACTCGGGCACGCGCATCCCTATAATCGCGCGCTTTTCCGGGGCCAGCGGAAGTGATACGGGCGCGCGTCAGCGCGCCGTAAGTCTTTGAAGGAGTTGGAACTTTGGCTCGTATAGCCGGTGTGAACATTCCCACTGCCAAGCGCGTGGTAGTGGGGCTGCAATACATCCATGGGATCGGCGAGGCGAAAGCCAAGGAGATCCTGGGGAAAGTGGGGATCGACGTGTCGCGGCGTGTGAACACGCTGACCGACGACGAGGTTATCCGCATCCGCGAAACCATCGACCGTGACTATACGGTCGAGGGCGACCTGCGCCGTGAAGTGGCGATGAACATCAAGCGTCTGATGGACCTCGCCTGCTACCGCGGACTCAGGCATCGCCGCGGGCTGCCCGTCCGCGGCCAGCGCACGCATACCAACGCGCGCACCCGCAAGGGCCCGGCCAAGCCGATCGCTGGCAAGAAGAAAGTCACGAAGTAAGTCGAAGGGATTCGGACCATGGCCAAGCCTGCAGCCGCCGCGAGCGGCGCCGCCTCCGGCGCGCGCCCTCGCCGCAAGGAGCGCAAGAACATCATCGCTGGCGTTGCTCACGTGAACGCCTCGTTCAACAATACGATCGTCACGATCACCGACGCGCAGGGCAACACCATTGCCTGGTCGTCATCGGGCCAGCAGGGCTTCAAGGGCTCGCGCAAGTCGACGCCTTTCGCCGCCCAGATGGCTGCCGAAAATGCCGGCCGCAAGGCCATGGAGCATGGCATGCGCACGCTCGAGATCGAGGTGCGCGGCCCGGGTTCGGGGCGCGAGTCGGCGCTACGCGCGCTGCAGGCGGTCGGCCTTGCCGTCACCGCCATCCGCGACGTGACGCCGATCCCGCATAACGGCTGCCGTCCGCCGAAGCGGCGTCGCGTCTGAGTTTTGGCCGTGGCGGCGCGCTTCTTGCGCTGCCCGCTCTTGAGAATGCTGCGGCGAGCCGTTCGGGCGCGCCTGTACCAACCGGTCTAGAGAGGTAGCCCTCGTGCTTCAGAAGAACTGGCAGGACCTGATCAAGCCGGAGAAGCTTGTCACCGAAGCCGGCGTCGATTCCGGTCGCACCGCGACCATCGTCGCCGAGCCGCTCGAGCGCGGCTTCGGTCTCACGCTCGGCAACGCGCTGCGCCGCGTGTTGCTCTCCTCGCTGCAGGGTGCGGCCGTCACGTCGATCAAGATCGACAACGTGCTGCATGAGTTCTCGTCGATTCCTGGCGTCCGCGAGGACGTGGTCGACATCGTGCTCAACATCAAGGCCATGGCGGTGAAGATGCAGGGCGACCGCCCGCAGCGTCTATACCTGCGCGCCGTTGGTCCCGGAGAGGTCACGGCCGGCATGATCGAGTTGCCTGGCGACGTCCAGATCATGGATCCCAAGCACCTGATCTGTACGCTCGACGACGGCGCCTCGATCTCGATGGAGCTGATGGTCGCCACCGGCAAGGGCTACATCCCCGCTTCGGCCAACCGGCCCGAGGACGCGCCGATCGGCCTGATTCCGGTCGATTCGGTGTTCAGCCCGGTCAAGCGCGTCTCCTACAAGATCGAGAACAGCCGCGTCGGCCAGGTCACCGACTACGACAAGCTGTCGATGACCGTCGAGACCAACGGTACGACGCGTCCGGACGACGCGGTGGCGCTGGCCGCCCGGATCCTGCAGGACCAGCTGCAGCTCTTCATCAACTTCGAGGAGCCGCGCGAGGTCCGAAAGGAGGAGCAGCAGGACGACTTCCCGTTCAATCGCAACTTGCTGCGCAAGGTCGACGAGCTCGAGCTGTCGGTGCGTTCGGCCAACTGCCTGAAGAACGACAACATCATCTACATCGGCGATCTGGTGCAGAAGACCGAGGCGGAGATGCTGCGCACGCCGAACTT
>JAEZIF010000220.1 GCA_023416135.1 Pseudomonadota bacterium
TCGCCGCCTTCCATGACCGCGACGCACGAATTGGTCGTACCGAGGTCGATACCAATGACTTTTGCCATGACTGCTCTCTCTTCCCTTGGCAGGTCGTCTCGGCCCCTAAGGCACCCAGCCGACCCCCTGATGTGTTACCTGCCGGAAAAACCGGGTCAGGACAGGGGCTATATAGGTCCTATCGGCTTGGCTGCAATGACTTGACGGGCCGAAAACTGACGAATCTGACGCATTTCGAGGCCTTTTCAGGCCCCGGCCACGAATTAGTTCTCGTTGCTGGCGGGCCGGACCACGGGGCCGCCCTTGGACACCCCCACCATGGCCGCCCGGAGCAGGCGGCCGGCAATCAGATAGCCCGGGATCAGCTCCTGTACGACCGTCCCGGCGGGCACGGAGGGGTCTTCGATCTCCATCATCGCCTGATGAAACTCGGCATTGAATGGCTTGCCTAGCGCCTCGATGCGCGTCACCCCATGGCGCTCCAGCACCGACTGCAATTCGCGCTCGGTCGCCTGCACGCCAACGATCACGTTCCCCAGCGCCGGGTCGACCGCGCCGGCATCGCCGGGCAGCGCCGACAGGGCGCGCCCGAGATTGTCGGCAACCGACAACACGTCCTTGGCAAAGCGTTCGATGCCGAATTTGCGTTCGCGCTCGACGTCCTGCTGGGCGCGCCGGCGCACGTTCTGTGTCTCCGCGAGCGCGCGCAGGAGCTTGTCCTGCAGATCGGTCTTCTCGGCCTGGAGCTGCTGCAGATCACCCGCCGCTTCCGGCGTACCGGAAACGTCGATCTGGTCGTCCGGCTCGACCGGCATCTCAGCCGGGGCGCCGCCCGCGGTTGGATCGCTGGCCATACGTTATCCCTATTACAAGTGGTTTCTTTGAGCGGGCCTTCACTTAGGGACGACGGCGTCCGGGGTCAACCACCCCATCGCCCCTGGTTGCAGCCGCGTCACACCGCCTCCAGCGGGGCGTGCAACTCGGTACCGCGCACGATGATGCCGCCCCGGTCGCCGATCGTGACCGTGCCGTAGCGCTGGGCGAAGACGTCGGGCAATGGCCGAGCGTCCGACGCCGCCAGCCACAGGCGCAGCAGATGTCGGCGCCGTTGCGGCTCGGGCCAGTCCACGAACCCGGTGCGATCATGCAGCATGGTGTGGTTGTGGACGAGCTGCACGTCGCCCGGCTTGAACTCCATGAACAGGTTGATCTCGGGGTTGTTGGCGAGCGCATCGAACATGTCGAGTGCCTCGATATGGGCCGGCGTCAGGCGCGGCGCGTCGGCGAAGCGCTGGGCCGAATCGATGTACTGCCGCTGATAGATCGCCGTCAGAAAACCCTTGTGCCAGTTGAATACCGGGATCTCGAAGTACGGCTTCTGGCCGGCCGGCACTTCGCCGCGCCGGTCGGTGGCGAGCGGCCGGAACAGGATCTCCAGCAGATCGGGCCGGCGACGACGCATTTCGTTGAAGATCGTCGTCGAGCTCACCAGCGCCGACAGGCCGCCCGACTTTGCCGTCTTCAGGCACAGCAGTCCGACGATGTCACAGGAATCGGTATGATAGGTCTGCCGCTCGTTGGTCTGGTAGATGCGCACGTTGGGATCGTGCACGTCGAGCCCGAGATCCTGCACGTGGCCCAGCACATGGCCTTTGCCGTTCTGCGAACGCGCGCTGCCGAGATGCGCACCCAGGCCGAAGAACGCCGTCGCCGACTCACGCAACGACCAGCGCTCGACCGGAAGGCCGCGCAGCAGCAGGAAGCCGCGGCCGTTCAGCACGTCGTCGCGAACGCGCGCCTTGAGCCTGGGCCCGAGCGTCGGCAGCGGAAAGTCCGCGGGCGTGATGGCGGCGATGTCGGCACCGCGCCGCGCCAGCGCCGTTGCGGCACTCTCGACCTCGGCGATCTCAGCAGGGCTGAGCGGCATCAGCCAATCAGAACGTCTGGCCATCGCGGGGCCGTACCAGGCCGCGGCACCCGTTTGCTCCGGCGGAAGCTCGAACGTCATGCGTCAGGCTTCCTCTTCAGGTTTCCCAAGGGAAGCGCGGCGCGAACAGGTCTACGTCGCTGCTCGCCAGCCGCGAGCTTTCGGTGGCGTTGACCAGTGCCGCGCGGATGCCAGGCTCGAGCGCGCTGTGGCCGGCGTCGGGCACGACGACATAGCGCGCTTCGGGCCAGGCGCGCGCCAGCGCGTCGGCGGTGACCGGCGGGCAGACGATGTCGTATCGGCCCTGGACGATGGTGCAGGGCAGGTGGCGGATGCGCTCGAGATCCGACCACGGCCAGCCCTCCGGCACGAACGTGCCGTTGGCGAAATAGTGCGCCTCGATGCGCGACAAGGCGAGGGCGAAACCGCCATGGTCGGATTCGAACGGCGCACGCGCCGTCGGATAGAGCGTCGAGCAGGCCGCTTCGTAACGGCTCCAGGCGCGTGCCGCCGGCCGATGGCTGTCGGGATTGCGGTCGGTCAAGCGACGATAGTAGTTGCCCAAGAGGTCGGCGCGTTCGGTTGGCGGCAGATGCTCGGCGAAGTCGCGCCATGCTTCGGGGAAGATCGCACGCATGCCGTGCAGGAACCACTCGATCTCCGAACGCGCGCCGAGGAAGATGCCGCGCAGGATGAAGCCGGTGACGCGCTGGGGATGTTTCAGGCCATAGGCCAGCGCCAGCGTGCTGCCCCACGAGCCGCCGAACAGCAGCCACTGCTGGAGGCCGAGGTGGATCCTGAGCGCCTCCATGTCGGCCACGAGATGGGACGTAGAGTTGTCGTGCAGCTCGCCGAGTGGCATGGAGCGGCCACAACCACGCTGGTCGAAGATCACGATGCGGTAGAATTGCGGATCGAAGAACCGGCGATGCACGGGGGCCGAACCGGCGCCCGGGCCACCATGCAGGAACAGGACCGGCACGCCGTCCGGATTGCCGCTCTGCTCCCAATAGATCGTATGGCGCCCGTCGACCGCCAGCATGCCGCTGGCAAAGGGCGAAATCTCTGGGAACAGGTCGGAGCGAAGTGGGGTTTCTGAACGCGGCATGTGACTTCGGCCCGAATCACTGCCACAGCCGCGCCTTTTGTTCCAGCCTGACCGTGCGATTGCAGCCGCCCGGACCTGTGAAACAAGCATCTGCCGTGCGCGCTATCCGACCAGCGCGAGCCGCCCGCGGTTCAATCTGGTCGGAATCCGCTCTACCGTCTAAGGTTGCGAAGGGGAGCAGGAGGGTCAGTGGTTTTCGGCCGGTTACTCGTACTTCTTGCGCTCCTCGCCAGCGTTGCCGCCTGCGCACTTCCCAGCGATTCGTCGCAGACGGCCAGTTCGTCGCGCCCCGGGATCCCGGCCCTTCCGCGCGACCTCGAGCGCGACGTCGGGGCGGCCTATCCCGATGCGGCGCTGCAGGCCTACGTCGATCGCGTCGGCCAGAAGCTCGTCAGCCAGTCCGCCGTCGCCGGCAACTTCCGTTTCATCGTGCTCGACCAGCCGCTGGCCAATGCGCACGCAGCCGGTGGATTTGTGATGGTGACACGCGGGCTGCTCGCTCTGCTCGATGACGAGGCCGAGCTGGCAGCCGCCCTCAGCCACGAAGTCGGCCATGTCGTGCAACGCCACGCCGCCCAGCGCGCGCGACAGAGGCAGAGCGTGCTCGACGCCGCCGTCGAGGCGACCACGGCGACCGGATCGATCACCGTCGGACGTTCGGTGGCGCGCGACGGACTGCTGGCGTTGCGCCGCTATTCGCGCGAGCAGGAGCTGGAGGCCGACAAGTTCGGCGTCGCAATGCTGGTCAAGGCGGGCTATCGCGGCAGCGCCATGGCAAGCCTCATCGACAAGTTGCGCCGCCAGGGGCAGCTCGAATTGCAGCTTATGGGCGAGGCGCCCGACTCCATCGATCGGCGCAGCACGACCTCGACTCATCCCGCCCCGGTCGAGCGGCGGCTCGCCCTTCAAGGCGTCAATGACGCCACGGCGCCCGGCGAGTCCCATCGCGAGGCCTTTCTCGCGGCCATCAACGGCATGTCGGTCGATGATCCGCCGCAGGAAGGCTTTGTACGCGGCAATCGCTTTCTGCATCCGGTGCTGCGGCTCGCCTTCGACGCGCCGCGGGACTTCCGTCTGTTCAACGATACCGACGGTGTTCTGGGCGTCGGCCGCGATCGCTCGCTGCTGTTCTTCTCCTGCACCGAGGGGCCTCAGGAAAGACTCGCCGACTGGATGCGCAATCGCCTGAAGCCCACGCCGACCGACATCCAGCCGACCCGGATCGGCGGCGCCGAGGCCGCGATCGGGGCGCGGCCGCGCGGCTCCGACACGGGGCTTGGCCAGGCGCGCTATGTCCTCATCCGCCACGGCGATCGCGTCTGCTTCTTCAATCTCCTGAGCGAGGGATCCGACCGCGATCAGCGCATCGAGGTGCTGGTCAATGCCGCCCGCACCTTCCGCAGCCTGTCCGAAGCCGAAGCGGCCGCGTTGCGGCCCTACCGCCTGCGCGTCGTGCCGACCGCCGGCACCACCGCGGCACAGCTCGCCCAGCGCCTGCCCTATCCCGACTACAAGATGGACCGGTTGCTGTTGCTGAACAGCGTCGGCAATGCTGCCGAGCTGATGGGCCTGCCGCAAGTGAAGACCATCGAGCCTTAGTCTTGCGGAGCACCTCTGTCCTCGCGCGTCTCGTGAGCGTGCGGTCCGGAAGTGTCATGACTCGATTCGTTCGAGCAGCGTGCCGGCACCATCCAGTGCGACCAGCGCCGGCGCCTGGCGCGTCACCGTCAGCACCCGGCCGTCGTCGGCCGCCCCGCCCGGGCCGGCGCCGCGGACCAGCCGCGCCAATCCCGTCCAGCCGGCATCGGCGCCGTGCGCCAGGGCGACATCGAGCGCGCTGTCGCTCTGGCCGTTCCACCAGAAGGCGTCGGCCTGGTCGTCGAGTGGCCGCGTCGCGTCTACGCCCGCCGCCGACAGCAGCAAGGCGCCACTGGCGCTGCGCGCGGCGCGCGCCAGGGAATTCAGGAGCTCGGCGTGCCCCGGGCGCGCCATCTGCGCCTCACGCAGGCCGACGGTCCAGCGTGCGATCGCCGTCGCGCCGCCACGGCAGGCGATGCGGCCTTCCTCGATATTGCCGCCATAGGCCTGTACCGTCGCGGCGAGGCCGCGCGCCAGCATCCAGTCGAGCACCGAAAGCGGCGACATGGCGAACTGCAGGCCGAGCAGCTTGTGCCACATCTCCTCCTGGGCACCACGCAGGAAGAATGCGTCGCAGGCGAGGTTGGCCGCCATCAGCCGACGGCGCAGCAACAACATCAGGTCCAGCGTGCGCACGGGATCGCCGTCGCTGCCCAGCATGTTGCCCAGCACGACCAGCTTGTCGCCGCGCTGCCAGCGTTGCAGGAGCATGCCGGCCAGGACCTCGAGCGCCCGGTCGTTGCCCTGCTGGGCGCCGAGGGCCCAGATGCAGCCGCCGTCGCCGAGGCGGGCAATGTTGGGACCAGTCATGAGCGGTTCATGAAAAAGGCGGCGCGACGTTTCCGCCGGCCGCCTTTCAGCTCGTTGTGTGCCAGGTTCGCCGTCTAGGCGACCTTCTGCAGAACGCTGTTCAGCTTCTGCGTGGCAACGTCCTTGTCGATGCGCTCGACCGCCGCCAGCTCGCGCGCCAGCCGGTCCAGGGCGGCCTCGTAGATCTGCCGCTCGCTGTAGGACTGGTCGGGCTGGCCGGCATTGCGATGCAGGTCGCGCACGACTTCGGCGATCGACACCGGATCACCGGAGTTGATCTTGGCTTCGTATTCCTGCGCCCGGCGGTTCCACATGGCGCGGCTGACGCGGCTGCGGCCCTTCAAGGTCACCAGCGCGTTCTCCATGATCTTGCGCGAGCTGAGCTTGCGCAGGCCGGAAATCTTGGCCTTCGCCACCGGCACGCGCAGCATCATCCGCTCCTGCTCGAACGAGATGACGAACAGGTCGAGCTTGTGCCCGGCGATCTCCTTCGCTTCGATATCGATCACACGACCGACACCATGCGTCGGGTAGACCACGAAATCGCCCTTTTCGAAGGCATAGTCCTTCGCCTTCGCCGTAATCTTCTTCGGCTTGGCCATATCTTCAGATCCCTTCACGTCCACGTCCTACCCCGCGCTGAAGCGATACCGTGGCACGCCGCCCACGCCCCCTTGCGTGTCGGCTCAATGCCGGGTATCCGTGAGTTGTTTTCGGATACCTAACAGGACACCGAGCCGGCGGCGGACCGACCTTGGACCGCGTTCGACGGGACCCTTATATCAGAGTTTCGCCCTAGAGTCGCGGACTATGTTGCATTTCGGCAACGCTCTGCCCATGCAACAGTTGCATGACTGTTGCAAAAGATGCGTTTGCAACGCGTAAAGTGGCTTTTCCTAACGCGGTGCTGGCTTATCCGAGAAATACTTTTCGAACTTGTCTTTTTCGTCCTTGAAATCGTCCGCGTCGCTTGGCGCCTCGCCCTTGCGCGTAATGTTCGGCCAGGTGGCCGACAGGCCGCGATTGAGCTCGAGCCATTTTTCCAGCCCCTTCTCGGTATCGGGCAGGATCGCGTTGGGCGGGCATTCGGGCTCGCAGACGCCGCAGTCGATGCATTCGTCCGGATTTATGACCAGCATGTTCTCGCCCTCGTAGAAGCAATCCACGGGGCAGACTTCCACGCAGTCCATGTACTTGCACTTGATGCAAGCCTCGGTCACGACATAGGTCATCAACGGACTCCTGAGCGGCGGCGTGCTTAACGCGCTGCACCGTACGGCGCAAGGTGGCGAATCATCGTTGGCCGCACAAATCAATCGCCGTCAATTTCGTCATACAACGTGCGTGCCTCGGGAGAAGGGCCACGACGTTCACCCAAGGCCACGATCCGTATCACCCTCACGCGCGGCCCCAGCGCAAAGGTCAACACCATGCCAGGTGCCACCGCGGCGTGCGGCTTGTCGACGACGCGGCCGTCGATGCGGCAGCGCGACTTCTCGATGAAGCGCGTGGCGAGGCTGCGGGACTTGAAGAAGCGCGCGTGCCACAGCCACTTGTCGAGCCGCATCGCGCCTCAGGCTCTTACGTCTTTCCGCCGAGCTTCAGCTCGAGCAGCTTGGCGAACGGCGAATCGGCCGCAGCGTCGCCCTTCTTCTCGGTGGTGGCGTAAAGGCGCAGCGCCGGCCCGCCGCTGTCGCGGCGTGGAGGCCTCGGCCCTCGACGCTCCTCGCGCGGCGGCCCCTCACCGGGCGGTCGACGGTCGTCGCGACGCTCCTTGTTCGGAGGGCCGTCGCGCCGCCGCTCGTCCTTGTTGCGCTCTGGCCTCGCCGAATCGGCGAAGAACTGCCGCTCGTTCGGCCGCTCGGGCCGCTCGCGGCGGCGCTGGTCGCGATGCTGCCTCTGCTGCTGGCGCTGGCGCTCGCGCTGTTCCTCGCGCTCGCGCACGAAGCGCGGCTTGACCGAAAAGGCCCAAAGCGGCCCGTGTTCATCCGACGGCGGATGCACGCGATAGCCGAGACCGCGCAGCACATTGGCCATTTCAGGCTCCGAGCAACCGACCAGGGACATCATCTGCGGCGTGGCACGGAACCAGCCGGGCGGCAGCGGACCCCGGCCTGGGGTCTTGGCTTCCCGTGCGGCCGGTGCCGGCGCGCCGGCGGGCGTCTCTTTCGCCTTGGCCTCGGCGGGTTCGGCTTCGGTGGGTTCGGCCTGGACGCGTTCGGTCTCGGCGCGCGCCTCTTCGGCCTTGGTCTCCTCTGCCGTCGTGTCTTCGACCGTGGGCTCCTCGACGTCAGCCGTTTCAGCCGTCGTCTCGTCGGCCGTCGTCTCGTCGGCTCGTGCCGGCTCGCCCGAGGCGTCGGCGGGCGCCGCCGTCTCCTGGGGAGCCGCGGCCTCGGCGACCGGCTCCGGCTCGACCGCGGGCGGCTCGGCCCCTGCCGATTCGACAGGCGCGGGCTCGCTCTCGCCGAAGGCGGCGGCGACGATGGCCCATTCGCTGATCTCGTCAGGCGATGCGGTTGCGGGTGCCTCGCCCGCTGCCGCGGGTGCGGCCTTCGGCTTTTTCTGCTGCTGCTGCTGTTGTGCCCGCCGCGCAGCCTCGCGGCTGTCGCGAACGGCGTGCCGCGCCATCGCCGCCAAGCGCTCGACCATGTCGGCGCGAATGGCGTGGTCGCCCAATGGCAGGTAGCCGATGGTGGCGTAGAATTCGCGCTCGGCCCCGGGCGGCAGGTCCATCGAGGTGCGACCCTCGGCCGGCAGCGGCGGGATGGTCTCGCGGTTGTGCGCGACCATCCAGAGCCCGGCCCGCAGCCGGATCGGCACCGGCTTCAACATGCTCGGAAAATAGAGCGAGTAGACGCCGACCCGCACGCCGAGCCGCGCCAGCGCCTTGCGATCCTCCTCGTTGAGTTGGGCGAGCTGATCCTCGATCGGCCGCCGCGCCAGCACGCCCAGGCCCTCGCAGAGCTGGAAGATGATGCCGCGGGCGCCGGCCGGAAGTTCCGTCGTGGCACGTGCATCCATCAATTCGCTGAGCCCGAGACGAATGCGCGTCTCGACCCAGATCGCGGCGCGCTTGCGCACTTCCTCGCGCGCCGGACCGTCGAGCAGATCCGATGGCAGAGCCTCGACCTTGGGCGCCAGGACGTCGCCGCTCGGCAGCAGGCGCGCGACGGGACCTCCACCCCAGCAGACCCGCAGCTGACCGTCGAACACCAACTCGCCATCGGGCGCATTGGTGAAGGCCTGCAGGCGCACGGGCAGATCCTGCCGGAGCGCACGCAAGGCGGCGCTCAGGACAGCCTTCTGATCGGCATGCCCCTCTGTCGCATCCGGCACGAAGCGGAATCCCTCGATGCGGCCGAGATGCTCTCCTTCGACCGACACTTCACCCGCCGCGGCGACCGACGACGTCATTTCACCCTCATCGCGCAATCTTCGTACAAGCAAGGCCGCCCGTCTATCGACAAACCTTTGGGTCAGACGCTGATGCAATACGTCAGAAAGCTTGTCTTCGATAGAGCGCGTCCGCTCCTGCCAATGTACCGAACGCTGAATCCAGTCCGGACGATGCGAAATATAAGTCCATGTCCGCACATGCGCGATACGGGCCATCAATGTATCGATATCGCCATCGTAGCGCTCGAGACGCTTGATGTGGCTGTCGATCCAGTCCTCCGGCAGCCGTTCCCCGCCCTGGGTCAAGTGCTCGAAGAGCTGGCCCAGCAGCCTTGTGTGCTCCTCCGTCATCGTCTTGCGAAAATCGGGCACCTGGCAGACTTCCCAGAGCAGTTTCACGCGCTGCGGCGTGCGCAGGCGCGGCAGGAACTCCGAGTGCGTCGACAGCGTCTGCAGAGCGAGTTGATCGTCCTGTTCGCGAACCCTCTGCAGCGCGGCATGGACCGGTGGCCGGTTGAGCGAGGCGATCAGGGCCGGCACGGAATGGAAATGCAGGTCGCTGTTGCGCCATTGGACGTCGCGCAGCGGATCGAAGCGATGGTTCTCGATCGCCTCGACGACTTCCGGCTCGAGCCCGCCGACCTCGGCCGTGGTGCCGAAGGTGCCGTCGTTCATGTGGCGGCCGGCCCGGCCGGCGATCTGCGCCAGCTCGACGTTGCGCAGCGGTCGGAGCGTGCGGCCGTCATATTTGCGCAACGACGCGAACCAGACGTGGTTCACGTCCATGTTGAGGCCCATGCCGATGGCGTCGGTCGCCACCAAATAGTCGACCTCGCCCGACTGGAACATGTCGACCTGGGCGTTGCGCGTGCGCGGGCTCAGGGCGCCCATGACGATCGCCGTGCCGCCGCGCTGGCGGCGTATCAGCTCGGCGATGGCGTAGACCTCACTCGCCGAGAAGCCCACGACCGCCGAGCGCCGGGGCAGGCGCGTCGCCTTCTTCGGGCCGACATAGGCGAGCTTGGAGAAGCGCGGGCGCGCCACGATGTCGATGTCGGGCAGCAGGCGGTTGAGCACCGGGCGGATGGTATCGGCGCCCAGCAGCATGGTTTCCTGCAGGCCGCGGGCGTTCAGGATCCGGTCGGTAAAAAAGTGGCCGCGCTCGGGATCGGCCGCCATCTGCACTTCGTCGACGGCCAGGAACGATACCGTACGGTCGAGCGGCATCGATTCGACGGTGCAGACGAAGTAGCGCGCGCCGGGCGGCGCGATCTTCTCCTCGCCGGTGATCAGGGCGACCTGCGAGGCACCCTTCACCTTGACGATGCGATCGTAGTTCTCGCGCGCCAGCAGGCGCAGCGGGAAGCCGATCATGCCCGACTCGTGGCCGAGCATGCGTTCAATGGCGAGGTAGGTCTTGCCGGTGTTCGTCGGCCCAAGGACGGCCGTCAGCCGGCCGGCAGCGCTGCTAAGCGACATCGGCCCACCTTCGCGCGCGCCTGTGGCCGAAGCAAGGCCTCGCCACCACCACTTTCTTGGGGGGTGCAGATGGGATCAGCCGGAGACCATAGGCTCCAGTTTGTTGCAGCCGATCACGGGCCCATGGTCAGCGTGCTGCACGATCACCGCTGCGCCGAGACCGGGTTGCAGACCTGCATCCTCGACCGTCCAGCTCGCGCCCGCGCCGTCCCAGCGGCTCAGTACCTGCAGACGGCGCACGACGTTGAAGTTCTCGATCATGCGGCCCTGGTTCTCGCCGCTGGCCACCGGCGTCGAATGCCCGCGGTCGTAGATCGCGAGCGTGACATCGGCGGGCATGCCTTCGAGCTGGAACGCTGACAGCTTGACGGTCAGCCCTCCGCCCTGGGTGCGCGACAATTCCGGCGTAGCGCGTCCGGTCGAGCGGCGTTGCGCTTCGGCGAGAAGTCTCTCGATGCCGGCGCGTTCGCGGCCCGTGTCGTGGCCGATGCCCTCGACCACCATTTCCGGCGTGTAGACATAGCGTTGCTTCAGCACGCGCGCATAGGAGCGTTGACGCTCGGTGGTGGCGCGTGTCGCGAAGGCATCCTTCCAGCCTATATAGTCCCAGTAGTCGACGTGATACGACAGCGCGACGATGTCGGGTCGCTTGGCCAACAAGCCTAGATAGGCATCGGCCGGCGGGCAGGAACTACAGCCTTGCGACGTGAAGAGCTCGACCGCCCACGGTCCCTCGGTGGCGCCCTGCGGCTTGGCTGCGGCAGTACGCATCGCCGTCACCGCAAGGCCCGCCGTCGCGGCGCCGCCGATCAGCAGGGACCGCCGTCCAGGACCTGCAAGTTTCGCCATGATGGGAGGATGCGCGCGTCGGGCCCCTCCTGCCAATCAACAAACGGTTAGTCGGCGATCACGCAAGGGCGCGCGAGCAAACGCCCGACGGCTGGACTCTGTAGGGGTAATATTATAACAATTCCCATCATGCATGAGCGCGTCTCGCCCGGCACTGCGTTGCTCGCCATGAGTGCGCCTACCCGCATCGTGGCGGCACTCGGCGTGGCGGCATTGCTGTGGCTTGCCGCCTGGTGGGCACTGTGAACGCGGCGCTTCGCCTGGTGAACCTGACGGTTAGCTACGATCGTCATCCGGCGGTGCATCACGTGTCGGCGGAAATTCCGGCAGCCGAGATGACGGCGATCGTCGGTCCCAACGGCGCCGGCAAGAGCACGCTGCTCAAGGCCCTGCTGGGTCTGGCGCCTCACATCGAGGGCCGCATCGAATCGACGGCCAAGCGCATCGCCTACCTGCCGCAGCAGGCGGAGATCGACCGCTCCTTTCCGATCTCGGTGTTCGACACCGTCCTGCTCGGCCGCTGGGCACGCTTCGGCGGCTTCGGCGCCGCCAAGCAAGTCGACATCCACGACGCGCAGCATGCCATCGAAGCGGTCGGACTGGCGGGCTTCGAGCGCCGGCCGATCGACACGCTGTCGGTCGGCCAGTTCCAGCGCGTGCTGTTCGCCCGCCTGTTGTTGCAGGACGCCGATCTCGTCCTGCTGGACGAGCCGTTTGCCGCCATCGATTCCAAGACCGTCAACGACCTCATGGCCGTGATCCAGCGCTGGCGCGCCGAGCAGCGCACCGTGGTCGCGGTGCTGCACGATCTCGACCAGGTGCGGCGCGACTTTCCCAACACGCTGCTGATGGCGCGCGAACTGGTCGATGCCGGCCCAACGGCCAGGGTGCTGTCGGCCGAGAACCTGCTGCGCGCGCGCGCCATGGCCGAGGCCTGGGACGAGCACGCCGGCGCCTGCGAGGTGCCGATGAAGATGAGCGCCTGATCGGGACGACGGGTAGTGCTTTACGAGTTCCTCATCGCGCCGTTCGCTGATTTCGGCTTCATGCGGCGCGCGCTGGTGGCGAGCCTCGCCTTGTCGGTCGGAGGCTCGGCGATCGGTGTATTCCTGATCCTGCGGCGCATGAGCCTGATGGGCGATGCACTCGCCCATGCCCTGTTGCCGGGTGCGGCGCTCGGCTTCCTGCTGGGTGGCCTGTCGCTGCCGGCCATGAGTCTCGGCGGCTTTCTGGCGGGCGTGGCCACCGCGCTGGTGTCGGGCGTGATCGCCCGCTTCTCGAACATGCGGGAGGATGCAAGCTTCGCCGCCGCCTATCTCACCGCCATGGCGCTCGGCGTGCTGATCGTGTCGTTGCGCGGCTCGGCAGTCGACCTGATGAACATCCTGTTCGGCGCCATTCTCGCCGTCGACGAGACCGCGCTGGGGCTGGTGGTCTCGACGGCCACCCTCACGCTGGTCGGCCTCGCCGCGATCTATCGGCCGCTGGTCGTCGAATGTTTCAACCCGGGCTTCCTCGCCGCCATGGGCATCCGCGGCTCGGTCTACCACTACCTGTTTCTCGCGCTTGCCGTCCTGAACATGGTGGCGGGTTTTCAGGCGCTGGGAACCCTGATGGCGCTCGGCCTGATCCTGCTGCCCGCCGTCGCCGCCTCGTTCTGGGCGCGCGAAGTATGGTCGATGACCCTGGTCGCGGCGCCGATGGCCTTTGCCTCGGCCTTCATTGGCCTGCTGGTGTCGTTCCATGCCGGCCTGCCGTCGGGCCCGGTGATCGTGCTGTTCGCCAGTCTGTTCTTCCTGGGCTCGTTGCTGCTCGGCTCGCGCGCCTCGGTGCGCGCCAGGCTCTCGCATCCAGTACATTTGCGCGGGTAGACTGCCGCAATGGCAGACATCCCTTCGCCCGTCGTCGGCGTCACGCTCAAGACGACCAAAGCCAACAACATCGACATGCGCTACGCCGAGATCGGCAGCGGTCCGCTGGTGGTGTTCTGCCACGGCTGGCCGGAGAGCTGGTACTCGTGGCGCCATCAGCTCACGGGCGTGAGCGCCGCGGGCTTCCGCTGCGTGGCGCCCGACATGCGCGGTTACGGCGGCACCCAGTCGCCCGAGCCGATCGACCAGTACACGCTCCATCATCTCGTCGGCGATATGGCGGAGCTGGTGAAGGCGCTCGGCGAGACGAAGGCGATCATCGTCGGCCACGATTGGGGGGCACCGGTCGCCTGGCACGCCGCGCTGTGGCGGCCCGATCTGTTTCCCGCGGTCTGCGCCATGAGCGTGCCCTACGCGCCGCCCGGTTATGTCGACGTGCTCACCGCGCTGGAGAAGCTCGGCATCAACGATTTCTACCTGCAGTACTTCCAGAAGCCCGGCGTGCCCGAGGCCGAGCTGCAGCAGGACATCCGCGGCGCGCTGCGGCGCATCTACTTCACCGCTGCCGGCGACTTCACCGAGAAGGGCAAGGGCTTCGCCCGCCTGGGCAGCGGCACGTTGCTCAGCAACACCGTCGATCCGCCGAGCCTGCCCTCCTGGCTGAGCGAGGCCGATCTCGACTACTACACGCAAGAATTCTCACGCACCGGCTTTCGCGGCGGCCTGAACTGGTACCGCAATCTCAGGCGCAACTGGGAGCTGGGCGCGCCGTGGCGAGGGCAGCCGATCCGCCAGCCGTCGCTGTTCATCGCCGGCAGCCGCGACGGCGTGCTGCGCTTCCCGGCGGCCCAGGCCCAGCTCGACGCCTTCCCCAAGACCCTCCCGGGCCTGCGCGGCAGTCACATTCTCGAAGGTGCCGGCCACTGGGTGCAGCAGGAGCGTCCGACCGAGGTCAGCCAACTGTTGATCGACTTCGCCAAAGGCCTGTGATTCACTGAAGGTCCTGGAGGCGCCGATGACCCGTCTTCTCAGCCTGGCTCTCGCCATTCTGCTCGCCGCTGCCGCGCCGTCCTGGGCGCAGTGCGAGGATGCTCCGCCGCCTCCCCCGCCGCCGCAGGGCGATCAGCCGACGACCTGACATGCAGCTGCCATCCCGCCGCCTGTTGTTGGCGGCGCTCTCACTCGCTTGCGCCGGTGCCTGCGCGCCGCCCGCCTCGTACTCGGCGATGGTTGCCGGTGTGCCGCTGGGTCACGGCGCGGCCCCGGTCTATCGCAATGCCATCACCATCGGTTCGGTCGCGCTTGGCCGCGATGTCGGCACGCCGTGGACGTCGTCGGTCAGCCCCGACCAGGTGCAGCAGGCGCTGGTGCAGACATTGGCCAATGCCGGCCTGGGCCGGCCGGCCAACGGCCGCTTCCGCCTCGACGGCCTGTTGCTGACGCTCAGCCGGCCCTATGCCGGCTTCGCCATGACGGTGACGGCAGCGATCGCCTGGCGCCTGACCGACACCACCAATGGCGCCGTGGTCTACGACAGGACGCTGCAGGGGCTGGGCACGGCGACGCTGGACGACGCCATCGACAACAACAATCGCCTGCGCATCGCCGATCAGCGCGCAGTGCGCGCCAACCTGCAGCAGCTCGTGCAGGACCTCTACGGGCTGCCACCACCTTGAACGCGAGAGTCCTGGCGACGGTCGCGTTGCTGTCGCTTGCCGGCTGCGCCAGTCAGCCGGACTATGTATCAGCAACGCGGACTTCCGGGAGGCGCTGGTGCGCACCCTGGCCAGCACGAAGCTGGGAAGCGCGGGCAATGGGCGCTTCCGGCTCGACGCGACGCTGGTGCCGTCGGGGCCAAACGGATGCGATATGCCAACTGGCAGGCCGTGCGTGCCAACCTCCGGCTGGTCGTCGGAGACCTTTACGCTCTGCCCGAGCCGCCTACTCCTTCTCCTCGAACCTGAGCGCTGCGCCGTTCATGCAATAGCGCTGCCCGGTGGGCTTGGGCCCGTCCGGGAAGACATGGCCGAGATGGCCGCCGCACTTGGCGCAATGGACTTCAGTGCGGGTCATGAAGTGGCTGGTGTCGGTCGAGGTGCCGACCGCGCCCTGCATCGGCGCCCAGAAGGACGGCCAGCCCGAGCCGCTTTCGTACTTGGTGCCCGACTCGAACAACGGCTCGCCGCAACCGGCACAACGAAAGGTACCGCTGCGCTTCTCGTCGTTCAGCGGGCTGGTGAAAGGTCGCTCGGTGCCGTGGTCGCGCAGAACGTGATGCTGCAGCGGGTCGAGCTGCTTCTTCCACTCGGCGTCGCTCTTCTTCACGGGATATTCAGCGGCCATGGTACCTCCTATACGAGCGTGCGCAGCTCTGCCGTGGCGACCGAGAGCATGGCGAGGTCGAGCGTGCCGGCGCCCGCCAGATCCTCCTTCAGCAGGCGATCGACGCGATCGAGGGCGAGCTTGCGCGGATCGCTCCAGCGCGCGATCGCGGCATCGGCATCGTCGGCCGCCTGCGGCCCCGCGGCGCCCAGCGCCGATGCCAGGAGATCGGCATGCAGGGTCACGAGCTCGTCCTGCACCGCCAAGGCGGCCTGCGCCGGCCACTGGCCCTCGCGCGGCAGCTTCCGCGCCGCGGTCGCCAGCCGGGCCAGCGACAGCCTTTCACCCAGCCGGAAGTAGAGGCGCGCCGCCGTTTCGATGCTCACCCCGTTGGCGCGTGCCGCCAGCATGAGATCGCCCGCAGCCGCCAAGGTCTCGAGGGCGGCTGCTCGGCGCGCGACGCCGGTCGGTGCGCCCATCGCCTCGAAGGCCGCCGCGCGCTCCGCCAGTGCTCTGCTCTCGGCGTCGCCGATCAGATCGGCCGGCAGATCGCCCAGCGCCGTCACCGATACGGCGAGATCGGCGGTCGCGGCCGTCGCATCGATCGGCTGCGGCAGGCGGCGCAACGCCCACTGAACGGTACGCGTCAGGAAGCGTTGCGAGGCGACCAGCATGCGGATCTGCGCCTCGGCCCTGAGCGCGGGATCGAGGGCTTCGATGTCGCCCCACAGGTCGCGCAGCTTCCAGGCATCGCGCACGACGGCGAAGGCGCGGGCGATGGCCGCCGCATTCGCGCCGGTGCGGCCCGCCATGTTGCGCACGAAGGTCGGCCCGCAGCGATTGACCAGCGAGTTCACGACCTGAAGGGCCGTGATCTCGCGGCGCAGGCGATGGGCGCGGATCGAAGGCTCGTGCTTCTCCTGCAGCGCCGTCGGGAAGTAGCGGAGAAGCTCGCCCTCGAGCAGCGGGTCGTCGGGCAGGTCGGAATCGAGGATCTCGTCGTTGAGATCGATCTTGGCGTAAGCCAGCAGCACGCTGAGCTCGGGGCGGGTCAGATGTTGCCGGTTCTGGCCACGCGTCCGCATGGCGGCCGAATCGGGCAGGAACTCGACGGCGCGATCGAGCCGGCCGTTGCGCTCGAGGGCGCGCATGAAGCGCTCCAGCCGATCATGCTCCTCGCCCGCCTGCTCCTCGGCGACGCTGATCGCCTGGCTCTGCTGGTAGTTGTGACGCAGCACCAGATTGGCCACCTCGTCGGTCATGGAGAACAGGAGAGCGTCGCGATCCTCGTGTTTCAACGCGCCGCGAAGGATCGCCTCGCCGGTGACGATCTTGATGTTGACCTCATGATCGGACGTGTCGACGCCAGCCGAGTTGTCGAGGGCATCGGTGTTGATCTTGCGGCCGGCCAGCGCCGTCTCGACGCGGCCACGCTGGGTGAATCCGAGATTGGCGCCCTCGCCGACCACGCGGGCCCGCACCTGGTCGCCGTTGATGCGCAGCGAATCGTTGGTGCGGTCGCCCGCATCGGCCTGGGTCTCGCTCGAAGCCTTAACATAGGTGCCGATGCCGCCGAAATAGAGCAGGTCGACCGGAGCCGTCAGGATCGCCCGCATCAGGTCGACCGGCGTCATGGTCGGCGCCTCGATGCCCAGCACGGCGCGCGCCTCTGCCGACAGGGCGATCGACTTGGCGGCACGGTCGTAGATGCCGCCGCCCGCCGACAGCAGCGACTTGTCGTAGTCCATCCACGACGAGCGCGGCAGGTCGAACAGCCGCTTGCGCTCATTACAGCTCGTCGCCGGATTGGGCGCGGGATCGACGAAGATGTGGCGATGGTCGAAGGCGGCTATCAGCTTGATGTGCCGGGAGAGCAGCATGCCGTTGCCGAACACGTCGCCCGACATGTCGCCGACGCCGGCCACGGTGAAGGGCGTGGTCTGGATATCCTGCCCCAGCTCGCGGAAGTGGCGCTTCACCGACTCCCAGGCGCCGCGGGCGGTGATGCCCATCTTCTTGTGGTCGTAGCCCGCCGAGCCGCCCGAGGCGAAGGCGTCGTCGAGCCAGAGCCGCATTCCCGGGCCAGCGCATTGGCGATGTCGGAGAAGGTCGCCGTGCCCTTGTCGGCGGCGACCACGAGATAGGGATCGTCGGGATCGTGCCGCACCACGTCGGCCGGCGGCTTGATGCCCTCCGCGGCGTAGTTGTCGGTGAGGTCGAGCAGGCCGCGGATCAGCGTCTGGTAGCAGGCGATGCCTTCGGCCTGGACCTGCTCGCGCGTGCCGTTGATTGGCGGGCGCTTGACGTAGAAGCCGCCCTTGGAGCCCACCGGCACGATTACGGCGTTCTTCACCATCTGGGTCTTCATCAGGCCCAGAATCTCGGTGCGGAAGTCCTCGCGCCGGTCAGACCAGCGGATGCCGCCGCGCGCCACCCGACCGCCGCGCAGATGGATGCCCTCCATGCGCGGGCTGTAGACGAAGATCTCGACCAGCGGCCGCGGCGCCGGCAATTCGTCGATGGCGCGACTGTCGATCTTGATGGAGATCCAGTCCTTGCCGGCCTGCCAGTAGTTGGTGCGCAGGGTGCAGCGCACGGCGTTGAGGAAGCGCCGCAGGATGCGGTCCTCATCGAGCGTCGCCACGCCTTCCAGCAGGTCGGCGATCTCCGCCTCGAGCCGGCCGAGCTTCTGCTTGCGGGTGTCGGACGTCGCCTCGCCCATCGCCGGATCGAAGCGCGCCAGGAAAAGGTCGATCACCAGCCGCGCGATCGCGGGGTGCGACGACAGCACGCGCTCCATGTAGTCCTGGCTGAAAGCGATACCGGCCTGGCGCAAATACTTGGCATAGGTGCGCAGGATCGCGATCTCGCGCCACGCCAGTCCGGCCGCGAGGACCAGCCGGTTCAGCCCGTCGCTCTCCAGCGCACGCGCCCACACCTTGTCGAGCGCCTCGGCAAAGCGCGGCCCCGCCTTGGCGAGATCGACCGGCGATTTGTCGGCGGTCTCGACGCTCAGCACCTGCAGCGCCACCGCCTCGTCGCCCGTTGCCTGGGGCGACTTCAGCAGGAACGGCGCCTCGCTCAGCACGCGCAGGCCGAGGTTTTCCGCCAGCGGCAGGATGTCGGAAAGTGCCAGCGGCGCCTTGGGATGGAACAGCCTGAGCGTGAAGCGATGCATCGGCAGGTCGGGCGCGCGGTCGAGCCGGACGCCGAACGGCCGGCCGGCGGCGGCAGCCTGCACCAGGTCGAGGTCGGCGACGGCCGCACCGGCATCGAAGCTGTCGCGATAGACGGTGGGGAACCAGTCGCGCCAGCGGCGGGCGGAAGCGCGGCCCTCGACCTCGCCCAGCTTCTCCTGCAGGGCGGTATGGAAGCGATCGCTCCACGACGTCGCCGCGTCGGCCAGCGCAAGCTCGAGCTCGGCGAGATCGGGCGTCGGCGAGTCGGTGGATTCGAGCTTCAGCGTGTAGAGCACCTGGGCGAGCGCCGAATCGCTGCTGACCGAGACGTCGACCGACAGGACCTTTCCGCGCCACGCCCGTTCGAGGAGGACGGCGAAATGGTCGCTGAGCGCCGAGTCGAAGCGCTCGCGCGGCGCGAACACCAGGCAGGTGGCGAAGCGGCCGACGGCATCGCGGCGGGCGAACAGCGCCACGCGCCGCCGCTCCTGCAACTGCAGGATCCCGAGTGCATGATCGTAGAGCGTGTCCTCGTCGATCTGGAACAGCTCGTCGCGCGGATAGGCCTCCAGGATGGCGAGCAGCGCCTTGCCATCGTGGCTGTGCACGTCGAAGCCGGAGCGGCGCATGATGCCGTCGACGCGGCCGCGCAGCAGCGGCACGTCGCGCACCGTGGCGTGATAGGCCGCCGACGTGAACAGGCCGACCAGGCGGCGTTCGCCGGTGACGTGCCCGTTGGCGTCATAGGTCTTGACGATGATGCAGTCCATCGGGCCGCTGCGATGGACCAGCGACTGGCGATCGGTCTTGACGATCAGGATGTTGTACGGCCCGCGGGCGAAGCGCGACATCGCCTCGCCGCCGCCCAGCCCGGCCTCGAACAGGCGTATCTCGTCGCGACGCAGGATGCCGAGCGGTGAGCCAGGCACGATCTCGTAGCGCAGGCCGCCGGGCTGCGCCGTGTCCTCGACATAGCGGTAGCGGCGATAGCCGAGGAAGGTGAAATGGTCGGCCTCCAGCCAGCGCAGGAAGTCTTCGTACTCGGCGATGCCTTGTGACCGGCCGGGCGCCAGATCGGCGATGGCGTCGAGGCAGGCGCGGCGCATCGCCCGCCAGTCCTCGACGGCGAGGCGAACCTCGGCCAGCACGCGGGTGAGGGCGGCGGCGAGCGCGTCGAGCACAGCGGGATCGGCCTGGCGGTCGATCTCGATGTGCATGAACGACTCGGGCTTGGCGCGCTCGCCGGCTTCGACAGCGAAGCCGAAGAGGGCGCCGTCGAGGTCGCGCCGCACGGGCAGCACCGGATGCGCCAGCAGGTGGACGTTGATCTCGCGGCGATTGAACTCGTTGGCGATCGAATCGACCAGGAACGGCATGTCGTCATTGACGATCTGCGCGATCGTATGACGGCTCTCGAAACCGTGGTCGGCGCTGGTGTTGAACACCCGCACCTTGGCGACGCCCGGCAGGCGGCGGCGCGCGAAGGCGAGCAGGGAGACTGCGGCGCCCGCTCGCTGGTCGGCCGATGCGCCGGCAAGGTCCTTTTCGGCGACACGGGCGTACAGGCGGCGGGCGAAATGGGCCGCGTCCTCGCCGCCGCTCGCCAGGGCAGCAGCGCAGATGGCATCGAGCCCATAGACACGCGGGGCCAGTACAGTGGCCATTTCAGCGCCCTCCCGGTCGGTATCGGTGTTGGCCCACGATGTTACGTCCGACCATGACATTCTGACGACGGAGATCGGTGTGGCCGAAAGTGCCCACCACATATTGTGTTTTGAAGGGTGTCCCGACGCAGGATAGCCGATTTGCTGCGGTTTCTGTTCCTGGCCCTAGGAATCCGCGGGAAAGCGCGTTTTGTTCTCTTCCGTTGCTGCGCATGCGAAGGTTCGCGCACGGTCAAATTCCCAAATTCTGGAAGGACATTTTTATATTATTTTTCAGTATCTTGGGTGCTCATTCTTCAGATTCACAGGCGGGGTAAAAATTTGGCGATGACACGGCTTTCGCGGGGCGTATCATCAAGGAATAGGGGCTCACCGAATAGCCCTCCCAACATCTAGGTATCCTTCCACAGTCTGTTCCATCCACAGCTGTGGACAAAAGCAAGAATGGGGGCCGCAATTGTTTGATGTCGTTCAAGTTCGCAGTGGTGCGCGGGTTGTTACCGATCCCTCCCGGGACGCCCGGCTCACCGCCTTCGGCAAGGCCACGCTCTCCGACCGCTATCTGCTGCCGGACGAGAGCTATCAGGAGATGTTCGCGCGCGTCGCCTCGGCCTATGCCGATGACGATGGGCATGCCCAGCGGCTGTACGACTACATCAGCAATCTTTGGTTCATGCCGGCCACGCCGGTGCTGAGCAACGGCGGCACGAGCCGCGGCCTGCCAATCTCCTGCTTCCTGAACGAGGCCAACGACTCCCTCGAAGGCATCCTCAGCCTGTGGAACGAGAACGTATGGCTCGCCGCGCGCGGCGGCGGCATCGGCTCGTACTGGGGCAACCTCCGTTCGATCGGCGAGAAGGTCGGCATGAACGGCAAGACCTCCGGTGTCGTGCCCTTCATCCGCGTGATGGACTCGCTGACGCTCGCCATCAGCCAGGGCTCGCTGCGCCGCGGCTCGGCCGCCGTCTATCTGCCGGTCAACCATCCCGAGATCGAGGAGTTCATCGAGATCCGCCGGCCGACCGGCGGCGATCCCAACCGCAAGGCGCTGAACCTGCACCACGGCCTGCTGATCTCCGACGCCTTCATGCGCGCCGTCGAGGCCGACGAGGAATGGGCGCTGGTCAGCCCCAAGGACGGCGCCGTGCAGCGCAAGGTTTCCGCGCGGCATCTGTGGATCCGCATCCTGACCGCGCGCATCGAGACCGGCGAGCCGTACCTGGTCTTCGTCGATCACGTGAACAAGGCGCGCCCGGAGCATCACAAGCTCGCCGGCCTCGAGGTCAAGACCTCGAACCTGTGCAGCGAGATCACACTGCCGACCGGCGTCGACCATCACGGCAAGCAGCGCACCGCCGTGTGCTGCCTCTCCTCGCTGAACCTCGAGTCCTATCTCGAGTGGCACGAGCATCCGACCTTCATCGAGGACGTGATGCGCTTCCTCGACAACGTCCTGCAGGGCTTCATCGACAATGCGGGCTCGGACTTCGCGCGCGCGACCTACGCCGCCATGCGCGAGCGTTCGGTCGGCCTCGGCGTCATGGGCTTCCATTCCTTCCTGCAGGCCAACAACGTGCCGCTCGAATCGGTGATGGCCAAGGTGTGGAACAAGAAGATGTTCAAGCACATCCGCGGCCAGTGCGACGAGGCCTCCAGGTCGCTCGCCAAGGAGCGCGGCGCCTGCCCGGATGCCGCCGACTTCGGCGTCGAGGAGCGCTTCTCCAACAAGCTCGCGATCGCGCCCACCGCCTCGATCTCGATCATCTGCGGCGGCGCCTCGCCCGGCATCGAGCCGTCGGCGGCCAACGTCTACAACCACAAGACCCTGTCGGGCTCGTTCGTGGTGCGCAACCCGTACCTCGAGAAGATGCTCGATCAGAAAGGCAAGAACGACGACGACACCTGGACCTCGATCACCGTCAACCAGGGCTCGGTGCAGCATCTCGACTGCCTCGACGACCATGAGAAGGCGGTGTTCAAGACGGCGTTCGAGATCGACCAGCGCTGGC
>JAEZIF010000324.1 GCA_023416135.1 Pseudomonadota bacterium
TGGACATGTCGACGTCCAGCACCATCACTTCGACCTCCTGCGAGGTCGATACGATCTTGCCCGGATGGACGTTCTTCTTGGTCCAGCTCATCTCGGAGACGTGCACCAGACCCTCGACGCCCGGCTCCAGCTCCACGAAGGCGCCGTAGTCGGTGATGTTGGTGACGCGGCCCTTGAGCTTGAGGCCGACCGGGTACTTGGCCCCCGCGCCGTCCCACGGATCGCTCATCAGCTGCTTCATGCCGAGCGAGATGCGCTGCGTCTCGGGGTTGAAGCGGATGACCTGCACCTTGACCTGCTGGCCGATGGTGAGGGCCTCCGACGGATGATTGATTCGCTTCCAGGCGATATCGGTGACGTGCAGCAGGCCGTCGACGCCGCCCAGATCCACGAACGCGCCGTAGTCGGTGATGTTCTTGACCACGCCGTCGAGCACCTGGCCCTCCGACAGGGCGCCCATCAGGCGGGTACGGTCCTCGGCGCGGGTCTCTTCCATGACCGCACGGCGCGACACGACGATGTTGCCGCGGCGGCGGTCCATCTTGAGGATGGCGAACTGCTGGGCTTGGCCCATCAGCGGACCGACGTCGCGCACCGGGCGGACATCCACCTGGCTGCCGGGCAGGAAGGCCACGGCGCCCGACAGGTCGACGGTGAAGCCGCCCTTAACGCGGCCGAAGATCGTGCCCATGACGCGCTCTTGATCGTTGAACGCCTTCTCGAGCAGGGTCCAGGCTTCCTCGCGGCGCGCCTTGTCGCGCGACAGGACGGCCTCGCCGTCCTTGTTCTCCATGCGATCGACGAAGATGTCGACGGTGTCACCTTCCCGGACTTCGGGGGCGCCGCCGCCGTTGGCGAATTCACGGAGTGCAACGCGGCCTTCGGACTTCAGTCCGACATCGACCACGACGAAATCATTGGCGATACGAACGACACGGCCCTTGACGACCGTACCTTCGAAACTCGAGGAACCGCCGAGCGATTCCTCGAGGAGTGCTGCGAACTCCGCGCTGGCGGCGTCGTTCGGCTGTTTACGCAGGGCGCTGCCCTTAGCCATCCAATACCTCTTCCTTCTCGATCCCGGGCGAAACGCTGCCGCCCGTCGGCCAACCGGTTAAGTCCGGCGGATCCACTGCCTTGAAACCGCGCCCGGAGCGAACCCCGCACGCAATCGCCGCTCGAAGTCTTCGATTCCACCGGCGGCGACTTACGGCCCGGCAGATCGAAAGCCCTTGCTCGAAATGAAAGCCAAGGCAGCGGCGAAGGCCGCGTCGGCATCCATATCGCTGGTATCGAGGTGGTAAGCATCGGGCGCGGCCATTAAGGGTGCAGCCGCCCGTTCGCTGTCGCGACGGTCCCGCTCCGCCATCTCGGCAAGAACGCGCGGCTTTATAGTGTCGGCACCCCGCTCGCGCAACTCCCGGTACCGGCGCTCGACCCGCGCTTCCAAGCTGGCCGTGACGAATAATTTCACCGGCGCGTCGGGGCAGATCACGGTCCCGATATCGCGCCCGTCGAGCACGGCGCCCGACGCTTGATATGCGAATTCTTTTTGAAATTTCAAGAGGTTGGCACGAACCTCCGGAATTGCTGCGACCTTCGAGGCAGCTTGTCCCGCTTCGTCGCCGCGCAGCGCCGGATTGTCGAGGTCGGCCACCTGCAGGGCAGCAGCGGCTTCTGCCGGTGTCCGGCTGGTATGCGCGGTCGCCCAGCCGACCGCCCGGTAGAGCAGGCCGGTATCCAGGTGGGGCAGCCTGAAGTGGGCCGCCAGCCGCTTGGCGAGCGTACCCTTGCCGGAGGCCGCCGGTCCGTCGATGGCGATGAGAAGGGGTTTCACGCCGCCTCGATACGGGCACCCAGTCCGTTCATCAACTGGGCAAAGCCCGGGAAGCTGGTGTCGATCGGCGAGCCATCGTCGATCGCCACCGGTTCGCGCGCCGCGAGCCCCAGCACCAGGAACGACATGGCGATGCGATGGTCGAGCTGCGTCGTGACCAGGCCGCCGCCGGCGGGCGGTGCGCCGGTACCGTGAACGGCGAGATCGGCCGCGCCCATCTCGTGCTTCACGCCGTTGGCAAGAAGGCCGGCCGAGACGCTGGCCAGCCGGTCGCTTTCCTTGGCGCGCAGTTCCGCCAGGCCCAGCATTCGCGTCGTGCCCTCGGCGCAGGCGGCGGCTATGGCGAGGATGGGATACTCGTCGATCATCGACGGCGCGCGCTCGGCCGGCACGTCGACCCCCTTCAAGGCGCCGCCTTTGACGTGCAGGTCCGCTACCGGCTCGCCGCCGACCTCGCGCTCGTTCTCGAAGGCGATGTCGGCGCCCATGTCGCGCAGCGTCTGGTAGAGCCCGGCGCGCAGGGGATTGATGCCGACATTCTCGACCGTGATGTCGCTTCCCGGCCGGATCGCAGCAGCGACGACGGCGAAGGCGGCCGACGAGGGGTCGCCCGGCACGACGATGTCGCAGCCCAGAAGCTCCGGCCAGCCGACGACAGTGATGCGCTTGCCGCCGCCGGCGGCGGGTGTCACGCGCACGTCGGCGCCGAAATGGCGCAGCATGCGCTCGGTATGGTCGCGCGTGGCCTCGGGCTCGATCACGGAGGTCTCGCCCGCGGTGTTAAGGCCGGCCAGCAGGATCGCGCTCTTCACCTGCGCCGAGGCCACCGGCAGAAGGTATTCGATCGGCACCATCTCGTCAGTGCCGACGATGGCAAGCGGAAGGCGACCGCCTTCGCGGCCCTCGAAGCGGGCGCCCATGCGCGTGAGCGGCTCGATCACCCGCCTCATCGGCCGTCGGCGCAGCGAGGCATCGCCGGTCACGATGCTGGTGAAGGGATGGCTGGCGAGGATGCCCGCGAGCAGGCGCGCCGAGGTGCCGGAATTGCCGAGCTCGAGCACGTCGGCGGGCTCGCGGCCACCGCCCACGCCGAAACCGCGTACGCGCCAGAGACCGGCAGTGCGCTCATGCGTGACTTCGGCGCCCAGTGCCCGCAGCGCCGAGGCGGTCGCCAGCACGTCTTCGCCTTCGAGCAGCCCCCGCACGGTGGTCTCGCCCAAGGCCAGGGCGCCCAGCATCAGGACGCGATGGGAGACCGATTTGTCGCCCGGCGCGCGCATCCGGCCCTGCAGACGGCCGACCGGACGGGCGACGAGCTTGGCCGAATGAGTACGCAAAGACAGGACAACCTCCCGAAAAGACGGCAGAAATGCGACGCTGCGCCCTCCTACCATGGAGGAATTTGGTTTTGACAGGGTGAAAGACGCGTGACATACGCCCTCCCTCGCGGCCGATTCGGCCGATTTCTGCGGAATTCCAGGAGTTTCTGCGTGGTGAAGGCGAGCTGGGGTACTAAGCGCACCTGCCAGAGCTGTGCTGCGCGTTTCTACGACCTGAACAAGGGGCCGATCAAATGCCCCAAGTGCGGTCGGGAACACGATCGCGAGGACTTCGTGAAGGTCCGTCGCGGCCGCGGCGCTGCGGCCGCCACGGCGGCGGCGACGGCGGCAGCCGCTGCGGCGGCGGCCAAGGCGGCTGCCAAGAAAAAGAGTGACGAGGCGGCGCTGGCTGGCGACGAGTTGCCCGATGTCGAGGGCGACGAGGCCTTGGACGAAGCCGACGATCTCGGCGACGACGCCGAGGATCTGGAGGTCGAGGTCGAAGTCGAGGACGACAAGGGCGAGGGCGACCGCTAACCGGTCTACGCACTGTTGCCAGTGCGCGAGCCAGGACTTATACCTCGCGCCGCCCAGGGCAGAATTTTCGGGGCCATAGCTCAGCTGGGAGAGCGCTACAATGGCATTGTAGAGGTCGACGGTTCGATCCCGTCTGGCTCCACCATCAAGTCAAGGGGCTAGCCGCCATCGGCTAGCCCCTTGTTTCTTTCGGGGTAGCATCAGGGCAACATCGCGGGCGATCCCCGTTGTTCTCCCGCCCTACTGACGAGCGCCCGAGTGGATCAAGCCGCAGCTCGGATAACATGAGCGATGGCCCACAAGATATTGCGCGCTCATGACGGCCTCCTAGGTTACGTCCCGCGACCCGGGGTCAAAGGCACGATGGAAAACGGGGGGCCGGTCACCATAGATGTCGATGGATCCCGAGTGGCAGGCGCAACTCCTCCATCGTCCAATGGGCTGATCGCGGCGGTCGGAGATTCCTACACCTACGGGGAGGACGTCGGGGACCGGGAAGCTTGGCCGGCGCAATTGCAGACCCTCTCAGGGAAACGCGTACTGAACGCAGGCGTAAGTGGCTATGGCTTCGACCAGATCGTATTGAGGGCCGAGCGCATTGCCGAAACGCACCAGCCGTCCGTCATCATCGTCAGCTTCATCGCCGAGGATATTCATTGAACCGAGATGCGCCGCCTGTGGTGGCATGACAAACCATGGTTCGAAATCGACGGGAGCGAATTGATCCTGAAGGGTGTGCCGGTGCCAGATCGCACGAGGCTGCCGCTCAACGCGCGGGTCCGAATCGAGCGGATTCTGGTCGAATTGCCGCCGATCCTGCAGCGCCTGACAGGCTATAATTCACGAATCCATCGACCCGGGACCGGTCGCACGATTTGCCTGCGCGTCATTGAACGCCTCGCGAGGCTGCAAGCCGAATCCTGCGCAAAAATCCTCATCGTGGCGCAATATGATGCTCGAGCGTGGACCAGCGGGGCCAGCGCCGATGAGCAGCGTACCTTGACGCGTGCCATTCTAAGCCATGCGGCAGCGAATGGACTTGCAACGTTGGACACCTACCAACGCTTCGCCGCCGAGCCCGAGCGCCGACGGCTGTATGGACGAGCGCATCTGAATGCCCGCGGAAACCGGATTATCAGCCACCTGCTCGCCGCCGCACTACAGCCACTGTTGTGACTGCTGCGGCAGGCCTCCTACCAGAGCAGCGCCAGGGCAAGCCCTCCAAGCCTGGCTGCGCCAACGCGGGAGAAAGGAACCGGTTCGGCCCCCAGACCGTTCTCTGTCTTCAAGAGAACAGAATGATCGAGTAGCTGGGGCATTCGGACATCTTCCTGGGAGGAATGAGATGTTGAGGCACTTTTCGAGATTTATGCTTGTCGGAGGCATTGGCTTGGCCGCTGCGGCCTGTCAGGGCGACGGCTATGGCGCGCCGAGCGGCTACTATCAACCGGCACCGACCGCCTACGGCAACCCGTACTACAACACCGGCTACTACGGCTCCGCACCCGGTCCACGGTACGGTTATGCGCCGCCGGCGCCGAACTACAACTACGGCAATCAGCAAGGGAATCGCGGCTGGTACAATCAGGCTGACGGCCGTCGCTATACCACGGTGACCGTGACGAACCGCGGCCAGAACGGGTATCGCGACGACGTCGTTCAGCAGCAGGTCGTCTGCGGAAGCCAATATTACGACGGCTACCGGACCCGCACCGCACCTCGGTGCTGATCGCATTCATGCGCGTTCATTTGGGACCGCACATCCGAAGCCTATTTTGGTCAAAATCTAGCGCCGCGGGTCAATCTTGCGGCCCGGCAGCTCGCCTGAACGTTCGATATTCCGGCTCGGCTGCCTACCCGGTAGCCGATCGGCGGCCGCCGGGTGGCGCCGCGGATCCTCGATCTCGTCCAGCCGATAGTCCTGCATGCCCAGCTCCCTGACCGGTTCGACCACGCATACCCAGGCTGCAGAGCCGCAGCGAGAGCAGCTGAACCGCTTCGTGCGATAGTCGGCGTCGAGGAGACCCGTGAGGCGCAGGGGAGCGTAGCGCCGACAGACGTCGCATCGCACCCACATGGGGCCGAAAGTCTTTTGCAGGGCGCGAAAGGTGAAGGGTTTGTGAGGCCACGGCGCGGTCATACCCAACGGTAACGTCACGGGCCGGCACCGTCTCGCGCATGCACGTGCCAGCACTGTGCGGCATGGGGGCGCGCTGCAGTGCCTGCAATCGCTCTGCACCGGCCGCAATGCGTTCAGCGTGCCCAGGCAGTGGTCCGGCTGACGGAAGCCATCACTGGAAAGGATGAAAGTGGAGCGCCAAGGCGCTCTCGGGCTCACTGTAATACCCTGCCAGTTGGTCCCACGACGCAGCTTCACTCAAACCGAGTGCTTTCCAGTCCATGGGTTCCGTATTGACGCGCATCATCGGTTCCCGAAAATCGGTTTGCTCGGCCAGCTCGAGCGGCGTCGCGAGCTTCAGGCGGTGGCCGAGTTCACGGGCGACTCGTTGCGCAAAGTCGCCCTGTGTTTCGATGTACCCGCTCGGATTGGTGCGCGCAGCCGCTCGACCATCGACGAGCCTTTCAACGTAGTCGCGATAGGTGGCGGCAAGCAGTGCTATCGGCGCATTGTCGCGCACATAGCGAGGCGTATGCACCTTTGCCGGTGTATCGAGCCTCCAGCTGCGCACGAGGTGGGCGACGAAGCGTTCCTCTTCCAGAGGCCCGAAAGGATTTGGCATGACGAACTTGCCGAGCCGGACGCCCAATGCGGACGTCCAGTAGCGGAACACCTGAGCGGTCAGGCCCTTGGAAAGACTGTAGGGCTGAAAGGCAGACAGGGGACCCGTCCCCGCCCCTTCATCCTGCTCCGAGAACGTGCCTGTCAGGACGACGGCAGTCAGTCCTCGCTTCAACATCAGCTGCAATACCTGTGGCAGCCCTCGGATGTTGTCTGCGAGGGCAGCAACGATATCGAAATCGAGGCTTCGGTGGTCGAGCACCTGCGCTCCGTGGCAACACAGAACGTCGAAGGAGTGCTTTTCCACCAGCTCAAGGAAGCGATCGCTGCCGAAGGGGCACTGCCATTCGACGGAGGCAAACTGTTGCAAGAGCTCGACCCGCTTTCTGCGCGTTCCGGAATAGCTCTCCAAGTTGCGCACCACCGGAGCGGTAACAAGGTGTCCGGCCCGGGCCAGCTCATTGCCAAACCACAGACCACTGAAAGAACTGCCGCCCGTCACGAGAATGCGAAGCTGTGACATGCGTTGAGCTCTCCCCTTGGTCTGAAGGGCGCCGCCCCTGCCACCGTCGATACAGTGGGCTGCCCTCGGCCAAGCCGCAAGCGTGTAGCAATCGAGATCTGCATCCTGAAATTGCAAGTGTAAACGGTCCGAGGAGGCGAGACGTCAGGTGGGGAGCGCAGCGTGGCCACTGTGCGTCTGCCCGATGTAGATCGCGGGATCCTGATAGTCTCGAGCGGCGGCCTCGGTGGTGTGGACTCTTGGGGTTCCGCGGCGGGCTGAGTTGTGATTCAAGGCTGTCTTTTGGAGGACAGCCTTGGGAGTTCTGGACCGTCTGATCTTGCGAGACGATCAGTGGGAGCGGCTATCGCCGCACATCATCGGTGACGAGCGTACGCGGGGTTCTTGCGGGCGCGACAATCGGATGTTTGTGGAAGCCGTGCTCTGGATCGTGCGGACGGGCTCGCCGTGGCGCGATCTGCCGGAAGTGTTCGGCGAATGGAACAGCGTCTTTCGCCGGTTCAGCCGCTGGAGCCACAAGGGTGTCTGGGGACGAATCTTCGAAGCCATGTCTGACGATCCGGACTTCGAGTATCTGATCGTCGATTCCACGATCGTTCGCGCCCATCAGCATGCTGCTGGGGCCAAAAAAGGGGGCCTGAAGATCAGGCCCTCGGCCGTTCCCGCGGCGGGTTGAGTACCAAGATCCATATGGCGGTGCGCGGGCTCGGTTGCCCAGTCCGCTTCAGGCTCACGGCTGGACAGAAAGGCGACGCCCCTCAAGCCGAGGTCCTGCTCAAAGACCTGCCTGCCGACGTCGTCATGGGCGATACGGCCTATGACAGCGACAAGCTGAGGGCGGGCATCGCGGCAAAGGGAGCCATGGCGGTCATCCCAAACAACCCGTCCAGAGCCACAAAACACCCCCTCGACAAGCACCTCTATGCCCAACGCCATCTGGTCGAGTGCTGCTTCTCCAGGCTCAAGCAGTTCCGCCGCGTCGCCACACGCTTCGAGAAGACCGCTCGACACTACTTCGCCGTTGTCACCTTGGCCGCTATCGTCTTGTGGCTCAGATAAGTGTCCACACTGCCTCGCGCGCGATGACGCGAATCTCGAGGCTGTAGCTGTCGGACGGCACGCCCGAGCACGTGGTGAAGCGCGCGGATGACCATCGCCGCCGGGCTCCGGTTGTAGTCGAGCACCCCCCACGGCGCGTGGCTGCTGCCTGCGTCGGTCTCGCGGTCGTCTCCCCTGGTGTCAGGCCAGTCGTCCTTCGCCAGGACATTCTCGTAGCCGCTGTGCCAGGCAGGCAGCCGCGGCCTGCCGCTCAGGTCGCCGACGAAGCGCCGGAAGATCCGGTGACACGACCACAGTGTCCATCGCGCCAGGGCGCCGCGCAGCAGCCCGGCCGGCAAGCGCCGAAGGTTAGCACGACTGACACTGGGCAACCGGTTTGTACGCGCTGCCCCGCCGCTGAAGTTGGGCAACGAGGGTCGCCACGCGCAAATCGCGAAGACCTTTCACGCGAGCCGGTTCAATGCGAACGTCGGCGCGATGTCTGGCCCTTCGCCTCGCCCTGCCGCGTTACGCGGACCTGCCCTTACCTTCATCGGCGATCCTTTCCGGGACGGCCTGGAAAAGGCGATGGTCCACGAGCCCGATGCCATCGTCGCCATGGCGGACGGGCGCATCACGCATTTCGGGCCGGCGAGCCGCGTCCTGGCAGAGCTGCCGGCCGGCATCGAGATCCGCAACTTCGGCAAGGACGCGCTCATCTCCGCGGGCTTCATCGACACCCACGTCCATTTTCCGCAGACGCCGATGATGGCAGCCTATGGCACGCAGCTGCTCGACTGGCTGAACCGGTACACCTTCCCCGCCGAGCTGAAATTCGCGGACAAGGAGTACGCCCGCACCGTCGCCCGCGCGTTCCTGCGCGAGAACATGCGCAACGGCATCACGACGGCTTGCGTCTACTGCACCGTCCATCCGCATTCGGTCGACGTGCTGTTCGAGGAGGCCGAGACGCTCGGGCTGCGACTGGCCGCCGGCAAGGCGATGATGGACCGCAATGCGCCCGAGGCGCTCCGCGACACACCGCAGTCGAGCTACGATGAATCGAAGGAGCTGATCGGCAAGTGGCACGGCCGCGGCCGGCTGCTCTACGCCATCACGCCGCGCTACGCGGGATCGAGTTCACCGGAGCAACTGGCGATGGCCGGCGCCCTGTGGCGCGAGCACGCCGACTGCCTGATGCAGACCCATATCGCCGAGACGCAGCAGGAAGTGGCCTGGATCAAGGAGTTGTTCCCCGAGCGGCGGCACTATCTCGACGTCTACGATCACCATGGTCTTTGCGGGCAGCGCGCCGTGTTCGGCCACGGCATCTGGCTCGGCGAGCCGGAACTGCAGCGCCTGCACGACTGCGGCGCTGCCATCTCCCACTGCCCGACCTCGAACTTCTTCCTGGGCAGCGGCGCCTTCAATCTCGCGCGTGCGCTGATGGCCAGGCGGCCGGTGCGCGTCGGTATCGGCACCGACATCGGCGCCGGCACGACGTTCTCGATCCTGGCGACGCTGGGCGAGGCCTACAAGGCCGCCCAGCTCAACCAGCAGGCCCTGTCGGCCGGCCACGCCTGGTATCTCGCCACGCGCGGCTCGGCGCGGGCGATGTATCTCGATGATCGCATCGGCAGCATCGCCCCGGGGATGGAAGCCGACCTGGTCGTGCTCGACATGCGCTCGACGCCGCTGATCGACTTCCGTATGGGCTTCGCCCGCGACTTCGCCGAGCAGCTCTTCATCCAGATGACGCTCGGCGACGACCGTGCGGTGCAGGCCACCTACGCCGCCGGCCGTCTCGTCCACGAACGGGCGGCCGAGGGTACGCCGCCCCTTCCATAGTGTGAATCTTGCGCATCGACCCACAATATTGTGGCTGGGCCGTCCCAATCAGAGTAGGCTTCCCCCCGGTAGCTGAAGGAGGTGCTTATCCGTCCGAGGTGCTCGTGCCCCGACGGAAATCAGATCACCGGTGGACCCTCCACCGCGTGCCCTGTCAGCCGCACCTTCTGCCTGACCACCGATCGCCCTCGCCTCCGCCTGCGGGGGCGTTTTGCTTTTGGGCGGCCGGTTCCCGCTCCTCTGACCAAGCCTCCGGAGTACGAATATGGCCAAACGCGCCGCACGCCGCGCCAAGCTGCACGCCATCGATAGCGCCCGTATTCACAACCTCGTCTTCGACCACACTCCGGCCAACGACCGCGATCAGAGCTACATCCGAAAAATACGACCGCGAAGCGACAACCAACGCATCCTGATGGAGGCGATAGACACCAAGCCGCTGACTGTAGCCTTGGGGCCCGCCGGAACCGGCAAGACCTACCTCGCCATCTCGGCTGCCGTGGAGGCGCTCGAGGCCGGCGCCGTCTCGCGCATCATGCTGTCGCGGCCGGCAGTGGAGGCCGGCGAGAACCTGGGATTCTTGCCCGGCGACATGCGCGAGAAGCTCGATCCTTATCTGCGACCCTTGTGGGACGCGCTCAACGACCGGCTGGGAGCCAAACGCCTGCGCCAGAATCTCGACGACGGCACGATCGAGATCGCCCCGGTGGCCTTCATGCGCGGCCGCACGCTGAACAACGCCTTCGTGCTGATCGACGAGGCGCAGAACTGCACCTACGGGCAGCTGAAGATGCTGCTGACCCGGCTGGGCTGGCATTCGACCATGGTGATGACGGGCGATCCCGACCAGACCGACCTGCTGCCCGAACTGTCGGGACTGGGCGCGATCGCCAAGCGCCTGGAAGGGCTCGACGACGTCGCCGTGGTGCGGTTGACGGACAAGGACGTGGTGCGCCATCCGCTGGTCGGACGCATGTTGTCGGTGCTGTAAAGCGACGAACTTACCCACACATTGGAATGCGGCAGACGATTAGATCAAAAAGAGAACGTCTGCCGCTACCAGTGACATATTCAGTCCGTCCCCAGGCTGAATTCCGTATTGAAATCAGGCAATTAACGCCCAAATAGCGACCTGCTGCCATCGCCCCTGGATTGAGTCAATACAGTGACGATGGCGCAACGGTGAGCTGACACCGGGCTTGTTCACAGAGTTCCCCACATGGCTCTCGATGGGCCCTTGGTGGCTCACTTTCTTGCAACCCGGCGCCGGCGTAGGGATGCATTGCGGCAGGACCCCGTGAGCGACGAAACCGACCTCGACCTGAAACCCGCCGATGAGGCACCGCCCAGCGAAGGCTCGCTGGCCGACGGTATGCGCATCATCGGCGAGTTCGTGCACACCCTGCCGCGCAAGCCGGGCGTCTACCGCATGATCGCGGCCGACGGCGAGGTTCTTTATGTCGGCAAGGCTCGCTCGCTCAAGAGCCGGGTCGCCGCCTACACCCAGCCGACGCGGCTCGACACCCGCCTGCTGCGCATGGTCTCCGGCACCAGGACCATGGAGTTCGCGGTCACTGACAGCGAGGCCGAGGCGCTCCTCCTCGAAAACAACCTGATCAAGCGCTTCAAGCCGCGCTTCAACGTGCTGTTGCGCGACGACAAGTCGTTCCCCTACATCGTCATCCGCCGCGACACCGAGTGGCCGCAGCTCGCCAAGCACCGGGGCGCACGCGATCCCGGCAACGAGTATTTCGGCCCGTTCGCTTCGGCCACCGCCGTCAACCGGACGCTTTACGCCCTGCAGCGCGCGTTCCCCCTGCGCTCGTGCTCGGACGGCGTATTCTCGACGCGGACCAGGCCCTGCCTGCAGTACCAGATCAAGCGCTGCACCGCGCCTTGCGTCGGCCGCATCGATAAGCCCGAGTACGGCGCCATCGTCGACGAGGTGCGCGGCTTCCTGGGCGGCCGCAACCGCGAAGTCCAGCAAGCACTGTCGCAGCGCATGGAACAGGCCTCGGTCGATCTCGAATTCGAACGCGCCGCGGTCCTGCGCGACCGCATCCGCGCACTCGCCCACATCCAGTCGCATCAGTCGATCGCCCTGCCGTCGATCGACGAAGCCGACATCTTCGCCGCCCACAGCGAGGGTGGCCAGGTCTGCGTGCAGGTATTCTTCCTGCGCGCCGGCCAGAACCTCGGCAATCGTGCCTATTTCCCGAGCCACACCAGGGATCTCGAAGAGCCCGCCGTGCTGTCGGCCTTCATCGGCCAATTCTACGAATCGCGGCAGGCGCCCAAGCTGATCCTGACCAGCCACGACGTCGCCGAGGCCGAGTTGCTGGAAAGCGCGCTCGCCATGACGGCAGGCCACAAGGTCGAGATTCGCCAGCCCAAGCGAGGCGACCAGAAGGACGCTCTCGATCAGGCCGTGATCAATGCCCGCGAGGCGCTGGCGCGGCGCATGGCCGAGCGCGGCACGCAGCGCCAGCTTCTGGAGGGCGTCGCCCGCGTATTCAACCTCGACGGACCGCCGGAGCGCATAGAGATCTACGACAACAGCCACATCCAGGGCAGCGCGCCGATCGGCGCCATGGTGGTGGCCGGCCCGGACGGATTCGTCAAGAACTCCTATCGCAAGTTCAACATCAAGACCGAAGGTGCGGCGGGCGACGACTTCGCCATGATGCGCGAGGTGCTGACGCGCCGTTTCGGCCGCGCCCTGCGCGAGGATCCGGAGCGCGACGACGAGAGCTGGCCCGACCTCGTGCTGATCGACGGCGGCCAGGGTCAGCTCGAAGTGGCGCGCCAGGTGCTGAGCGAGCTCGGCCTGGAAGACATTGCCATCGTCGGCATCGCCAAGGGGCCCGACCGGGACGCCGGCCGCGAGCGCTTCTTCATGCCCGGCAAGCCTCCCTTCTCGCTCGAGCCGCGCGATCCGGTCCTCTATTTCCTGCAGCGGCTGCGTGACGAGGCGCATCGCTTCGCCATCGGCACCCATCGCACGCGGCGCGCCGCGGACATCACCAGGTCGGCGCTCGACGAGGTGCCGGGCATCGGCGCCGGCCGCAAGCGCGCCCTGTTGCATCATTTCGGCAGCGCCCGTGCAGTTGCGGTCGCCACCCTGGACGATATCAAGTCGGTGCCGGGCATCTCCGACGCGCTCGCCCAGAAAATCCATGACCACTTCCGGGGCGGTCGCTAAGAAGGACGGGCATGTTCAGTCTCCCCAACCTGCTGACGCTGTCGCGTATTGCGGCGATTCCGCTGGTGGTGGCGTGCTTCTGGCTCGATCACGGCTGGGCGCAATGGGTGTCGGCGAGCCTGTTCGCGATCGCCTGCATCACCGACTGGTTCGACGGCTATTTCGCCCGGCGCTACCACCAGATCTCGCGCTTCGGCCGCTTCCTCGATCCGATCGCCGACAAGCTTCTGGTGGCAGCGGCGCTGGTGATGCTGGTGGACAACAGCACGCTGAGCGGAGTCAATGTCCTGGCGGCGCTGATCATCCTGGCGCGCGAGATCCTGGTGTCGGGGTTGCGCGAGTTCCTGGCCGAATTGCATGTCAGCGTACCGGTGAGCCAGCTCGCCAAGTGGAAGACAGGTGCGCAGATGGGCGCCATCACCATCCTGCTGCTGGGTGACGCCGTGCCGCCGATCGTTCACCAGATCGGCGTGGGGCTGATCTGGATAGCCGCTGGGCTGACCCTGATCACGGGGTATGACTACCTGCGCACCGGCCTGCGCCACATGGCCGAAGGCGGGCCCACATGAAGGTACGTTACTTCGCCTGGATGAAGCGCACTGTCGGTGTCGCCGACGAAGAGGTGGCGCCGCCGACCGACGTGAAGACCGTCGGCGACCTGGTGGTCTGGCTGCGCAGCCGCAGCAACGGCCATGCCGAGGCGCTGGCCGAGGGCGCGGCCTTCGGTGCGGCGGTCGACCAGCGCACGGCGACCTTCGATGTGCCTATCACGGGAGCGCGCGAGGTCGCGTTCTTCCCGCCCTTCACAGGGGGCTGACATGGCGGTGCGGGTCCAGGACGGCGACTTCGACGTCGGCACCGAGCTCGACCGCCTGACCCAAGGAAACAAGCGGATCGGCGGGCTGGCCGTGTTCGTCGGTCTGGTGCGCGAGATGCATGTGCGTGAGGGCCTGCATCGCGATCGCATCGACGCGCTGACCCTGGAGCATTATCCCGGCATGACCGAGAGGGCGCTCGAGGATATCGAGGCCGAGGCCAACCGGCGCTGGCCGCTCGAGGCTACGCTCATCGTCCACCGCTACGGCCGGCTCGAAGCCGGCGACCGCATCGTGCTGGTCGCGGTCGGCTCGCCACATCGCGAGGCCGCCTTCGAGGCCTGCGAATTCTTGGTAGACTGGCTCAAGACCAAGGCGCCGTTCTGGAAGCTCGAGGAGACTCCGGCGGGCGAGAAATGGGTCGGCGCCCATGAAGGCGACGATGCCGCCGCGGCGCGCTGGGAGAAGAAGAGCCCGTAGATCGCGGCTAGAGCATGATGGGTCCAGCTGGAATCAGCTGGACCCATCATGCCTCCGGCCGCACGATCCCCGGTGCGCGCGAATGAGATGAGATGAAA